>CAIXZH010000001.1 GCA_903923905.1 uncultured Bacteroidia bacterium
CAGGAACGATCTCGTCGCGGAATTTCTGCTTTAAAGTAGGTACGTAACCCATTATTTAATCTCCTCCCCTGATTTTTTTGAATAGCGAACTAATTTTCCATTTTTGTCAAGGCGTCGACCAATACGGGTTGGTTTACCTGTTTTGGGGTCTTTTAACATCAGATTGGAAACGTGAATTGTAGCTTCCTGTTTGATAATACCACCCTGAGGACTCTTGGCGTTGGGTTTGGTATGCTTTGACACCAGATTAACCCCCTCCACGATAGCGCGTTCATCTTCGCGAACAACTTCCAGAACTTTACCTGACTGTCCTTTAGAGTTGCCGGAAATAACCACTACTGTGTCTCCTTTTTTTATGTGTAACTTTTTCTGCATAGTCTGAATAGATTAAAGTACTTCAGGAGCTAATGAGACGATCTTCATGAAGTTATCGCGAAGCTCCCGGGCAACAGGGCCAAAAATACGGGTTCCCCGCATTTCACCGGCTGCGTTAAGCAACACGACCGCATTATCATCGAACCGGATATACGATCCGTCGGGACGACGTACTTCCTTGGATGTGCGCACGACAACTGCTTTCGAAACCGTACCCTTCTTCATATCGCTTCCGGGAATGGCATTTTTAACAGTCACGACAATTTTGTCTCCAACAGAGGCATAGCGCTTGCGTGTTCCACCCAAAACCCGGATGACCAACGCTTCCTTAGCACCGCTGTTATCTGCGACTGTACAACGTGATTCTTGCTGTATCATGGCTATTTCGCTCTTTCTAAAATTTTAACTAATCTCCACCCTTTCTGCTTTGACAGCGGGCGTGTTTCCATTATTAATACGGTATCCCCGATATTGCAGTCATTTTTCTCATCATGGGCATAGAACTTTGTGGTCCTGTTCACGAATTTACCGTAAATAGGATGTTTTTCCTTTCCCTTTTCTGCAACAACGATGGTTTTTTCCATCTTGTCGCTGACAACAACACCAATACGCTCTTTCCTAAGATTCCTGGCTTCCATAGTCATAATTAATTTTCAAGTTGACGTTTACGTAATTCAGTATTCAGGCGGGCGATGTTTTTGCGGGTAAACCGAATCTTCATCGGATTCTCAAGAGGATTTACGCTGTGATTTAAGTACATGCGAATATACTCCTCTTTGGTTAAGGAAATCTTTTCAATGATTTCCGCGGTTGTTAATTCCTTGATTTCAGAATTTTTCATTATTCAACAATTGAAGATTCAACAAAATCGCGTCTAACAACAAATCTGGTAGTAATCGGCAGTTTCTGGGCTGCCAGACGTAATGCTTCTTTCGCAAGATCGAACGGAACTCCTTCAATTTCGATCAGAATGCGCCCCGGTGTAACGGTTGCAACAAATCCTTCGGGAGCTCCCTTTCCTTTACCCATACGAACCTCTGCAGGTTTTTTGGTAATAGGTTTATCGGGGAATATACGAATCCAAATCTGACCCTGACGCTGCATATGACGCGTTACCGCGACCCTGGCTGCCTCAATCTGGCGGCCGGTTATCCATGCTGTTTCCAGGCATTTTATACCAAAAGAACCAAATGATAACTGATTTCCACGCTGTGCGTTTCCTTTCAGTTTGCCCTTTTGTACTCTTCTAAATTTTACTTTTTTCGGTTGTAACATCTTTTTTAGCTTTGTCGATGATTACTTTTTACGTTTTTTAAACCCACCTTTACCGTGTTCGGCTGCAGGGCGGTTCGGTCCACGTTGCTGTTGTACAGATTGCCCGACGTTTGGAGAAAGGTCGCGTTTACCGTATATTTCACCACGGCAAATCCAAACTTTAACACCAATCAGACCTGTCTTAGTCAACGCTTCAGCAAGTGCATAATCGATATCGGCTCTAAGGGTGTGCAAAGGTGTTCTTCCGTCCTTGTACATTTCAGAACGGGCCATTTCAGCACCGTTCAGACGTCCGGAGACCTGAACTTTAATCCCTTCAGCACCCATTCTCATGGTAGAAGCAATCGACATTTTAGTGGCACGGCGGTAAGCAATTTTGCCTTCCACCTGGCGGGCGATATTACTGGCTACAATCTGAGCATCCAATTCGGGGCGTTTGATCTCGAAAATATTGATCTGAACCTCCTTTTTGGTGATCTTCTTGAGCTCTTCCTTAAGTTTATCAACTTCCTGGCCACCTTTCCCAATAATAATACCTGGTCTTGAGGTGTGAACAGTTATGGTAATAAGCTTCAATGTGCGCTCAATGATGATCCTTGATATGCTTGCCTTTGAAAGCCTGGCATTCAGATAACCTCTGATTTTGTGGTCTTCGACCAGTTTATCACCATAATCGTTACCTCCGAACCAGTTGGAATCCCATCCTCTAATGATTCCAAGCCTATTTGAAATCGGATTTACTTTTTGTCCCATACTATTATTTGGTATTTTCTTCTACAACATTTTTACTTGCCAACCGGACAGTTACGTGATTTGAACGCTTGCGAATTCGGTGACCGCGACCCTGCGGAGCAGGACGTAACCGTTTCAGCATGCGGGCAGAATCCACAAAAACTTCCTGCACGTATAGGTTGCTTTCTTCGAGTCTAACCCCCTCGTTTTTAGCCTGCCAGTTGGCAATTGCTGAAAGAAGGAGTTTCTCTACTCTGCGTGAAGCCTCTTTAGAGGAAAACTTCAGGACGTCGAGTGCACGATTTACCGCCATTCCACGAATCATATCGGTAACAAGGCGCATCTTACGCGGTGAAGTTGGGACATCGTGCAGAACAGCCTGGAATCTGGCGGCTTTTGCTTGTTTTAGCAACTCAGCGCTTTTCTTTTTTCTAGAACCCATCTTGGTACTTTTTACTACTATTATACATTTCCCCGTTCATGGCTTATCGTTTTTTGTTACCGCCATGTCCCCTGAAGGTGCGGGTAGGAGCAAATTCCCCTAATTTATGGCCAACCATATTTTCGGTAACATAAACTGGGATAAATTTATTCCCGTTATGTACTGCGATTGTGTGACCAACGAAATCAGGAGAAATCATTGAATGTCTTGCCCATGTTTTTACGACCGACTTTTTATCTGCTTCGTTCAGAACCAGAACTTTTTTCTCTAACTTAAAGTCAATAAAAGGGCCTTTTTTAAGCGAACGACTCATAATCTACTTTTCTTTTATAATTAGTGATTACTTTTTCCTACGTTCAATGATATACCTGGTAGAAGCTTTCTTCTTCGAACGGGTTTTAAATCCTTTCGCAAGTAATCCTTTACGTGAACGTGGGTGACCACCGGAAGCACGGCCTTCTCCACCACCCATTGGGTGATCGACAGGGTTCATAACGACACCGCGGACCCTAGGACGACGTCCCTGCCAACGGCTTCTACCGGCTTTACCTGATCTTTCAAGGCCATGGTCTGAGTTTCCGACGGTACCTACCGTTGCGCGGCATGTAACTAATACCATACGGGATTCGCCAGAGGGGAGTTTTATGATGGCATATCGTCCTTCACGCGAGGTGAGCTGCGCATATGTACCGGCAGACCGGGCCATGATGCCTCCCTGTCCGGGATGCAACTCAATGTTATGAACGATTGTACCAAGAGGTATTTTGGCTAATGGAAGTGCATTACCGATTTCGGGAGCTATGTCTGCACCAGAAAGAACGGATTGTCCCACCTGGAGACCATTCGGTGCAAGCATGTAACGTTTTTCCCCATCGGCATAGATTAAGAGTGCAATGCGAGCAGTACGATTAGGATCGTACTGGATCGAATCGACCCGTGCGGGAATACCGTCTTTCTCTCTCTTGAAATCGATCACACGGTATTTCCTCTTATGCCCTCCACCTATATACCTCATTGTCATTTTACCGGCACTATTGCGACCGCCGGTACTCTTCATGGGCCTTAACAATGATTTTTCAGGTGTGTTGCCAGTTGTAACGGTCTCAAAGGTACCTGCAATCTTGTGCCTTTGTCCCGGAGTTACTGGTTTTAACTTTCTAACTGCCATCTCTTACTTTAGATATTGCTGTAAAAATCAATACTATCTCCTTCGGATAACGTGACGAGTGCTTTCTTATAAGCATTCATCCTTCCGGTAATAACCCCGCCTTTTGTAAAACGGGATTTTAATTTTCCGGCATACACCATCGTATTAACGGTGATAACCTTAACGCCATAGATCTCTTCCACGGCCTTCTTGATCTCGTGCTTGTTTGCCTTCTTATCTACCCTGAAACCATACCGGTTATACTTCTCCGTTATGAGGTTCATTTTCTCGGTTACGATAGGGCGAATCAAAATATCAACCATTGTCTTTCGCGTTAAATCTTAAATAATTCTTCCACTTTATTCACAGAACTTTCAACCAAAATTATCTTATGGGCTCGCATAATCTTGTAAGTGCTTAGTTCAGAGGCTATTACAATCTCTACGTTCTGTAAATTTCTGGAGGACAAATATATATTTTTATTTGCTTCCGATAACACTATTAATGATTTTTTATCACTAATATTCAGATTATTCTGAATTGCTGCAAATTCCCTGGTTTTTGGGGCTTCAAAAGAAAAATCTTCCAGAACCATTATCCCATTGGACTGTGCTTTATAAGTCAGAGCCGATTTACGTGCAAGCTCTTTAAGCTTTTTATTCAGCTTAAAGCTGTAATCTCTTGGGCGGGGACCAAAAATACGTCCTCCTCCTCGGATTGTACCAGATTTTCTGCTTCCTGCACGGGCGCCGCCTGTCCCTTTTTGACGTTTGATCTTACGGGTTGAACCCGCAATCTCACCACGATCTTTAGCTTTATGCGTGCCTTGACGTTGATTGGCCAGATATTGCTTCACGTCGAGATAAATCGCGTGATCGTTGGGTTCTACCGCATAGATTTCTGCATTGAGTTCTACGTTTCTGCCGGTTTCCTTCCCTGCTGTATTAAAGATTGCGATTTCCATTACTTCTCGAGAATTAAGTATGAACCATTGGGTCCCGGTACGGAACCTTTAACTATCACCAGATTATTCTCAGGAATAACTTTCAAAACTTCGATGTTCTGAACAGTTACCTTGATTCCACCATGACGTCCTGCCATGCGCATTCCTTTGAATACACGTGAAGGATACGATGATGCACCAACAGATCCCGGTGCACGCAGCCTGTTGTGCTGCCCGTGTGTGCTTTCGCCCACGCCACCAAAACCGTGACGACGAACAACACCCTGGAATCCTTTACCTTTTGAATATCCTGTGATATCAATAAAATCTGAAGGCTCCAACAGTTCAACTGTAATGATATCTCCAAGCTTTACATCACCTCCGAAGCTGTCGAATTCGGCAACTTTTTTCTTCGGAGCAGTACCGGCCTTTTTGAAGTGGCCGATTTCGGGCTTTGTCGCATGTTTTTCTTTCTTATCCAGAAAGCCTAACTGAACCGCTTCATAACCATCTTTTTCAAGGGTACGAATCTGCGATACAGCACATGGACCTGCCTCAATCACAGTGCATGGGATGTTTTTCCCCTCAACACTGAATACGGAAGTCATTCCGATTTTTTTTCCAATTAATCCTGGCATTTTTTACTGATTAAGCAATTAAATAATTACACTTTAATTTCTACCTCGACGCCGCTGGGCAATTCCAGTTTCATTAGGGCATCGATCGTTTTAGCGGTGGAACTGTAAATGTCGATCAACCTCTTGTAAGAAGATAATTCGAATTGTTCCCTTGATTTTTTGTTTACAAAGGTCGCTCTCAAAACGGTAAAGATTCTCCGGTGTGTTGGAAGCGGAATTGGTCCGCTCACAATGGCTCCCGTTGATTTTACGGTTTTGACAATCTTCTCGGCTGATTTATCAACCAGGTTGTGATCGTACGATTTAAGTTTAATTCTAATTCTCTGACTCATGATAAGAACGTATTATGGTGTTGTTTTATAACAAATCTGTTCTGCCTTTAACGGCCTCGAGTACTGCAATTGCAATATTCTTAGGCACTTCAGCATAGTGTGAAAACTCCATAGAGGATGTTGCGCGACCGGAAGAGAGGGTACGTAAGGTAGTTACATATCCAAATTGTTCGGACAGAGGAACTTTAGCCTTTAGAACACGTGCTCCGAATTTGGAATCCATGCTTTCGACATGACCCCGGCGACGGTTCAAATCCGAAACAATATCACCCATGTAATCATCGGGTGTTACCACTTCGACCTTCATAATTGGCTCCAATAAAACTGGTTTTGCCTTCGAAGCTGCATTCCTGAATGCCTGTTTGGCGCAAAGTTCAAATGAAAGGGCATCGGAGTCAACCGGGTGGAAGGATCCGTCAATCAGGGTAACCTTTAAATTCTCAATTTTAAAACCTGCAAGAGGGCCATTATTGAGTGATTCTTTGAACCCTTTTTCAACTGCAGGGATAAATTCACGCGGAATTGTCCCCCCTTTGATCATATCTACAAACTGCAAACCGGTAACCCCCTCGTCGACAGGACCAACTTTAACGCTGATATCTGCAAATTTACCACGACCCCCGGTCTGTTTCTTAAATACTTCACGAAGTTCAACTTCCTTGGTAACGGCTTCCTTGTAAGCTACCTGAGGAGCTCCCTGGTTACATTCAACCTTGAATTCCCTTTTGAGACGATCCACGATAATTTCGAGGTGAAGCTCACCCATACCGCGAATAACGGTTTGACCACTGTCTTCATCGGTCCGAACCTGAAAGGTTGGGTCCTCTTCAGCAAGTTTTTGTAAACCGTTTGATAATTTATCAATATCGTTTTGAGTTTTAGGCTCAATGGCTATACCAATAACCGGTTCAGGGAAAGTCATCGATTCGAGGATGATCGGATGATCAAGACTGCAAAGGGTATCTCCGGTACGAATATCTTTAAATCCGACAGCAGCACAAATGTCACCGGCTTCGATTACATCACGAGGCTGTTGTTTATTGGCATGCATCTGGAATAAGCGCGAAATACGTTCCTTTTTACCCGTACGCATATTCAATACGTATGAGCCTGCATCAATTTTACCGGAATAAACGCGGATAAAACAAAGACGCCCTACGAAGGGATCGGTTGCAATTTTGAAGGCTAATGCAGCAAGAGGCTGATCAATAGAAGGTTTTCTCTCAATCATCTGATCGGTATCGGGATCTTTTCCTTCAATAGAACCAATGTCCAACGGATTTGGCAAGAAGGCGCAAACTGCATCGAGCAAAGTCTGAACCCCTTTATTTTTAAATGCAGAGCCACAAAGCATCGGAATAATAACTCCCGTAAGTGTTGCTTTCCGAATCACAGAGATAAGTTCGTCTACAGTGATACTATCAGAATCCTCAAAGAATTTCTCCATGAGAACCTCATCCTGTTCAGCAACAGATTCCACCATTTTATCACGCCATTCTTTTGCTAATTCATACAAATCAGCAGGAATCTCTTCGATATCATATTCAGCTCCCATTGCCTCATTGTGCCAATAAAGTGCTTTCATACGGATAAGGTCAATCACTCCTTTGAATTTTTCTTCAGCTCCGATTGGAAGTTGAATTGGAACCGGGTTTGCACCTAATTTATCTTTGATGTCGCTGTACACCCGAAAAAAATCGGCGCCAGCACGATCCATCTTATTAATAAAGGCGATTTTTGGTACGCCATATTTTTCAGCCTGACGCCAAACAGTTTCAGACTGGGCTTCCACACCGCCTACAGCGCAAAATGTAGCCACAGCGCCATCAAGTACCCTGAGTGAACGTTCAACCTCAACTGTGAAGTCAACGTGCCCCGGAGTATCTATGATATTGATCTGATGAACAATATCGTTATACGTCCACTCTGTGAAAGTAGCAGCGGAGGTAATTGTGATACCGCGTTCCTGTTCTTGTGCCATCCAGTCCATGGTTGCGGCACCATCATGTACCTCACCAATACGGTGAGTTTTACCGGTGTAAAACAAAATCCTCTCAGAGGTAGTTGTTTTACCCGCGTCGATGTGAGCCATGATACCAATGTTTCTGGTATTTGTAAGATCCCTTTTAGCCATTATATTATGATACTGATATCTACTGTGTATGTCAAATTAAAACCGGAAATGAGCAAACGCACGGTTTGCTTCTGCCATTCTGTGTGTATCTTCTTTCTTTTTGAATGCTCCACCCTCTTCGTTATAAGCGGCAAGCGTTTCAGCTGCCAGTTTCTCGGCCATGGAGTGACCGGAACGTTTGGTTGCAAACTGGATTAAGTTGTGCATGGAAATAGCCACTTTGCGTTCGGGCCGAATTTCCATCGGAACCTGAAAGTTGGCACCACCTACGCGTCGGCTCTTTACCTCAACAGCAGGGGTAATATTGAGCAAACCCTTTTTCCATACATCAAGCGGGGAAACTTCACTATCTTTCATCTTCTTTTCAACAATGTCGAGTGCATCGTAGAAGATCTTGAAAGCAATAGACTTCTTGCCATCGAACATCAGACTGTTGACAAATCTGGTCACCAGTACATCTTTAAATTTTGGATCAGGCAAAATGATCCTTTTCTTTGGTTTTGTTTTTCTCATCTTAGTTACACATTGTTTGTGTTATTCGAATCGGTTGTTGTTCAGTCTTCAGTTTAAATAGTCCGCTCAAGGCAAACCCTTACTCAACCAAACCTCCAAACAAATAACTAATTTTTAATTACTTTTTCTTTTTGGTAGCAGCTACAACTTGTCCTGGTTTTGGGCGTTTTGCTCCATATTTCGAACGACGTTGTTTACGACCTTCAACTCCGGCGGTATCGAGTGCTCCGCGAATAAGGTGGTAACGTACCCCTGGAAGATCTTTTACACGACCACCGCGGACCAGCACGATAGAGTGCTCCTGCAGGTTGTGTCCCTCTCCCGGGATGTAAGCGTTAACTTCCTTCTGATTGGTTAACCTTACTCTGGCAACTTTTCTCATAGCCGAGTTTGGCTTTTTAGGCGTCGTGGTGTAAACACGAACACATACGCCTCTTCGTTGCGGGCAAGAGTTCAGCGCCGGAGACTTACTCTTATCTTCGATACTGGTTCTCCCCTTACGTACTAACTGTTGAATAGTAGGCATAAACGTTTTTAAATTTTTGAATTATATAATACACACGAAAATGAACTCAATTCCAATCCATTTTAATGGAAGATCAATACAATATTCAATTCCGACCGGACGGATCTACCCCAAAATGGACTGCAAAAGTACACAAATTCGCAATAAAACAATCAATCGGTTGAAAAAAAAGTACTTTTATTCAAAAGTTTAAGCCAATAAGGTTCCACTGGTTAAAAAGACAATTATAAAAATCGCTTTCCTGAAACCATTCTGATCTGGTAAAAGCACCTAATTCACCCTTGCGAAAATGGATCCGGTTCGATAATTATTTATATTTAAAAACATGTTTATGGCAATGAATAAAAAGTACCCCATGCTATCCTTGGTAAGTTATAGTCTATAAATCAATCAACTGCCAGATTATGCAGACAGTAACTTTCCGGATTACAAAAATGTTACGATTATTACAAATAATTGGAAATTTTCAAAATTTTTCTATTTTTGGTGTCATTGTAAAATAATCATCCCAGTTAGGATCGGCATAATCAGACAACATTCTTTTTTTGCGTATTTGACCATGCATCCGCCTGACTTTAGAATGACAGCCCCTGCAGGAATATAGTGTTCCAGGATCCAAAGCGCTGTTTATGCTTGATTATTAATCGTTTATTATTTTTGTTTGAATTTGGGGTCTTTGAAATAGATCTCATTTTTACCAGTGCTGATGAAGTAAGTTGAGTTTCGAACAATAGATTCTTAAATTTTTATCTAAATTTTATCACATGAAAGTATTTCAAACTAATGAGATCCGGAACATTACTGTAATTGGTAATTCCGGCGCCGGGAAAACCACCCTTGTAGAGACGATGCTCTTCGAGGGTGGTATAATCAGTCGCAGAGGCGATGTAAAAAGCAAAACGACTGCATCAGATTACAATCTTGTGGAACAGGAGTATGGCAATTCGGTTCATCCGACAGTCCTTTACACCGAATTTGAAGGCTGCAAGATTAACATCATCGATACTCCCGGGATGGACGACTTCGTTGGAGGCGTAATCCCTGCACTCAGCGTGGCAGCTACAGGACTTTTACTATTCAATGCAGTTAACGGCGTCGAAGTTGGAACCGAGATTGCCAACCGGAATGCTGAAAAATTCCACAAACCCCTTATTTTTGTGATCAACCATCTCGATCATGAGAACAGTAACTGGGAGAATACGATTGAGATGGCCAAAACCACATTCGGGAATAAATTGGCCATCGTACAATATCCCATAAATACAGGAATCAATTTTAATAAAGTTATCGATGTTCTGAAAATGAAAATGCTCCAATGGGGACCAACCGGAGGAGCACCTGAAGAACTGGATATCCCCGCTTCGGAACTTGAACGTGCGGAAGAGGCCCATAACCAACTGGTTGAAATGGCTGCCGAAAACGACGAAGACCTAATGGAACTTTTCTTCGAACAGGGAAACTTAAACGAAGATGAAATGCGTAAAGGGCTTAAGCTTGGAATGCTAAGCCGTAGTCTCTACCCGGTTTTCTGCACCTGCGCAGCACGGGATATGGGAATCCGTCGCCTGATGGAATTTATTTGCAATGTGGCTCCCCATCCGGGAGAACTTGCCCCTGTTGAAACGATCGACGGGAAACTGATTAAAATGGACATTCACGGCCCGACTTCTATTTTTGTATTCAAAACATCCATCGAACAACATGTTGGTGAGGTTACCTATTTTAAGGTGATCTCGGGAATTTTGAGAGAGGGTATGGATTTAGTGAATACCACTAAAAATTCGAAAGAGAGGATCTCTCAGATTTATGCCGTAGCGGGTAAAACCCGGACAAAAGTGCCGGAAATGCAAGCCGGAGATATTGGCGCTACTGTAAAACTGAAAGACGTAAAACATAACCACACGCTTTGCGAAAAAGACGCGGAAATTAGTTACCCACCCCTTAAATACCCGGCCCCTCGTTACACGACTGCTATTAAGGCGGTCAATGAATCCGACGAAGAGAAAATGGGTGAATACCTGCATAAACTCTCCGAAGAGGACCCCACTTATGTGATTGAATATTCAAAGGAACTCAAGCAAATCCTCCTTCATGGGCAGGGCGAGTACCATATTAATACCTTGAAATGGTATTTTGACAATGTTTATAAAATTGACATTCAATTCCTGAAACCAAAAATCCCTTATCGTGAGACGATCACTAAAATAGCTCCGGGCGATTATCGTCACCGCAAACAAAGTGGAGGATCGGGACAGTTTGGTGAAGTACATATGGTGATAGAGCCTTTTGAAGAGGGGATGCCTGTCCCCGACATGTATAGAATAGATGGGAAGGAGATGAAGATAAGCTTACGTGGAACGGATGTCACAGATCTTCCATGGGGCGGAAAGCTAGTCTTCTGTAATTGTATTGTTGGGGGTTCGATTGATGCCCGTTTCCATCCAGCCATTTTAAAAGGGATTATGGAGAAAATGGAAGAAGGTCCGCTTACCGGTTCTTATGCCCGCGATATCAGGGTGTGTATCTACGATGGGAAAATGCACCCTGTTGATTCAAATGAAATCTCATTCCGCCTCGCAGGACGAAACGCCTTCAGTGCGGCATTCAAAAATGCTGGCCCGAAAATTCTGGAACCCATTTATGACGTGGAAGTTTTGGTTCCTGCTGACCGGCTTGGCGATGTGATGGGGGATCTTCAGGGACGCCGCGCCCTGATCATGGGAATGAGTTCGGAAAAAGGATTTGAGAAAATCCTGGCAAAAGTTCCTCTCAAAGAGATGGATAAGTATGCAACCTCATTAAGCTCCATTACCCAGGGACGAGCCATGTTCAAAATGAAATTCGCCAGCTACGAAAAGGTGCCTGCCGAAATCCAGGAAGAGCTGCTTAAGGCTTACGAAGCTGAACAGGTCGAAGAATAAACAGCTCTAAATTTTAAAAGCCGGATAAAATTGTAAAAATTTATCCGGCTTTTAAATTCCAGGAGGATTTAAGCTTTAAATGCCTCTTTAATTTTATCTGTATAATCGAGTTTTTCCCAGGTGAAAAGTTCAACTTCTTTTATTATCTCGCCAAAATATGGTGAAGAATACTTCTTGATTATGGTCTGAGGAGTACGGCCCATATGTCCGTAAGCTGCGGTCTCTTCATAAATTGGATTCCTGAGTTTAAGCCGCTCCTCAATTGCATAAGGACGCAGATCAAAAAGGGAAGCAATTTTCTCTGCAATCAATCCATCATTCAGGTTCACCTTCGCTGTTCCGTAGGTATTCACATAAATATTAACCGGTTGTGCAACACCAATGGCATAGGCAAGCTGGACTAAAATCTCATCTGCAATACCTGCAGCAACCATGTTTTTGGCAATATGCCTGGCAGCATAGGCCGCAGATCGGTCTACCTTTGAAGGATCTTTCCCTGAAAAGGCTCCACCTCCATGTGCACCCTTACCTCCATAAGTATCAACAATTATTTTCCGGCCTGTCAGTCCTGTATCACCATGCGGACCTCCAATGACAAATTTTCCGGTAGGATTCACATAAAGGATGTAACCCGGGTTGAACAATTTTTGGATCGATTCAGGTAATTTGGCACTAATTGCCGGGATCAGGTATTGCTGAACATCTTCTTTGATCCGGTCACACATGGCCTGATCGGTTTTAGCCTGTGCCTCAACGGAAGCATTTTCAGGCAATAAAAATTCATCATGCTGAGTGGATACAACGATCGTGTGAACCTTTACAGGCTTATTGTCTGAATCGTATTCGATTGTTACCTGTGATTTCGAGTCGGGGCGCAGATAGGTCATTACCTCGCCGGCCCGACGGATTGCCGCCAGTTCCTGCAGTAATAAATGCGACAGGTCTAAGGATAATGGCATGTAATTCTCCGTTTCAGACGAAGCATATCCAAACATCATCCCCTGATCTCCCGCTCCCTGATTCTCGCGGTCAAGCTTATCGACGCCACGATTTATATCGGGGGATTGTTCGTGCAGAGCTGTTAATACTCCGCAAGAATCACCATCAAACTGGTATTCTGCTTTAGTATACCCGATTCGGTTAATCACCCTTCGAGCCACTTCGCGCACATCAACATAAGTTTGCGACTTAATTTCGCCAGCCAGGATTACCTGACCGGTGGTAACCAGTGTTTCACATGCCACTTTGGAATCAGGGTCGTAGGCCAGAAATTCATCAAGTACAGCATCCGAAATCTGATCAGCTACTTTGTCCGGGTGCCCCTCCGACACCGATTCTGAGGTAAAAAGATATCCCATAATATTTATAAATTGATGATCTGATCATTCAGATCGATTAATAATTAATAAATTACAGGGATATTTGATTGATGGGAAAGTATTCGAAAATTTTGTTTTAGCATTTTTTTCCGTGGTTGCAATCAATCAAATTTATCCACTAATAACCCCACAAAGATAAAGTCTTTTATTTAAATTCTGCAAACTGAGGAAACTAATTTTGTTATTTTGGGGGGACTACCTTAACACGATTAACTTCGAAGTCATCATTTTCCCGCTCCACCGCATGACACAATAATAGACACCTGTTGGAAGCGAATGCTGGTACAAAACGGTTTGGACAATCCCAGCTTCTGCTTCCGCATCAAAAATCCGGGCAATATACTGCCCCATTATTGAGAAAATTTCAAGCTTTACCTGTCCACTTTTATCAATTTGAAAATCGAAATTCGCGACCCCTACATTTGGATTCGGGTATATTTTCAGTTCTTTTGTCAGACTGGTTAATTCAAGATTTGCACCCTGGGCAACGATAACTGCAGCCACTTGAGAGGTATCTAAGGGGATGGTAAGTGATTTCAATCCGTTGATAGCAACAGTTCTTGCAGTACTTGTTCCGCATCCATTGGAGGCCGTAACACTCAGAATACCTGAAGTCGCAATGGATGAAAAACTGACCAAGACCGAATTTGAAGTTCCGGTAATTGTTGCGCCGGTACCCGAATAACTCCATTTGTACGTCACACCTGATACCAAAGGAACAGTAAATGGTACATTGGACTGACCTAAACTAACCTTGGTCGCTGATGCGGTAAACTTTCCGGGTTGAACCGGTGGTGAATTTACGGTAACTGTTGTGCTTGTACTGTTTGCACAACCACTATTATTTGTAACGGTATAACGAATGGTGGCGGTTCCCCCTACAACACCGGTTACAACTCCGGTTGTGCTGACAGTGGCAACAGCGGGAGCCGATGTGCTCCAAAAACCCGGAGTGGTTGCATCGGTCAGAAATGCAGTATAACCCATACAAACAGAGGTATTTCCGGCTATCGCAGCCGGAGCAGACGGTAAAGCATTTACTGAAACTGATGCACTGCCTGTCATGGCTGTTGAACAGGTTGTGTTGGTATTTGTACCTGTTACTGTGTATGTACCGGCAGCAGTTTGGATTCCGAAAGAAATTGCAGAGCTGGTTCCGGAAACTGCACTTCCTGTGTTAACACCGTTTAATGCCAGCTGATATTTAACTCCCGATTGTGAACTGTTTAATCCAACTGCCACACCGGTTCCTCCGGCACAATAACTTCCTCCGCCAGTCAGGGTAAAGGGAGTCGGTAAAGCGTTCACGGTTACCGTCGTGTTTGAACTATTCGAGCAACCACCACCATTGGTAATGGTGTAACGGATTGTCGCTGTGCCTGCAGAGATACCTGTCACAATTCCTGCAGATGTAACCGTTGCAATTGAAGGGCTCAGACTACTCCAAACACCTCCGGTTGTTGAATCACCTAACGTGGTTGTACTGCCAATACATATTGATTTGGTTCCGCTTATCGAAGCTGGAGCAGAAGGTAAGGCGCTGACTATAATTGCTGCGCTTCCAGTCATGGTGCTGGAGCAGGTTGTAGTTGTATTCGTGGCAGTCACGGTATATGATCCTGCGGTGGTCTTCAATCCGAAACTGATGGGATTACCGTTTCCTGCTACTGCTGTTCCTGTGTTGACCCCGGCTAATTTAAGCTGATAATTAACGCCTGTCTGCGATCCGCTCACCCCGATGGCAACGCCAGTGCCGCCGGTACAATTTACTCCGCCGCCAGTTACTGAGAAGTTCGTAGGTAAGGCATTAATAGTGACAGTTGTGCTTGTGCTTGCGCTGCAACCACCTGCATTTGAAACAGAATAAGCGATTGCTGCAGTTCCTGAGGATATACCAGTAACTATTCCTGCAGAACTGACAGCAGCAACTGAAGGGGAGGAACTAATCCATACACCTCCTGATGTCGAATTGGTTAGGGTTGTTGTGCTTCCAACACATGCAGAAACCGTTCCAGTAATATTAGCGGGGGCAGAAGGAATAGCATTTAAAGAGACAGTTGCACTTCCAATCATGGCATTCGTACAGGATGATGTCGCGTCTGTCCCGATAACAGTATAGGTGCCGAAACCGGTTTGGTAACCAAAGTTAATTGCTGAACCTGTCCCAGGTAAAATAGTTCCTATGTTTGTACCATTTAAAATTAGCTGATAATTAATCCCCGATTGTGAGCCGCTTAAACCTATCAGTACGCCAGTCCCGCCAGGACAATAAGGTCCGCCGCCGACAACGGCAAAGAGTGCAGGCAATCGATTAACTGTTACAGCAACACTTCCGGCCATCGCACTTGTAAGTGATAAAATCGTATCTGTAGCATACACAGTATAGGTGCCTGCCAGTGTTTGAGGTCCGAAATTCAATGCTGAACCAGTTCCAACAATAGCGCTCCCGGTATTAGTCCCATTAATAACCACCTGATACTTCACACCGGTTTGTGATCCTTCCAATCCAACAGGAACGCCAATGTTTCCTGCGCAATAGGCACCACCTCCTGTAATATTCTGAATTACAGGAGATATTACAGCTGTATTATCACCTTCAAACTCGAAGGCCCCAATGTCTGATTTCGCACCATAGGGGCGGGGTGAGCCAGTGAAATCGAAAGTAATGCGTGGGTCTACGACAGCATGATCGATCACTGGCGACCCGGCGAGCAATTTAAAATCCTTTGGAGATTGAAAAGTTGAGGAGACAAATCTTACAGAATCCGCAGTCCGGGCCAGGTAATTATTTTGCAAGGTAACGGATGTTCCGGTATTCTGAAACATAATGTATGAATCTATTCCTTTGAAATGGGTGTTTCCATTTTGATAATAATTAAATGCACCGGGATTGATAATGACGTTCGAGGCAATTAAATTATTTTTACTGATTAAGCTCGAGAAACGGATCCCCTCCGATTTCGGATTAATGATATTGTTGTTTTGGATATAAAAAGAGGAATCGGGTTCCACCGATACATCGGTCACATACATCCCATATTTCATCTGAGTTGAATCTGTTGGAGCATAACTCCGGCCTGCATCCAAGATAATATTATTGAATATCCGGCATCCTCCAAGTCCATGGCATTCAATACCATCGCCCTTCCCCTCAGCTATAAAATTATTAAAGCAATCAGCCCTGGTACCTCCACCCATTATTATTCCCGACATTTGAGCATATGCCCCAGCCTGACTGTCATAAAGAACTGTATTGTTATAAATCTTGCAGTTTCGGTAAGCCGAACTTACCTGAATGCCATCCCACCCTGAATATTTAACGATATTATTGTATACCTGTACCCCATCAAGCAGACTGGGCATCAGAACAGTGTCTTTCCCGTTACAGGTAACAGTTTCCCCGTCGTATTTTGTGCTTCCGATATATAAACCTTCATTCCCGGTGTATGCAATATAATTATCATGAAAAATGGTATTATATTGAGTGAATGTGCCTCTTACAGAGGTTAGGGTGCAATCTGGGTCAGTTTTGGCATAAACGCCGGCAATCAATGTATTTTGAATCGAAATGTGATCTACCTCAAAATCGGAACTCAAATATCCAATCCCCAATCCGGCGCCATTGGCAACGCGGTTAACCTGAAAACCGTAAGTTTGAGTCGGATCGCCGGTTCCGGTAAATTTAATGTACTGACAGTTCTGAATGGATATTCCGTAATAGAAATCAGTATCGATAATTATTGGGTCACCAGAATTAATCATTACAATTGGCTTTCCGGGTGCTCCCCTGAAGTTTTTAATTAAAAGATAATCTTTATTGCCTCCTGCAAAGTAAAGCGTATCTCCGGGCTGAATGGACTGGTATCCAGCGTCAGCTCCATTGATATAGAGAATATTCGATGCAATCGTATAACTTGCCTGACCAACTGTGGGTATTAGCATAAGGAACAGGACAAATAGAATTACATGACTTTTTTTCATAGCTGGACTAATAGCATTAGTTCTGCTGGTACCGGAATTGTTACCAGGCAAGGAGAAAAACATTTCAACATTCCGGGAATTCATTCAACCCGGGGTTTTGAAACTAAGAATGAATTAAAGAACGATTAATAGATTACAGGTCAACAAAACGGTTATAATATTCATCAAATATAATATTTTTTACTGTATGTAAAATAATAAGCGTAAAATAATTAATTATTTTACGCTTATTATTATTTCTTGGAGATCTCCTGAATTATCTCATACTAAATTAATCATTAACCTTCATCTGGTAATTTCCAGAAAAACATTTTCCAGGCTTGATTCCTGCTTATTCAACGTTAAAATAGTTAACTGGTTGGCAACTGCATATCTAAAAATAATTGGACGGAGATCGTCCTGTCCACCGGTGATGATAAATATTTGGTCCGAGACAGGCTGAATCCCGGTTACTCCATGAATCTCGGACAATTTATCTGGATTGATCGATTCTTCAAATTCAACCAGGATGGATTGATTACCCGTGATAGCAAGGTTTTTGATATTGGCAGTAGAATCGGTCGCAATAATCTTTCCGTGATTAAGAATCATAATACGGTCGCAAAGTGCTTCAACTTCCTGCATAATATGTGTTGAAAGCATAACAGTCTTTTCGGTGCTTATATGACGTATCAGTTGCCGAATTTCCACAATCTGGGTTGGATCCAGTCCCGAAGTTGGCTCATCAAGGATCAGTACAGAGGGATCGTGGATCAGAGCCTGCGCAATCCCGACACGTTGTCTGTATCCTTTAGAGAGGGCCCCTATTTTCTTGTGTTGTTCCCGTTCGAGACCGGTCATACCAATCATCTCTTTAATACGGCTCCTGACAGACTTAACGGAGTATAGGCCCGCGGCATATTCAAGGTATTCTTTTACATATAAATCGGTATAAAGCGGATTATTTTCGGGAAGATATCCAATGTGGCGCCTGATGTCAAGGCTGTTTTCGCCAATATCCACACCATTTACCAGGACTGCGCCGGCATCCGGGTGCAGAAATCCGGTAATTATTTTCATCATAGTTGACTTGCCGGCCCCATTAGGTCCTAAAATCCCAACAATTTCCCCGGAATTAATCGTAAAGGAAACCCTATCCAGCGCTCTTTGACTCCCGTATATTTTCGTGACAGATTCTACAAATACCGACATTTCAGCTATTTTTTAACAAATCTAATTTAAAATCGCGAACCAGATTCAATTTTGTAATTTTAACAGAACTCAAATATCCGAAATAAAGAATAAATTTGCCAAAGCTATCGACCATAACAGACAAGTGGAATGAAGAACGAGAATTTCAATTATATCGATTCCCTTTTAAGATTCAAAAGACAAGACACTGCAATTGTTAAAATTGGGATGGTTACACTTGGAGGTATGTATCCGATCAGGTTACAATCGATGACTGACACCGACACTAAAGATACCGAAAGCACAGTTAATCAGGTGATTAAAATAATCGATGCAGGAGCTGATTTTGTAAGGGTAACCGTTCAGGGGATTCGGGAAGCTGAAAATTTAAAGAATATCAGGGCAGAACTCGATCGCAGAGGATACTTGAACCCGTTGGTTGCAGATGTCCATTTCAATCCAGCAGCAGCCGATATCGCCATTAAATATGTCCGTAAAGTTCGGATCAACCCCGGGAATTTCTATGATAAGCGGGCTAAATTCGAACATCTTCTCTATACCAACGAAGAATACCGCGAAGAACTTGCCAAAATTGAAGAACGTTTTGTCCCTTTTATTAAGGAATGTAAAGCCCGGGGCACTGCTTTACGGATAGGTGCCAACCAGGGTTCACTCTCTGACAGAATTATGAGCCGGTATGGCGACACTCCTGCCGGCATCGTAGAATCGGTCATGGAATTCCTGAGAATCTGCAAAAGAGAAGATTATCACAACATTGTGGTGTCTATCAAATCCAGCAATACAAGGACCATGGTTTATACAGTCAGGCTGATGAATTATCGGATGAGGCTGGAGGATATGAATTATCCGTTTCATATTGGGGTAACTGAGGCGGGTGAAGGAGAGGATGGAAGAATAAAATCGGCTGTTGGTTCAGGGGCACTCCTAGCTGACGGAATAGGTGATACAATTCGTATTTCTCTTACTGAAGACCCTGCTGCAGAAATCCCATTTGCCCGTAAGCTGGTTGATGTTTTTAAGGGTAGGGAGAACCACGCAGCCATTAAAGCTCCTCTTGTTGCACAGACTAATCCCTTTGAATATGAACGTCGCTCAAACAGACCCGTCAGTGATATCGGAGGGAAAAAACCTGCTGTTGTTATCGGCAGTCTCAATAAATATACCAGGGAAGAGATTCGAACCCTGAATTCCGGAAGTGAACCCGAATATTTCTACGATGGAAAACGGATTCTTGATCGCGGGAACAAGTCCTATCCGATACTTTCGTGCGAAGATTACCTTTTCAACGATAACTATACTGGACAGATGCGCTTTGTACGGATCAATAAAAATGAATACGACGTTTTTAAAGAGGAGAACCCTGAAATCATTGAGAAATTGAAGCGGGAGCGCAAAGTTATCCTGATTATGGAGAGCGATAACCTGAATTGTTATGCGGAAATGCGCGCTTTTTTTATGGAATTGGATGCGCACATTATAAAATGTCCTGTAATTCTGCACCGCGGTTACTGGGAAAATAATTATGAAGATTTGCTGGTTAGAGCGTCAACGGATCTGGGAGGACTATTCATCGATGGATATGGAGATGGCATTCTATTGACAAACGAAGGGAATACAGGTTATAACGAATTAAAAAACCTTGCTTTTGGCATCCTTCAGGCCAGCCGGATGCGAGTAACAAAAACTGAATTTATATCCTGCCCGGGGTGCGGCAGAACACTTTTTGATATCCGGGATACTCTTGCTGAAATTAAACACAACTTCAATCACCTGAAGAATCTGAAAATTGGAATCATGGGATGTGTGGTGAACGGTCCCGGTGAAATGGGAGATGTTGATTATGGTTTTGTAGGTTCCGGGAAACGAAAAATCAATCTGTATAAAGGACAGAAATTAATTAAACGTCATGTTGATATCGAAAATGCAGTGGAAGAGCTTAAGAAACTGATCAAGGAATACGGCGAATGGAAAGAGCCTCACTGATTTTCAAAAGAAATCACTTTCACTACCATGCGTATCCTTATCTTTCATCACCTTCGAGCAATCAAGATCCATCCTGAATCCTTCCGGCACCTCAAACCGAGTTCCTTGTGAGTATCCTAATGTAGGATCACTATAGATCTTATTCATGAAATAACCATAAACCGGCAATGCCATATTTGCACCCTGGCCCATGGTAAGCCCTTCAAAGTGGATGGCCCGTAAATCTCCTCCTGTCCAGACCCCGGTAACCAATTCGGGTGTAATACCCATAAACCATCCGTCAGATTGATTTTGAGTGGTCCCCGTTTTCCCTGCAATATCTGCGGTTAGATTCCCATAGATCAATCCTTCCCTTCGAAGTCTCTGGCTGGTTCCCTCGTTAACAACACCTTCCATAAGATTAAGCATCAAATAGGCTGTTTTTGGATCGATCGCGTCATGATGATCAGGAGAGAAGCGGGCCAGGATATTCCCATTCTTATCTTCAATACGTGTTACAAAGATTGGTTTCGTATAAACCCCATGATTGGCATAAGTACCATATGCCCCAACCATTTCATAAATGCTGACATCAGAAGTTCCCAGGAACATCGATGGGACTGCATCGATCGGACTGGTTATCCCCATTTTTCGCATCATATTCGCCATCGATTCCGGATTAAATTGCTTCATTACCCATCCTGAAACCTGATTGACTGAATTGGCAAGGCCCCATTTTAAAGTAACCATTTGACCGTCAAAATCGGTATTTCCCGAATTCTTGGCGGTCCAGGTCGTTCCATCCGGCAAATAAAAAGTTTGTTCGGCATTCGGTACCATGGTACATGGCGAATAACCGTTCTGCATGGCCAGGGTATAAAGGAACGGCTTAACGGTCGATCCGACCTGCCGCTTCCCTAGCTTCACCATGTCGTACATGAAATATTTGTAATTGGGACCTCCTACCCAGGCTTTCACATGACCGGTTTTAGTCTCCATGGTCATCATCGCAGATCGCAGGAACCCAAGTGAATATTTTACAGAGTCAAGTGGGGTCATGGTTGTATCAATTTCACCGCGCCAGCTAAATACGGTCATTTCAGCGGGTTTCCTGAATTCCCGTTGAATCTCTTCCTGACTAAGCCCCTGACTTTTTAGTTGCCGGTAATGTTCACTTTGTCTGACCGCAATATTGAGCAGGTTATGTGCCTCTTCATCGGACATTGAATTCGGGAACGGACGGTTCCTCAGCCCCCTTAACCGCTGATTGAATACAGGTTGAATTTCAACACTAAGATGCTGCCTGATTGCGTATTCTGCATATTTTTGCATCCTCATATCAATCGTCGAATAGATTTTCAATCCATCTGAATGAATATTATAGGATGTTCCATCAGGTTTGGGATTTTTATGACACCATCCGTACAATGGATTAGTTACCCATTCTATGGAGTCGTCCCTGAACTGCAGGTTTTGCCAGGCACCATATCTGGCACGGTCAGGCTTTTGGGCCATCAATGTGGTCCGAAGGTACTCTGTAAAATAGATTCCAGGGCTTGATTTAAAATCCTCTTTATGGTAATTCAAACTTAATGGTTGTGATTTCAGGCTATTACACTCTGTTGTTGAGATGGATCCGAATTTGCGAACCTGATTCAGTACAACATTACGCCGCTGTTTCACTATTTCAGGGCGTCTTACCGGATTGTACAATGAGGGATTTTTAGCCATTCCAATAAGCATTGCAGACTGTTCCAGGGTCAGTCGATCAGGGGTGGTTCCAAAATATATCTGGGCAGCCGATTTTATGCCAACAGCCAGATTGAGAAAGTCAAACTTATTAAGGTACATTGTCAGGATCTCCTCCTTGGTGAAGTTCCGTTCAAGTTTAACGGCGATCACCCATTCCCTGAATTTTCGAAATGCCAGGTTCAACTTATGGTCCATCTCTTCACGAGGAAATAACATCTTTGCCAACTGCTGACTGATGGTACTACCTCCGCCTGAACTCTCATTCCCGGTGACTACACCTTTTGCGACCCTGAGTAATCCCCTGACATCAATTCCGGAATGGTGGTAAAACCGTTCATCTTCGGTCGCAATCAGGGCTGTTATAACATTTTGACTGATCTGTTCATAAGGAACATAGGTTCTGTTCTCTTTATAAAAAAATTTACGGAGTACCAATCCATCAGAGGAATAGACCTCCGAGGCCAACGATGTCTCAATATTTTCAAGTTCCGTGAGCGAAGGCATAAACCCGAGTTTGCCGTTTGCAACAAGGGTAAACAGAATAATAATCAACAGGATACCAATGCCGAACAGGCTCCAGAATATTTTAATATAATTATGAAAAGAATGATTTTTAACGGTCATAAACAGAATTATTTGGATGCTGCAAAATTACATCAAAAACGCAAATGAATAAATGAACTTATTTCGTTTATTCTTTTGCGTTTTTGTAATGGAAGCAGTCTATTTGTAGAAGCATTGGGAGATTTCTGTCTTTTTCGGAGAGTTTTATCTCTTCAGGATAAAGAAGCCAGTCAATATTTATTGTAGGATCATTCCAGATCAAGCCTCCATCGGCAGCTGGGTTGTAATAATTATCACATTTATAAGAGAATACAGCAGTTTCGCTGAGTACTGCAAATCCATGGGCAAATCCTCTTGGAATATAAAGCTGGCTATGGTTTGTTTCTGACAAACGAACTGACACATATTTCCCATACGTTGGAGATCCGATTCTGAGATCTACCGCAATATCAAGAACCTCTCCCTGAAGACATTGGACTAGTTTTGCCTGAGTAAATGGGGGACGCTGAAAATGGAGCCCGCGTAAAACCCCAAATCCTGATTTGGACTGATTATCCTGAATAAATGGCACTTCCCCAACGTATTGATTAAAAATATCCTGGCGAAAGGATTCGAAAAAATACCCGCGGTGGTCGCCAAAAACGTCGGGTTCAAATATTAATACTTCAGGAATGGAGGTTGATATTACTTTCATCTGTATATAATTTGTTTTTTCAAGGCCAGATGGAATAGCCATGATGATAAATTCATTTCGGTTGGTGATTTCTCAACCATGGCTATTTCATCAATCTTTAATTTGTTTATTAATCAAATTTCCCTATCGTGTTTGCTCCTGACAAAACAGCTAAGCTTTTGAATTTGTTCCGTTAAACTAATTAATCTCCGGCTAATCTGACCAGGTATTGCCCATACTGATTTTTGATCATTGGCTGAGCCAATGAAATCAACTGCTCTTTTGATATCCACCGGTTATGATAGGCAATCTCCTCAGGGCAGGCAACTTTTAAACCCTGACGAGTCTCTATGGTTTCTATAAAATTGGAAGCCTGGATCAGAGAGGTGTGAGTCCCGGTATCAAGCCAGGCAAAACCGCGTCCCATAGTCGACAATTTCAGCCTTTTTTGCTGCATATATTCCTGATTGACTGTCGTTATCTCTAATTCTCCACGGGGTGAAGGTTTTATCTTTTTAGCAACTTCAATGACTGAATTCGGATAAAAATAGAGCCCCACAACTGCGAAGTTTGATTTCGGAACCTCTGGTTTCTCTTCCAACGAAAGGACGTTTCCCTCCTTATCAATTTCTGCGACGCCATATCGTTCAGGATCTGAAACAACATACCCAAAGATTACCGCTTTCTTCTCCTTTTTTACCAGCTTAACTGATTCATGTAGCATTCCTGAGAAGCCGTAACCATAAAAGATATTGTCTCCCAGTACCAGACACACATCATCATCTCCTATAAATTCCTCACCAAGAAGAAAAGCTTGCGCAAGTCCGTCAGGTGAAGGTTGAATTTTATATGTTATGTGAATACCCCAGTCGTTCCCTGTTCCCAATAATCGCTCATACATGACAATATCTTCCGGCGTTGAGATTACCAGAATTTCTCGGATTCCCGAAAGCATCAGTGTAGATAAAGGGTAATAAACCATTGGCTTATCATAAACTGGTAACAATTGCTTTGAAACCCCTTTGGTGATTGGGTACAACCTGGTACCTGAACCGCCTGCAAGTATTATTCCTTTCATAATTGAATATTTAGTTTAACTTATTAAATTACAGGTATTTAATTCAGAAACCATTCATATTAATTGCCTAATTACCGGAAGATTTAAACTTCGGTAAGATTAAAAAATATTTTTGAATTGATGCCCATATTGCAGAAAGCAGATGAATTAAATCTTCACCACAACCTGTTTTCTGCCTTTTTGAATTAATTGTTTATTCAATTGAACAAGAATCATGTAGATAGAAACGCCAATTAAGGCTCCGATTGAATTGGCAAGAATATCGTATAATTCAAAAGAACGTCCCATGTGCATTAAATATTGAGATATCTCCATCATTGTCCCCCAGCCAATTGCAAAGAAAATTACTGCGTAATACCATTGACGTTTAATCTCAGCATGCATTGACCAACAGGCAAGTACAGCAAGACCAAGATACATGCAGATATGGACGATTTTATCGGCTCCAGGGAATAAAGGCAATTGGGGAAAATCATTTGCCGGGAGCAAAGAAAGAAAGGCAACCAGAATCATATAAATGAGACTTAGTGTTATCCGTAACCATTGCCGGATTGAGAAAAGGATAGAAATCATTAATATTTTAAGATGTATTTGTTAACCGCTAACCTAGACAGGGTAGGTTGTAATTTTAAATCACAAACAACTTTCCTGATCTTTTTTGACAAAGATATCTAATTTAATGCTAAATGTAAAAATTATAAAACAGTGAGTTTTTATTGTAATCCTTGTCCTGTCCCTTGGTTGGTAAGGGGTATTAACGATTTATATTTTATGGAAATTTTCTTAGGGAATAAACCGGTTTTTCTCCAATCTGGTTTACTATACATAACTTTCACCTGGGTATAGCCAGGACTCTACCAAAGATTAAATTTCTGAAGAAATGTCTGTCGGGTTAAAGGTTGTAAATCAGCCCTGCGGCGTTTGATTCTTGAAATAGTTTTTCTTCTGTCCTTTTCATCCGGGAACCCCGGAATCAATAGCTGTTGGAAGGGATCATCCTGTTTAATAAGTTTCTTCTTTCTGAGGATGAAGGCCGGAATCATAAAGAGCATGGAACCAACAAGTGTGATATAGGTCGTAAGTCGAAGCACACCATAGGTATGCATAATAAAAACCACCAATATAAAAATTGTGTTTGCGCTTATAATGGTATAAGTGGCTTGAATATGAGAAAACCCTAAAGCGAGCAGGCGATGGTGCAAATGATTTCTATCTGCACTGAATGGTGAACGGCGATGTCTAATTCGAATGGCCATAACTCTTAAAGTATCTATTAAGGGATAAGAAAGTATTCCAAATGAAATAATTGGAGCAGAAGATATGGCAAATGGCTGAGTCTGATCTATGTTAAATTCATTGAACCGGATTACAAGGATCGTAATTATGGTTCCAAGTAAAAGTGACCCGGTATCTCCCATGAAAATCTTATACTCCTTCCCGTAAACATTAAAATAGAAAAAACCGGAAATTGCACCAATCAGTGAAAAACAGATTATCGCATATTCAAAATGACCACTAACCAGAAACCAACTGCCGAAAACCAATGAAATCAAAATGCTTAATCCGGAGGCCAATCCGTCAATCCCATCCATCAGATTAAATGCATTAATGATCACCACAAACGTAAAACCGGTGATTAAAATACTGGGAATCATCCCAATTTCTGTTATGCCGAGCAGTCCGTGGAGATTTGTAAACCGGATATCAGCAAGGAAAATTAATAATCCTGCTGTAATAAGTTGAGCAATAATCTTTTTAAATGGTGACAAGTTAACGATATCGTCTTTTAATCCAACAAAGAAAATAACGATTATGGCAACCAGAATATAAGGCCATTCAGGGAGTTCATTTCCGTGTAATCCTATGGTTGTAACAAAAACAAAGCTGATGAATATAGCTATTCCACCAAGAGTTGGAATCGTCTTGGTAGTAGAAGATCTTGCGTTTGGCTTATCAAAAAGGCCCAGCTTATTTACCGCATGAACCACTATGCGTAAAACATAAAGTGAAATGCATAAAGCCAAGATAAAAATAGAGCTTAATTGTATTGCAATTTGCAGTCCGTACATATCTTGATAGGGTATAGGTTCAAATTTTTTTAGACAAAACCAATCTTTTTGAAAATTAAAATTGATTTAACTATTGTTCAGATCATATCAATTAAATTCTTACAGAAATCTCGCTCCTTCTCTCCTAACCAACAAAATCTAAAATTTCTATAAGGAAGAATAGATATATTGTTTTTTACCAATATTTGTTACCATAGTTTACCGTTTCATAAAATAGCCTCTAATTTGACAATTTTTTGAATCGAATCTTTATAAAAATACCAATAAAATTCCACTAATGTGTAAGGGATACAATTAGAATCAGTTTAAATTAATAAGCGGGAATCAGTTCTTAATAAGCGTAAGGGATTTCTTAATAAGCGTAAAAACAAGATCGTTTTGTTCGGCGATTATGAAGGGGAATAGGATCGCAGATTTTTACCGGGGGCCTCAAGAAGGACAGTATACCCAAGCGGAGGAATACGGAGTGCAACTTTATCTTTCCCTTTGAAATCGATAAGTTCTCCAATTACACCCAAAAGCGGACCGGCAACGATTTCGACCTTTTGTCCCGGTCTAAATTGCTCAGCAGTGATTTCAATCGCGACCTCAACCTGTCCGAGCATCCTTTTTAAAAGATTTATATCCTCTTCCCGAATAATTGCAGCCTTCCCTTCGAAATATATGTAACTCACAACATTGTAGATCTTAAGTACCGATTCGTACTCCTTACGACTAATGTAAACAAATACGTAGCCAGAGATAAGGGGCATCTCAACCCATTTTTTACGGTCACTCCATTGCCTCAGTTTTCGTTGCATGGGTAGATATGCCTCAATCTTCTGTTCCTCCAGGTCAAAAAATACTTTTTTTTCAGATCTTGATTTTACACGAATTGCGTACCAGTTATACTTAAATGTATTGTCTTCCATTATTTCTCTTATGCTGTGCAAATATAGCGATTTTCGTACTTCATGTTTGTTTTACTCATGAAACAAGTGTTTTTCAATGGTTTTGCATTCATACTGACTATCATCTAAATAAAGGGAGGTTCTATAATTTAAATATCAGTATATCAAATAAATATGTTATATTTGGCTATTGAAAAACCCAATAACCATCAAGCAATGTCAAGAAAGTATAAACCCACTGGTAAAATAGGTCTATTCGACAAACAGTTTGCAGCTCAACAGCTTACTGAAATGGGAAATCCATTAGAAGCAATCAGTAAAGTAGTTGATTTTGAGTTTTTTAGACCGATCCTAGAAGAAAAGCTTTTAAACACCAATAAAAAGAATAATGCTGGTGCTAAGCCATTTGATGTAGTTTTAATGTTCAAGATCATGCTTATTCAACGATATTACAATCTCGGTGATCAGCAGGTAGAATACCAAATCATTGATCGAATGAGCTTTAAGAAGTTTCTGGGAATGGAAAGCGGTGACAAGGTTCCTGATGAAAAGACCATCTGGGCTTTTCGCGAGAAACTCACACAAATGGGGATAGTCGAAGATTTATTCATCAGGTTCCGTATTTACTTGGGAGACAAAGGTCTGATATTTAACGAAGGTAAAATAATAGATGCGAGTTTTACAGAAGTTCCAATTCAACGCAACAATAGGGATGAAAACAAGCAAATTAAGGAAGATAACGGCGATGATCTTTGGAACGATAAGCCACACAAGAAAAGTCATAAAGATATTGATGCTCGATGGACAAAGAAAAATGGAGATGACTATTATGGTTATAAAAATCACATCAAGATAGATGGGAAAAGCAAGTTAATAGACACTTATATGGTTTCAGATGCTTCAGTACACGATTCAAAGGTTCTGGATATGCTGCTTACAGAAGAAGATGAAAATCAACCACTTTATGCGGATAGTGCTTACACTGGAGCAAATCTGGATCAGACAATATCTAACGGTAAAATGATAAATCAAGTATGTGAAAAAGGATATCGCAATAATCCATTAACTACTGAACAACAAGCAAATAATAGAATTAAATCAAAAACAAGAGCAAGAGTTGAGCATGTTTTTGGTTTTATGGAACGAAGTATGAAAGGATTGTATATCTGGTCGATTGGGTTACCCAGGGCAACCGGTATATTAGGATTAATCAATCTGACCTACAATATTTTTAGATACGAACAATTGATTAGGCAAAAAGCTTAATACCAATAAAATATATAATTAAAGGCGATTAAATTGAAAATGTCAGAAAATTTTTCTCCCAAAAAGACCGAAAAATTGGTCTTCTAACTGCAGTCTGATGATTGCTAAAAATACAGAAAGATCAAATTGCGATTTGGTCAGAAAAATTTTACTGAAGAATATTGAAAAAACGAATTTTTAGAACCTCCCTAAAGTAATATGAAGAATTATATTCCAAAAATATGATGGGATTAATATTTAAACTGACAAGTTTCGTTTATAGTTTTTTTTATAAATTCATATATTTGATTATCAAGCAATAATAAATTCCGTTTTCGTAAACGGAATTTATTAAAATAGCCTATCTTCGCAACATTATTTTATCCATTAAATTATTTAAAAACGATGAAAAAAATCTTTCTATCCTTAATCATGCTGGCTATTTCATTAGGAGTATTTGCCACCGGCAACAAATGGGAGAAACTCTTCAATGGCAAGGATTTATCCGGTTGGGAAAGACTAAATGGCACCGCTGAATATACTGTGGTCAAAGGGGAGATTGTGGGCACCACACAGATGAATACCTCAAACACTTTTCTGGCTACGATACGAACTTTCGGAGATTTCATCCTGGAATACGAAATAAAAATGGATGAAGGGCTTAATTCCGGAGTCCAGATCAGATCAGAGAGCAATAAAGAATATAACAATGGTCGGGTTCATGGTTACCAGGTTGAATGTGATGATTCGCCACGTGCGTGGTCGGCCGGCATTTATGATGAATCGCGCAGAGGATGGCTCTATCCGCTTGAATATAACCAGGAAGCTAAGAAAAGTTACAAACGTTCCCGATGGAATAAGTTCCGGGTTGAAGCGATCGGCAATTCAATCCGTACCTGGCTGAATGGTACACCCTGTGCTAACCTGGTCGACGATATGACTCCTTCGGGATTTATTGCGCTGCAGGTCCACGGCATCGGAAATAATGAAAAAAGCGCCGGCAGAAAAATCTATTTCCGAAATATCCGGATTATGACCAGGAATCTTGAGGAGAACCGGACACCGATGGACAAAAGTACAACTGAAGTAAGTTATCTGAATAACGTGTTGACTGACAACGAGAAAGAAAACGGATGGAAATTGATATGGGACGGAAAAACTACCCAGGGGTGGCGCGGAGCAGGACTTGCAACCTTTCCTGAAAAAGGCTGGACCATTGAGGATGGAATGCTCAGCCCGAATAAAGGAGAAAATAAAGGTGGCGGAGACATCGTCACGCTCAGAAAATATAAGAATTTCATCCTTGAAGCTGATTTCAAAATTACTGAAGCTGCTAACAGCGGGATAAAGTATTTTATTCAAAGCGAACCGGGAAAGAAAAATACAGTGGGATTTGAATATCAAATTCTTGATGATGCAAGACATCCCGATGCCAAACTGGGAACCAATGGGAATCGGACCTTGGCCTCACTTTACGATCTGATCCCAGCCAATTCGCAGATTTTCGATCCGAGCCAACCTGTAAAAAGAGTAAACGAAATTGGTCAGTGGAATAGAGCCAGAATCGAGGTAAAAGGGAACAAAGTAACCCATTTTCTGAATGGTGTTAAAGTTCTTGAAATCACAAAAGGCTCAAACGAGTTCAAGGAAGCTATTGCTAAAAGCAAATTCAGCAAAGCCCCCGGATTCGGCGAATTCGAAGACGGATACATCCTGTTACAGGATCACGGAAATGAAGTTTCATTCAGGAACATTAAAATCAAGGAGTTGTAATTATTTTTCTACCAGCTTTCACTTATTTTTTATCAAAAATGGCAACCTGGTCTAAAACGATGAATTCCCCGATCGGTGTCTTAAAGCTGACGTCGGACGATTATCATCTGAAGTCAATTTCTTTTGATGCGGAAATTTCCGGGGAACCTGCGGAATTCACGGAGGTTTTGTCCCTAGCTCAGAAACAACTTGAAGAATATTTCTCCGGCACCCGGCGCCAGTTTGATTTGCCCCTTGATCCGGATGGCACTGACTTTCAGCAAAAAGTATGGAAACAGTTATCGGAGGTGCCTTATGGTTCGACTATGAGCTATATTGAAATTGCACGCGGCCTGAACGCTGAAAGTTCAAGCCGCGCAGTGGGAATGGCCAATGGCCGGAATCCTATTCCTGTCATAATTCCGTGTCACCGGATCATCGGACACAACGGAAAACTAACCGGATATGCCGGTGGTCTGGAACGGAAGAAATGGTTGTTACTTCACGAACAGCAAAATTCTGAGAATAACCAGTTGTTTTGAGGTTATTTTTTAAGATATGCAGTGTGTATTGCCTTGTCAAAGATCACCCAATCTTTTGAGGTCATCCGCTCAGGTGTAAAAAGACAGATACCTGCTGCGCCATTTTCAACCGATTCGCGAATTGCAGCTTCAAGCTCTTCGGGTAAAAGACCGTGATTCTCAGGATCTGGCTCACTGATCTTCTTTTCAGGTTCAGGACAGATAAATAATCCGCTGTACACCGGCTTTTTATTTTCCAGGGTTGTAGTTGATTCCTTGCACATCTTTCCAATCCAGGATGTTCCCTGAAGGTAAAAATCGTTGTAATTCATCGGATAGAACGCATCAAGATTCCATTTGTTCCACTCCTGCCTGACAATTTTCCGGGCGATGGAATTCGGTCCGGGAAATACTGCAGCGTTAATCTCCTTATGTTTGGCATGAACCATAGCGGCCAGCCGGTTCACAAGATTTGTGATCAGGTCATAACGGAATTGTTTCCACGCTTCCACCTGGGAAGGATCTTTTACAGATTTGATATCAATGCCGGTTTTAGCATTGAAATCAGCAACACACTTGTCGCAATAACAGTAGTCAAACTGTGGAAATTCCCGGTCCATGACCAAACCGTACTTCTTCCATAAACCAGGTGCCAGTATGACATCGGGGAAACGGATAAAATCGAGATGAATACCATCCACATCAGGAATATCTGCAACCTGACCATACATATCAGCAAGAAACTGATAGACCTCCTCGCGGTTTGGACATAAAAATTTATAATGACTCGCGTAGGCAGGCTTGTCAAAGGCCGATTCTCCCCTGCCGTTTAAAGCATACCATTCCGGTTTTAGTTTAGGATTAACTCCCTGGATCATGGTTGGAATCCAGGAATAAAACTTTAATCCGACCTCTTTGGCAATCTTCCCTACCCGCCGGTAGGTTTCAGGTTGCTGACCAGCTGAATACATTAATCCGTCAATTCCTTTGGCTTTCAGATCGAGAAATTGGGTCTTTAATTCGGCGTCTGTCAATTTTTCCGGACCACCCATCCATGCATAACAGGGAATTTTGGATTCCTGGTGCGTTGAACAAGAAAACAGAATGAAAATGAGGGCGATAACCAATAGCTTTTTCATATTCTTTATTTTAGGTTTTTCTGCCATAAATCTATTGACCAGACAGACAGATATCTTTTAATAATGCGATTCGTATTCCATTTTCAAAGGTAAAGGTTTCTGGTGAGATTTTTTTAAAGTAACCTGATGACTATTTCAAAATCATCAACAAGTCACCTGGTCACTCCTGAAAATGAATTACCTTCTACTATTATTTGGTTTTCAATAAGTCCGGATAAAAATTTTGAATTACAGATTTTGATTTTTTGTCAAGATTTCTCAACGGGACTGGTTTATCCTGCGGACGGATTTGTTTCTGGTTAATCTCCCCCATGAGACTCCAATTCCGGGTACTGGCTGATACCGGTTCTTCAGCTTTAAAATCATAACGGGTAAAATCAATGACATTTTCCTCAGAACCCTTCCTGTCCTCAGACAAGAGTGCGAGCCGGAAGGTTTTATTCATTATCCAACTGATTTTCATTCCTGCGTCAGAGCCCCCGATCCCGGAGCCCTTCTCTTCGAACCGGTAATTAAAATCATTGGTTTTAAAATGGTTACGCCATATCAGGCCAAATTCGCCCTGCGTGATAAACTCTGTATCCGGCCACCGTTTTTTGATTTCACTCAACCACCTGGTTAATCCTGAAACTTCAATTGGTAAGGAGATTTCCCAGCAATTGGTGACCCATGCAAATCCGTTCAATTCAAATCCACGGTCAAATTGGATGGCGGTTGAGTGGAGCATCTCTCTTACACCAATTTCTTCACCGTATTTATGCAGGGTCTCGATCGGTCCGACTCCCATCCTGCTGTTAAAACCTCCGGAACCACCAGCTCTGCGGGCTGCCAAAAAATCCATGGTCCAGCCATCCAGGTTCACACAATCGATAAAATCGTTTTTCCCTTGTGCTGGTTTGCAAAAATGTTCCGTTGATGGATAATAGGGATAGCAAACCGAACCGTCTCCATCTTGATTGTCAATGGCATACTGGCTCCAGATATTCCCCTGGCAAACATGGATCTTCTCTTTCGTTGCAAGGAACTCCAGGTTTTTGGCCGACAGGAATCCGGCTACGATACTATTGGGACGATACCCTTTTCCCGTTATTTCGGACACTTTTGCGAGACCTTCATGCAAATCCTTGTTAACCTGTTCGGTTGAGTTATAAGCATTTGCAAAATAGGCACCGGGTATAAAAGTTATTTCATCACCGTATTTGTAATGATAACCAACGACCAGTTCCCTTATTTTTCTATAATTGGCAGTGGTGTCATGCAAGGCGAGCCAGCTCAGAGCCCAGGTTATTCTGGCTCCGGGAAATCCCGCCTCAATTGAATTCCTGAATTTAATTACGCGTGCCGGAGTATGGTCTTTGCGTTCATCCTGACCAACATTTTTATCTCTTGCCACCTCAATCTGGTTTACCCGAATCACCGTATTGAACGTCAGAAAACGATGCCCGATTAGCTCTTTAGACTTTAAGCTTTTAGGGGTGGCAGACTGAAGCAGAATTGAGTAGAGGAGCAAACAGAGTATCAAAAAGATGATTCTCATAAGTTATTGGTTTTTTTGTTCTAGCATTTTTATAAAGTACCCGCCAACCACCGAACGCGCCTGAAAACCGACCTGATGAGCATCGGGTGTTTCATACCAGTCAGTCATCGGGACCCGGTTGGGCGTTTCATTTACGAATTTATGCTCGGGATCAATAAATTTTTGAAAAGTCGTCCTGTCATTCGCCAGGGTAGCCGTCCAGATTATCCAGTCAGATTTGGTGTAGGTCCTCCGGTTATCCAGCGGTAATCCATAAGTATTTTGTTTCGTGAGATAATAGGCAACCTCTTTTTCTGCCACCTCTTTGGGGAATATGTTCAACTTCAGGATTTTGTCCCATACCAGGTTGTATTTCTGGCTCCAGGTTCCGGGTTGATCAAAAGTCAGTCGGAAATGGTCGCCATCGCTGGCCATTTCGATCCATTTGGATGCCATTTCCTTAGCTTTTGAATTGTATTTTTCGGCTAACTCTGTTTTTCCCAATAGACCGGCAAGTTTTCCATATCCGGCAATTCCCATAATCGCTTTAATGGAAAGATTCGTATTGTGAGCAAAGTGTCCGGCAAAATCATCGGTACACAACTGATTTTCGGGGTTAAGACCATTTTGAAGCAGGTAATCGGCCCAGATCGTCAATGTCTTCCAATGCTTTTCGGCATAAGAGGCATTTCCTTCAGCCTGTGCGATGGCGGTCGTAAGAATCAACATGTTTCCGCACTCTTCAACTGGCATGTCACCACCATAAGTCTGACCGTTCGCCAGGGGATAGGTTCCTACGTCGTGAGCCGAAAAAGGCTTGGTCCATTTCCCACTTTCTGAAAAATAGAAAATGGGAGTCATCATCCCTTTCAACAAATCGGGATTATACAGTAAAAAAAGTGGCGCTGAAGGATAAGTGACGTCAACAGTACCTATTGATCCGTTACTGAAGTTCTCCTTGGAAAAGAACAAGGTATTTCCTTCTTTGTCCTTTAAGAGCTTATGGGCAGCAATAGACTGACGGTATGCGAGGACGCAAAGTTCAGCATAATTTTCACCGCCCGCTTTCACTGCCTCTTCCCAAAGCCGGTTATCGAACCGGGAGCAACTTTCACTCAGTTGGTCAAACTCCGCTGAGGCCGCTTTAAGGGCATCATCCATAGTAACTTTACCCTCTTTTTTCCACCAGGCCATACGGTTTACTCCAAAATATTGAATCGAGTACAAATCATCGTAGCCCACCATAATATTACCCGAAACCGGTTTTGTCTCCACTTTGCCAAGTTGTTGAACGCACGCCATTACTGGCATATTTTCGGTCATCCGGGAAATCATTTTTTCTTTCGAAGAATCTTTAAGCAGGCCATCGGTTGCAAATTCCTGTTTTATAACATTGTAATTTCCCGTTGCAAAGGTCATCTCAGGACTCGTTTTACCGCAGAGGTAGAAATAACCCCAATCGATGCGGCGATCATCACCCTGTTTGGCTAAAATAGCCTGTTCAGTCGTTCCTGCCTTGAAATAAGTCAGCCCCTCCGTTTTTCCTTTCTCCAGCGAAACCTCCTGTGAAATATGATCCACCGCCCACTCGGGAGTTGCCTCGAAGTAGATCTGGACATCATGCTCTCTGCCATCGGTAGACCGGGTATCATAGCTAATATAATTGACCGGTCTGGACAAAACATCAAGATTATCAGGCAATAGCGGGGAGATGAAGGTAAGGTTGAGGTCAACAGGGCCACAGGAGAAATTGTAATGGGTCTGGGTTGCAGACAACGCGACCGATTTCTGTAATGCACTCTTTGGAAATACAGCCGACTGATCACTGTCCTGGTAAATACCAAAGTCGACATAAGCACCCCCAACCTTATTTGAACAGTGCACGGCAACCACGTTTTTTCCGGTTTGATTGAGCAATTTACGTAATTCACCTTCCAATGGAAGTACTACATTATTTTTATAGGCATAGCCGGTGTCAACCAGTTTCCGGCCATTCAGATACAACTCAAAATTCTCGTCATGTGAATAAATCAGGTAAAGCGGGACTTCGGGCAACCTGGAATTCAATGTAAACTCACGCCGCACCCAAATATCCGTAGTTTCCCAAAGAGTTGACATGACCGGCATTCCGGGGGTTCCGAATGCCCCTTTGCCAATCTTCCAATTCAACGCATCGAAAGCCGGTTTTTCCCAACCTTTGGCAGGCTGTTTAAAGAGATATTTTCCCTCCCAGGCACCCTGATCAGCCATAGGCAGGATAGCTTTTTTAGGAATCTCCTCCTTGCCCATAAAGCGAAATACCTGACCGTCAACACGAAGGGTTCCAATTAATCCAAACCTTTTACCGGTCCAATGGCGAATCGCGTCATCGTATAAATGGTCTGTTTCAGACCATGCACTGGTATAGGGATCGATGGTAATCAGCGGATAGGCCGGCGCCCGCAGATTCCGGGTAACTGAGACCGGAGTTGCCTGTTTTGTTCCGGAGCATGCCATAATTACCATAGCCAAAGTTAAAAGGCCAGGATAAATCAGGAGCCTTACATTTTTCATATCAAGTAGGTTAGTTTTCAAATTATTGAATTATTCAAATTCATCTTTTGGTGATTTCTTCAATTGGAATCAGCGGAAATCTGGGGTATCAGCGGGACAATCCGGTTTAAACGGTTGCTATTTACGTTTTTCAGTACCAACCGGTTGTTTTGCCGGTTTTGAACCCCCAAAAACCTTTTTCAATAAATTGGAAACCTGTGCATGCGCATTGTTGCGGATATCCTTTTCACGCTCTGCTATTTTGAGGAACAGCCCTTTTAAGGCCTGCTGCAGAATATAATCCTCAAGCTGAACCTTTACCACCTTCATCCCTGTCATTGCGCCAATTGGTGATCCGGCAATCTGGTTCCAGGCTTTGGTCAGTTCGTTCCATGACTGTTGGGTCGAAATTCCGGCTACTAACTCCTTATTCAAAGACTCCCTGATTTTAGGACGATAAAGCTCGGCCAGCTGCTGGCTGGTTTTCTGCTCAAAGTATGAGGTGGCTGCATTATCCGGACCCTTAAGTATTTGAAGACCATCAGTAAACGTCATTTCCTGAAGACTCTTCACGAAGATCGGTTTAGCCCCTTTGGCAGCATCTTCAGCCGCCCTGTTAATCCGCGTAATCACATCATCCATCAGTTTTGCGCCACCCGGGAGTTTTGAAATGTTCTGGGTTATCTCTCTCGCCTCGGGAGGAAGCAAGATCTTAATGGTCAAATCCTTAAGGTAGCCATCAACTTTAGATAAGTGAGTAACCGCACTGTCGGTTCCGACCTTCAGCGCTTCTTTGAGCCCACTGACAATCTCAGCATTGGAGAGTGGCACATTCCTGATGTTGGCCGATTTGAAAAGTTTGGAAAGTTGCGCCGATGAATGGAGGTTAAATAAAAAGAGTATAATTACTAGGATCTTTAATTTTTGCATACAATCTGTTTTTAATGGTTTTGAACAAAAGTAATACGACCATTGAAATTAGCGCAGAGATGGGAGATAAAAAATCATTCTGGTTGGGTAATTATAATACATTACTCCTAAATTAAAATATCATGGTGCAAGAGCACTCTAAATAATTAATAAATATTAACTAAATAAATAGTTAAAAAAATCTCAAAAGACTTGCATGACTATATCTATAGTCGTATATTTGCATTGAAGGATTGATACTATAAAAACAACAGCAATGCAATTAACAAAAGCAGAGGAACAGGTGATGCAGATCCTGTGGAAAATGGGTGAAGGATTGGTCAAGGACGTCCGCGACCGGTTCGAGGAACCTAAACCTGCAAGGAATACGGTCTCTACAGTTATTCGGATTCTTGAGAAGAAAGGGTTTGTCGGGCACAAAGACTATGGAAAGGTATTTGTTTATTATCCGCTGGTCATGAAAAATGATTATTCCGGGAAGCAGCTTTTCGGGTTATTGAACGACTACTTCAACAATTCATTCCCTGCGATGGCTTCCTATTTTGTCCGCGAAAAGGACCTTTCGATCCAGGATCTTGAACAACTGCTTGAGGATACAAAGGAGGAGTTAGCAAAACGCAATAAAACTGAATAATATGGAAGCTTTTGGTCTTTACCTTTTAAAATCGGCCGTCTGGCTGACAGGTTTCACCCTCGTGTTTCTGACGGTTTTACGCAATGAGCGGTATTTCCGGTTAAACCGGATTTATCTCCTGGCAGGGATTATTGCTTCGGTTGCTCTCCCTTTTTATACCTGGCATTATGCGGTAATCATTCCTTCCGAACCAGCCGGAAATATCTCCCTTTCCGGCATTTCGGCTCGGGTCAATGACAAAGGGGCCTCAGCCATTCCCATTTATTTCTGGTTTTATACCATGGGAATTGCCTGGCTTTCTTTCAGGCTGATCTGGCAAACCGGAAAGGTCATCCGGAAATTACAAAAGGCCGGTTACGAAATTAGCGGACCGGTAAAGCTGGTTCGTACTCCCGAATATGCAGCTTCGTTTTCATTTTTCTCCTATGTTTTTGTCAATCCTTCAACGTCTGATGTTGAAACACGGGAGATTGTGAACCACGAAAGTGAGCATATCCGTCAACGGCACTGGTTCGATTTATTACTCGCCGAAATTCTTTGTATGTTGCAATGGTTTAATCCGTTCGTCTGGGTTTATGCCCATCTGATCCGTCAGAACCATGAGTACCTTGCTGATGAAAAGGCCTTGCAACGCACCTCGGATCCGGCAATTTACCAGGCGACACTCCTGAACCAGCTTTTGGGGGTACCGGTGATCAGCCTGGCCAACTCGTTTAGTTATTCACTCAACAAAAAAAGATTTAAAATGATGAAAAAGAGCATACATTCTCCATTCAGAAAACTCAAACTGCTGTTGGTTATCCCTTTAATGGCTTTGGTTTTCTATGCATTCGCGAAACCTGAGTACAGGACCTCTCAGGAGGCATCTTTAATAACAGACCAAAGGACATTAGTTAGTGATAACCAGGATTCTCAAAGCGGGACCGTAAAGGGGATCGTGATTACTGCTGATGGGAATCCTCTGGCAGGCACAAGCGTGATCATCAAGGGTACAACAACAGGAACGATAACAGACAAAGATGGAAGGTTTAAATTAAAAGATGTCCCCAAAAATGGAGAACTGGTATTCTCTTTTGTCGGTAAGAAAACAGTTCTTTTGACCCCTGATTTTGAAAATGGAATGGTTATTAAAATGGAACCTGCAACTGTTTCAGTCGATAAGGTTACCGTTTCCGGCAAAGAAACAAGCATTAATAAAGCGTTGTATGTTGTTGATGGGACAATTGTCCCCGAAAGTTTTGTCAAGGCGATGGATCCTGAGAAATTTAAATCGATCAATGTATTGAAAGGGGAGCAGGCCACCTCCAAATATGGTGAAAAAGGGGCAAACGGGGTGATTGAGGTGACTTTGAAAAAGGAAATTCCGGATTCTGGCAATCCTGATTCAACTGGCTATGATTCTGTTGTTAATGCCTTCGATCCGCTCAAAGCACCGATTTATATCCTGGATGGAGTCATTATAGAGAAAACCAAAGCAGATAAATATTTTGCTGAAGGGGTTGAGTCTGTAAAAGTCTGGAAAGGCAAAGAAGCAACGGACAAGTACGGTGAAAAAGCTAAATATGGCGCAGTTGAGATTAAATCAAAAAAGGGACCGAAAAGTACCGGCGCCACCGATTCCCCGATGAAAATTGTTCAAATTGGATCTGGCAATACACAAAATCCTCCTTTGTACCTTCTTGATGGCAAACCAATAGATAAAGCTAAAATGGAAACGTTGAAACCCGAGCAGATTCAGTCTGTTAACGTATTGAAGGACAAGACTGCAACCGACAAATACGGAGAAAAAGGGAAAAACGGGGTTGTTGAAATATACTCAAAAGGAAACAAATCTGCTGACAATGAGATTAGCGACAGTAAGGTATTTAAGGTTGTCGAAGAGATGCCTCAGTATCCAGGAGGGCATCAGGCGATGATGAAGTATATCGGGGCAAATGTTAAATATCCGGCGAAAGCTACCCTCGAAAAAGCTGAAGGAATGGTGGTTGTGAATTTTGTGATCAAGAGTAGCGGAAAGGTGGAAGATGTAAAGGTGGTCAGAGGGGTTCATCCGGCTTTGGATGCCGAAGCCTTACGAGTCATCAGCAATATGCCGGACTGGCAACCCGGAAAACAACATGGAGAAGCAGTGGATGTATCCTATACGATACCGATTCAGTTTAAACTGCACTAGTTTTATTGGAAGACCGGGTTGCCCTGGCTGAAGGTAGAAAACAAATTTACGGAAGTCAGATCGGTACAAAAGAAGTAATCCAATTCATTAGTGAGCGGGTGACTGCATTCATGCTCTGAAAGTCACCCGCTCACTCCAACTCATCTTTTATTCAGGCTCAAACTCATTCCCCGATGCGGGAATCTCGATATCCCCAAATCCGGCCTCCTTCATCCGATCCCTATAGAACAGCTGGGCCTCGTAATCGCCGTGAACCAAAAAGGTCTTCTTAAGCAGTTTTTTATCCTGGCATTTCAGGAAATCAAGCATCTCGTTGTAATCGCCATGACCGCTGAACGCCTCAATGCGCTCGATCTTAGCATTAACTGCATATTTGACGCCAAATATCGAGACCATTGGTTCGCCATTTATAATTTTAGCTCCCAGGGTTCTTGGGGCGCAATACCCAACACATAAAATCGTATTTCTGGGATTCGAGATGTTATTGGCCAGATGATGCTTAATCCGCCCGGCCTCCATCATCCCTGAAGCAGAAATGATTACGCAGGGCTTTTTAATGTTATTGAGTTTTTTAGACTCTTCGGTGGTCTTCACATAATGCAGTGAATTGAATCCGAACGCATCATCTTCCTGTTCTATGACATCGAGCACCTCCTTATTAAAGCATTCGGGATGCATCCTGAAAATATCGGTGGCATTAACCGCCAGCGGACTATCCACATAAATCTGAACTTTTGGGAGCCGTCCGTCATTAAAGAAATTATTCAGGGAGTAAACCAACTCCTGGGTACGACCTATCGCAAATGAAGGGATAATTAGTTTTCCTTCCCTGTCGACACACGCTTCCTTCACAACGCGCAGCAAATCCTCCTCCGCAGCTTTAATATGAGGATGGAGACGATCACCATAAGTGGATTCGGTAATCAGGTAATCAACCTGCGCAAAAGGTTCCGGGGCCTTGAGGAGTCGGCTCGAAGGTCTGCCAATATCACCGGTATAACCTATCCTGGTAACCTTTCCGTTTTCGGTGATCTCAATTACGGCAGCACCCGCCCCCAACAGATGGCCGGTTGTTGTAAACCGAACTTTAACGTTATCGTTGATATAAAATTTCCGGTTCTGGGCCGTTCCGATGAAAAGTTCCATACAATTCAGGGCATCCTGTCGCACATAAATAGGTTTGACCGGGGGTAATCCCTGGCGGGCCCTTTTCTTATTATGCATTTCGGTATCACTCTCCTGGATATGACCACTATCCGCAAGCATAATCGCACACAAATCGCGGGTAGCATTTGTACAGATCACCGAACCCCGGAACCCCAGCCTGTAAACATAGGGAATCAGTCCGGAATGGTCAATATGGGCATGAGAGAGGATTATATGATCAATCTCACCGGGCTCGAATCCCAGATTGCGGTTCATCGCATCGGTCTCCTGTCCTTTTCCCTGAAACATTCCGCAATCCAGAAGAATTTTTTTGCCGTTGTCCAGCGTAATCAACGTCTTGCTGCCGGTTACTTCACGGGCAGCACCCAGGAATTTTATTTTCATAGCTCAGTCGTTTTA
>CAIXZH010000002.1 GCA_903923905.1 uncultured Bacteroidia bacterium
ATTGTCCGTCAGGACATAAACGGGAATCGTTAATTCCCTCCGGGAAATAACACAGGAGATTAATCCCAATATCCTATGGACATTAATCTCCTGCCGGAGAAATTGAAATGGTGGGGTGATTGATTTATGGTGGAATTCATTGTATCCGTAACAATTTTATGGTGTGTTTTTGCCCGTAAGGGCATCAACGACCATAGAAGATCCATTGCAACTACCCATTTGCCCGTCAGGGCATCAACGACCATAGAAGATCCATTGCAACCCCCCATTTGTCCGTCAGGACATTAATGATCCTGGAAAATCCAATGAACAACCCGATTGTCCGTCAGGACATTAATGACCATAAAAGATCGCGTGAAATCACCCGATTGTCCGTCAGGACATAAATGACCATAAAAGATCCTGTGAAATCACCCGATTGTCCGTCAGGACATAAATGATCCTGGAAAATCCAATGAACAACCCGATTATCCGTCAGGACATCAATGGCATTATTAATCACGTACGGGGAACAAAACCGGACAAATTTAAATATGCCATAATGATCAATTTACGAAAACAACGTCCTGATCATTTTCTCCACGCGGTCGATTTGGTGGATCTTTATTTCAAAACGTTTAATATCTAAGCCTTTATTGTATTTCGACAGGTAGATCTCTTTAAAACCGAGTTTCTGCGCCTCTGCAATGCGTTGCTCGATTCGATTAACAGGTCGGATCTCACCCGTGAGGCCAACCTCACCAGCAAAAGCCAGCTGCTTGTCAATCGCTACATCAAAATTTGAGGAGAGAATGGCAGCAAGGACCGCCAGATCCATAGCCGGATCATCCACGCGCAAACCTCCTGCGATATTTAAAAAAACATCTTTGGTCATCAGTTTGAATCCGGCTCGTTTTTCAAGTACAGCAAGCAACATATTCATACGCCGAAGGTCGAACCCAGTTGCCGAGCGCTGGGGATTGCCATAGGCTGCAGAACTCACCAATGCCTGCACCTCAATCAGAAATGAACGCATCCCTTCCATGGTAGCAGCTGTAGCTGTACCACTTAGACCATCATTGTGCGATGAGAGGAGCATCTCGGATGGATTAATCACTTCATGTAACCCATCCTGCCTCATTTCAAAAATTCCCAGTTCAGAGGTAGAGCCAAAACGGTTCTTCATCGAACGCAGAATCCGGAAAAGGTAATTCCGGTCTCCCTCGAATTGTAAAACAGTATCCACAATATGCTCAAGAACTTTAGGCCCGGCAAGGCTCCCCTCCTTATTTATATGTCCAATCAGCAAAACGGCAATCTGTTTCAGCTTTGCAACCTTCATGATTCCAACGGTACATTCACGGATTTGAGTAACGCTGCCAGGCGAAGATTCTGCCAACTCTGTCGCCACAGTCTGGATAGAATCGATGATTACGAGATCTGGCTTTTCACTTTCCAGGTGAGAAAGAATATTCTCAAGTGATGTCTCACACAAAAACAGACAGGTATTTTGATTTCCACTCAAACGGTTAGCCCTCATTTTTAATTGCTGAAGGCTCTCCTCTCCTGAGATATATAAAACTTTTAGATGTGACAGTTTTAACGCGATTTGAAGAACCAGGGTCGACTTCCCGATACCCGGTTCGCCTCCCAAAAGAATCATCCCTCCGGGAACCAACCCACCTCCGGTAACCCGATCAAATTCACCATTGCCGGTTACAATCCGTTCCTGCATATTAAGATCTATTTCAGAGAGCAACAGAGGCTTTAAATTCGTGTCAGGTTGGTGCGCTGTACCAGATTTCCGTTCAGTGACTATCTCTTCCAAAACAGTGTTCCATTCGCCACAGGCATTACATTTGCCAACCCATTTGGGAGACTGTGCCCCGCAATTCTGACAAACATAGACTGTTTTTGTTTTTGACATGGTTAATCAATAAGAATTACCAGTTATTTGAAACCGGTTACATTATTTTTCCAGCACATTCACACGAGCCTGTTGGTCTCCGAATCAGGAAATATAATCCGTGGTTTGAAGGTTTTTGCTTCTTCAAAATCCATGGTGGCATATGAAACGATGATAATGACGTCACCAATGGCCACCTTGCGTGCAGCCGGTCCATTTAAAACGATTTCCCCCGTACCTCTTTCTCCCCGAATAATGTAAGTTTCAAGCCGCTCACCATTATTGACATTAATTACCTGAACTTTCTCATTTTCAATGAGATTAGCAGCAATCATGAGCTCTTCATCAATGGTGATACTACCAACATACTGAAGATCTGCTCCTGTAACGGTAACCCGGTGTATTTTTGATTTGCAAACTTCTATAAACATTTTATTTGTGGTTAATGTTAAAAATAAGGTTGTCAATCAGACGGACTTTGCCAGCCTGAACAGCAATGCAACCTACCTTAATTCCTGTATCACTCCAGCTCTGAATCGGAATTAATGTCCGATCATCAACAATTTCAAAATATTCTACTTTCAGAAGTCCGGTGCCGTTAACAGTGTTCAAAACAAATTCCTTCACCTCAGCTACGGATCTATCCAAGGAGAATTCATTGGCTTCCATCAATGACTGGTAGATCGCGGGAGCGCATTTTCGATATTCGGGCAGAAGTAGTTTATTTCGTGAACTCATGGCCAAACCGTCCATCTCACGTACAATTTCGCACGGCACAATTTCAATGGCCAGTTTCAATTGGAGAACCAAACTTTTAATGATGGCCAGTTGCTGGAAATCCTTTCTTCCAAAAAAAGCCTTATCGGGCTGAACAATATTAAAAAGTTTACTAACAACCAGTGCCACACCATTAAAATGTCCCGGACGAAATTCACCTTCCATCACGGTCTCCAGGTTTCCAAAATCAAACCTACGGGTATCCGGAACTGGATAGATCTCATCAACAGAAGGTGAAAAAACATAATCACACCGCTGTGTGGCAAGCTTTTCGAGATCTGCATCCAGGGTTCTGGGGTAATTAGCCAGATCGTTTGCATCGTTAAACTGGGTGGGGTTGACAAAAATTGAGACCACCACAATGTCAGTCATCTCTCCGGCTTGTTTAACCAGCGACAAATGACCTTCGTGCAATGCCCCCATTGTTGGAACAAATCCAATTTTAAACCCTTTTCCCTGCTCCTTTTTTAGAGTCGCTTGTAATGATGATATTGTCGTATAGAGCTTCATTGATTTTTAAAAACAATGTGCAAAGTAACAAAATATCTGAACACAAATAAAGGGATCCTCCTGTTCAGGAATAATACAATCGCACAAATGATTGAATATTCAGTATTTTTTATATATTTTTGCAAAATATTTAAGTTGTGGTAATGGAAAAAATGAAGGTTTTATTTATCTCGCAAGAAATCGCGCCGTACTTACCTGAATCGGAGATTTCTGAGATCGGGAGGTACCTTCCGCAGGGCATTCAGGAACGAGGGAAAGAGATCCGCACTTTTATGCCCCGCTTTGGATGTGTCAATGAAAGAAGAAACCAGCTTCACGAAGTTATTCGGCTGTCAGGTATGAATCTTGTTATAAACGATAACGACCACCCGCTTATCATTAAAGTTGCCTCAATCCAGGCTGCCCGCATGCAGGTCTATTTCATTGATAATGAGGATTATTTCCAAAGAAAATTTGCAACGACCAATGATGAGGGGATTGAATTTGATGATAATGACGAACGGGCAATATTCTTTGCCAGGGGGGTGCTCGAGACCGTAATCAAACTAAGATGGTCACCTGACATTATTCATTGCCATGGATGGTTCACCGGGATGGTTCCGCTGTTTGTAAAGAATACTTATAAAGATAATCCCTTGTTCGCTAATGCCAAAATAATCTATTCCGTCTATAACGATCAGTTTAATAGCCCATTAAATAGCAATATGGCAGGGAAAATCGCTGAAGACGGAATAAATATTAATGAAATATCGGTCATTAACGAACCCACTTTTGTCAATTTGAGCAAGTTGGCCATTGATTATTCTGACGCAACAATTAAAGGGAGCGAACTTATTGATAGTGAACTCGAGAATTATATGAAGTCCTCAAAGAAGCCATTTCTTGATTATCAATCAAAGGAGAATTACATCGATTCCTACTTTGATTTTTACAATACTTTTTAATTTTTCAGTTTGGCAAATAAAATACTCTTACTGGTAATTCTTGTAATTGGCTATCTCTCTTTTTTTACTTCTTGTGCAAATATGGGTATGCCATCCGGAGGGTTGAAAGATTCAATACCTCCAGTGGTACTTTATAGTACTCCCGCCTTTAACCAGACTAATTTTACAGACCAGAAAATAAAGCTTACATTCGATGAATACATCATCATCGAAGGGCTTAACGAAAAATTTATGGTTTCGCCCCCGATAATTAAAAGACCTGTCTTCAGAACTAAAGGTAAATCTCTGATAATCGATCTCAACGAGAAATTAAAGGCTAATACAACCTATTCTCTGGATTTTAAGGATGGTATTGCCGATAACAATGAAAAAAATCCATTACGGAATTTCAGACTGGCTTTCTCCACCGGACCGAAATTAGATTCTCTCAGGATCGTTGGATTTGTTAAAGATGCCTTCACCCTTGAACCGGTTCCCAATGCCTATGTCTTGCTCTATCGCGGAAAATCTGATACCCTCGTCTACAAAACAATACCCGATTTTGTTGCCAAAACCGATAGAAAAGGATTTTTTGCTGTGACCAATTTGCCTGCCGATACTTTTCAGGTTTATGGTCTAATCGATGCAGGCGCAAATCTTAAATATAAACCGGGAATTGACTCAATTGCATTCCTCGACAGACGAGTTGTCCCTTCAGCCCGCTACTACCCTGCCAACGATACAACTTACCTGGCCCAGGATACTCTGTTGGTGCTAGGCAGAACGAAATTTTCACCGGATCCTCTTTACCTACTCAGTTTTGGCGAGGAATATTTTTCATTGCGATTTGATAAATATGTCCATCCTAACCGAAAATTTGTAGATCTCACATTCACTCAATCTGTCGAAGATACTTTTAACATCGAACCCATCAATTTTAAAGCAAAAAAAGGGTGGTCATATATTGAAATGTCCGCAAAATCTGATTCAGTTAGGATCTGGCTGACTGATTCCATGAATTATAAAAAAGATACCTTAATCTTCAAGGTTACCTATGTTCAGCAGGATAGTCTGATGGAATATTATGCAAAAAACGATACGATACGGCTCTTTTTTACCGATATTGTGCAGCCCAATAAGAACAAGCATAAAGAGAGACATAAAATCGAGAAGGATTTAAAAACAATTGCTGTTTTGACTAACATTAAACCAGGATTTGATGTTTACAGTAATTTGGTTATTGAATCACCAGAACCAGTAGCTTTATTTGATCAAACTAAAATATTACTTTTCGAGAAACTCGATACAACTTTTAAGCAGGTTAAATACAAAATTGAATCAGATTCAATCAATAAGCGTCGTTTCAAGTTGGCTTATCCCTGGAAATTCGCTACAAATTACAAGTTATCCATAGATTCTGCTGCCATAAAAACAATCTATCAATTAGATTCTAAGGGATTTAACCAGGAATTTAAAACTCAGGAGGAAGAGCACTATGGGAAAATTATTCTGAATATGAAGAATATCACTGTTCCCACGATCATACAACTTCTCAATGATGACAAAAAAGAGACCATTGTTCAATCAATTCCCCTTGCAAAAGATGGTGAGATCACTTTTAAATTCCTTGAACCAAAAAAATACCTGATCAAGGCTATATTTGACAGAAATAATAACAAGAAGTGGGATGGAGGAAACCTTAAAAAAGGGATTCCACCGGAACAGGTAATGTATTATCTCAGTGTTGTGAAAGTACGATCCAACTGGGATATTAAAGACGATTGGACTCTACCCTCACAGCCTCTATTCAATAAAAAAATCGTAGACGAAGAGCTTGAAGCTCAAAAACTTAAAGATAAATTAAAGAAACGCAAAAAGACAACCGCATTTTAATACCCTGGTTTTCTGACTTTTATTTCAGATCTGGCCACTAAGGCATCTTAGGCCACTAATTAAAAAGATGCCATCACTAATTCGAACAAAAATATGGCAACCTTACGACGTTTGAAAAAAGAGATTGAATTCATGTCTTCACAGCTTATTGGTGATTGTATCGACTTTCTTGAAACATTTGAGGACAAAAAAGACACCAATATATTGTCAATCATTGAAGAAGCAGCATTATTAAGTAATACCATGCTAGATCGTGCCTGTCATCCTGCGGATAAAAAGAATCCAAAGCTGGTCAGGCAGCATTACCGGTTAATAAAAACTGATTTTATTCAAGGGTTGGATCAGGCCTACAGCAAACTGGAAGGTTTAATTAAAAAATAATCATTTATAATCAGAAAGTTCTGACAGGGTTTGGAACCCTGTCAGAACTTTGTATCATCCCCCCAGCAGGGTATGCTGAATTAAAATTTTAAGACCTATCCCGATCAGGATAATCCCCCCCAGCAATTCTACCTTTGGGCCAAAAGAGTGACCTACATCTTTACCAATCCGAATTCCCAGCATAGCAAAAAAGAAGGTAACTGACCCGATAATAAGTGCACCTCCAAAAATGTTGCCGGTTGAAGCCATAGCGTACGAAAACCCGACTATCAAGGCGTCGATACTAGTAGCAATTGAAAGTGTGATTATATGTTTCCATGAATAAATATCTGATAGCTTGTTCTGTTCGTCACTTTTAAACCGGTCCAGAATCATTTTGCCTCCGAGGAGAAAAAGGAGAAAAAAGGCTATCCAATGGTCAACCTGCTCAACATATTCTCTGATTTCAGATCCCATATACCACCCAAACAAAGGCAATAAACCCTGAAAGAAAGCAAATGAAAAGGATATTTTGGCGGCGTGCCGGAATGATATTTTCTGTTCAGCCAGCCCGCAACCAACCGAAACAGCAAAACTGTCCATCGAAAGTCCTATAGAAAGAATGATAACGGTTATAAAATCCATGGTTAATTTTGAACCGCAAAGGTAAAATATTTTAATTCACCTTCTCTTTGCGCGCGGTAGCTAAAACCATTTTCATCTCCACCTTACTGCCAATTTGTAAAACGTCAACCAATGATTGCACAGCAATGGTATTATCACAACGAACAATTGCATGAACTTCACTATTTTCTTTTTTCTCTTTACGCAAGGCAGGTTCAATCTCTAAAAACTGAACTTGTTTGTTATTGATGTAATATTTTAAATCTTTGGTAACCGAAATCGCAATTTCTTTCGGAGGTTTATTCATGGATTGTGTTTGATTGGCCTGAGGAAGAATCAGTTTTATAGTTCCAGGGGTAATCATGGTTGATGCAATCAGAAAAAACAACATCAAAAAAAACATGATATCACTGAACGAATTTGAGAATATCTCAAAGGCATGCTTCCTTGAACTTCTGAAATTCATTGTTAATTATTATTAATCAAATCAATAAACCGGACACTCTGCCATTCCCACCTTTGAACCAGCTTGTCAACCCTATTATTTAGATAGTGATAACCAACAAAGGCAATAATCCCAATACTGAGACCAACCCCAGATGTAATCAGTTTCTCGTACAATCCCCCGGAAATCAACGAAATACTGATATTGTCAGCGAGTGAGATGTTATAAAATATCTTAATTACCCCGGCTATAGTACCGATAAAGCCCATCATCGGGGCAACGCCGGCGATAACGCCCAAAAAGTAAAGGTTCCCTTCATATTTATATACCTCAAGTTTGCCCTCCATCTCCATTTGTTCATGAATATCACGCAAAGGCTTCCCCAGGTTCTGTATCCCTTTTTTCAGGATTCGGGCTTCAGAACTGTTTGTTGCCGAACATAAAGCAACAGCGGCATCAATTTTTCCCTCTTTTACAAGATCTTTAAGCTTTTCAAAAAAATCAGCTCCAGCCCTCTTCTGGTTCCATAGATAAAAAAACCTGTCAAAGAAAATATAAATGGATATGAACGAAAGAAGAAACAATGGAACCATCAACCATCCCCCTTTCATCAGAAGATCAAGATACGAAACTTCAGCAGCAATTTGAAATAGAAAAATCATTTAAAAAGCTATTAGTGAATATTTAAACACAATTCAGACAATAATAATAAATTAAAATTACCACCTGAATGACTAAACTATGGTCGGCCAAATATCGACAAATTATTCGAAATAAAAAAGACGCATAAATGCCACAAAATTCAAATACCGCGGCCAGAGCCATAAAATGAGAAACTTCATCAATCAAATTTATAAGAAATAAAATGACGGGTGATTGTCTTTAAACAGGGAAAATCATATGAATCAATACTTTGATTGATATGATTTAAATCATTCATATTTTTTTTGAATTTTTGTCTCTAAATTTCTAATATCCAAATTTATTGCCGAATTTTGCAGAAAATTATATAATCATATCTGTAAGTAAAAATGCCCGTTATGGTAAATACCAGGCTGGCGAAAAAATATTCTTTGCACTCATCCCACACAAGGGATTCAATGAGTCTTTTAAAAACAAATTATTTACCCATGAATCGCAAATTACAAATAAGAGACGTCACGTTAAGAGATGGACAACAATCCCTTTTCGCGACCCGTATGAAACAATCACAGATCGAGCGCGTTTTGCCGATTTACAAAGAAGCAGGATTTTACGCACTTGAAGTTTGGGGAGGTGCAGTTCCCGATTCGATAATGCGATTTCTCAATGAGGATCCCTGGGAAAGACTTGAAAAGATCAAGGCTGAGATAGGGAATATCTCCCATCTTACCGCACTTTCGCGTGGTCGGAATTTGTTCGGATACAACCCATATCCGGAGGAGGTAATTGAAGGCTTTAACCGCAATGCAGTCCAATCCGGCATTTCCATCATGCGTATATTTGACGCACTGAATGATACCAGTAATATCAAATCGACCATAAAATATGTGAAAGAAAATGGTGGTTTGGCCGACTGTGTGGTTTGTTATACTGTTGATCCCAAATTTACCCGTAAGGAAAGGATCCTGGCTCGTTTAAAAGGTAAACCACTGCCCAAGGCGATTTTCACCAACGAGTATTTTGTGAATATGGCAAAAGAACTCGAAGCCATGGGTGCGGATATGATTACGCTGAAAGATATGGCCGGTTTGGTACCTCCTCATCGGGTTAGTCAAATCATTACGTCCTTCAAAAAACAGCTTAAAATTCCAGTCGATTTTCACACACACTGTACACCTGGCTTTGGTCTGGCATCAGCATTAGCTGCCATTATCGCCGGCGTGGATATTCTTGACACGGCAATTCTCAATTTCGCCGGTGGCCCGGCTGCACCTGCCTTTGAACTAATACAGATTTTCTGCACCAAATTAGGGATTGAGACAGGGATTAATCTCGACGCCATTGTCAGGATTAACAAAATCCTGAAAGATATCCGGGTGGAAATGGGTGACATAGACAGTTACAAAATATTTCCTATCGAATTTGATATCACCAAAGATCAGCTGCCGGAACATATTGACAAATTGTTTGATTATGCCATAAAATATGCCAGATCAGATAATGAAGAGGCGTTGCTGGATACCTGCGGGCAAATTGAGAAATACTTCAACTTCCCTGATCCAGACGAAAAAGTGAAATTTGCCGAAGTACCTGGAGGTATGTATACCAATATGTTATCACAATTAAAACAACTGAAGCAGGAAGATTTGCTGCCGCGAGTGTTGGAAGTGATTCCAACAGTACGTTTAGCTGCCGGATGCCCCCCGTTGGTAACTCCGACCAGTCAGATTGTTGGTGCGCAGGCAGTGAACTGTGTTATTGATGAAAAAAACGGCAAACCTTTTTACAGCAACAACTCAAATCAGTTTGTAAATCTGGTCAAAGGATCTTATGGAAAGACTCCAATCCCTGTTGATCCTGATTTCCGTGAAAAGATTGCCGGAATCCGTGAAGAGGTCCCCTTTAACACGGCCAATTACGAAAAACAACCCAATCCTTCATTCCCAAAATACGGAGAGAATGTGAAACTTGCTACAAATGAAAAAGAGGAGTTGTTATTGGAGTTATTTCCAACCGTTGCCAATAAATTCCTGAATGACCGGATTGAACGGATTTATGGTCAGCCACTCAAGGACGCAGAAACAAAAAAACAACAAGCCTATGAGGCGGAAGTCCAAAAATATAATGCTTTGTCTGATGAAGAAAAACAGGAAAGACTTATTGACGGACTTTACCACTGGAATTAAAGAAACAGACTATGAGGCTAAATTCTATAAACAGAAATGTATTACAATTAGCTGCAAGTAATTGGCAACTTGCCAGTAGCACAGGAAAACTTGCTACGGGTAAATGGATGCTTACAACAGGTTGTTTGCAAACATTTGCCGGGAAAAAACTGCTTGATTCAAAAGGCAGTAAAATAAATCAAAGTAAAGGTCCGGCTATTAACATTCCCTAGAACACACTTTTAAAACAAAATAAACCCCGAAAGTTTTTGAAACCTTCGGGGTTTTTGATCTGAACCTATGTGGTTTTGTATATCGGATAAACCGATTTACATCATCCCTCCCATACCTCCACCCATTCCGCCCTGAGGCATCATAGCTGGCTTATCTTCTTTTTCTTCAACCAATACACACTCAGTGGTCAGGAACATACCAGCAATTGAGGCTGCATTTTCCAAAGCTACCCGGGTAACTTTTGCAGGATCAATTACACCTGATTCGAAAAGATTCTGGAAAACGTCAAGACGGGCATTATAGCCATAATCGTCTTTCCCTTCCTTAATTTTTTGTACAATAACGGCACCTTCCAGTCCTGCATTGAACACGATCTGACGGGTAGGCTCTTCGATCGCACGCTTGACGATTTCGATACCAGTTGTTTCATCTTCGTTGTCACCTAACAATCCTTCAAGAACAGCAATAGCTCTAAGATAGGCAACACCGCCACCTGGGACAATACCTTCTTCAACAGCAGCACGGGTTGCATGAAGTGCATCGTCAACACGGTCTTTCTTCTCTTTCATCTCAACTTCGGAAGAAGCACCCACATAAAGAACCGCAACTCCACCAGAAAGTTTGGCAAGACGTTCCTGTAATTTTTCGCGATCGTAATCTGAGGTTGTAGTTTCGATCTGTTTTTTGATCTGTGCAACACGAGCTGCAATATTTGATACCTCACCAGCACCGTTAACAATGGTTGTGGTATCCTTATTAACCGTAAGTTTTTCGGCACGACCCAACATTTCGAGGGTTGTATCTTCCAGTTTCATCCCCTTTTCTTCGGTAATAACGGTGCCTCCGGTAAGAATAGCGAGGTCTTCCAACATCTCTTTACGGCGGTCTCCAAATCCGGGAGCTTTAACTGCACAAACTTTCAACCCTGCGCGTAGACGGTTGACTACCAATGTAGCAAGAGCCTCACCTTCGATATCTTCTGAGATGATCATCAAAGCACGACCAGACTGGTGGGTTGCTTCCAGAATTGGAACCAGCTCTTTCATTGATCCGATTTTCTTATCGTGAATCAAAATAAAAGGATTCTCCATTTCAGTAGCCATTTTCTCAGTATCGGTTACGAAATAGGGAGAAATATATCCTCGATCGAACTGCATACCTTCAACAAGATCAACATAAGTTTCGGTGCCTTTAGCCTCTTCAACCGTTATAACACCTTCTTTATGAACCTTTTCCATTGCCTCAGCAATGAGTTTTCCAATTTCAGCATCATTATTTGCAGCGATCCGGGCCACCTGTTCGATTTTGCTGTAATCGTCACCAACAGTTTTGGCCTGAGCTTTAATGCTTTCAACAACTTTCAGAACGGCTTTATCAATACCCCGTTTCAAATCCATTGGATTAGCACCGGCAGTAACGTTTTTCAAACCCACGCTGATGATCGACTGAGCAAGAACGGTGGCAGTTGTAGTTCCGTCACCGGCATCGTCACTTGTTTTGGAAGCCACTTCCTTAACCAGGTGAGCTCCCATATTCGCATATGCATCAGAAAGTTCAATCTCTTTTGCTACCGTTACACCGTCTTTGGTAACCTGAGGGGCACCAAATTTCTTTTCAATAATCACATTACGACCCTTAGGACCTAAAGTCACTTTTACTGCGTCAGCAAGTTGGTCAACCCCTTTTTTAAGCCTTTCACGAGCCTCAATATTAAATTTAATCTCTTTTGCCATTGTTTGATGTTTTTAAAAAATGATCAATAATTTAGTCAATTAAGCGATAAAAAGAACATCGGATTGAGAAATCAACAGATAGTCGTTCCCTTCAATAGTGAGTTCTGTACCTGAGTATTTTCCGTAAAATACGGTATCGCCTGCTTTAACTTCCATGGTTTCGTCTTTTTTCGCGATTCCTACAAGCACAACTTTACCTGCCAGGGGTTTTTCTTTCGCCGAGTCAGGAATAATAATGCCACCTGCCGTTTTCGTAATTGCTTGCTGCGGCTCTACCAATACTTTGCCGGCAAGGATTTTTCCTTTAAGTTCTGCCATTTCAAATTTTTATTTATAATTAGACAATAGTTTTTCTTGTAATATATTACTTAGCAGAAAATATGCCAAATCGGGTGATTACATTTTTTGTCTACTTCTCAGGACAATTTTGCACCCACCGTTTGAAAAATGAGTCCTAACAGTCAATAATATATTGTATTTCAAGTTGTTTGATAAATATTAAGACTGACATAGAACCATGTCAACATGGCATTTCTTAAGATATTTGTCAGGTATCAACAAAAAAGCCCGATTCCTCAATAGATGAACCGGGCATTCTAAGTACTAATTTTGAGATAATTCAACCTCAACGGAAAAGCTCGATAAATAGCCTCCCACTGAGCTGTATAAAATCGGTCAACTATTTGGTTGAATCACGAACTGCCTGCGGGAAATTAGGGACCTGACTTGGGTCCTGAACATGATTAATCTGCTCTTCAATAACAGATTTCTTGGCATCACTCTTTCCTGGAAGAAAAGCTGTGGAACCAATAGATAAAACAACGAGAAGAATAGCTAAAATCCATGTTGCCTTCTCCAAAAAATCTGTGGTTCGGCGAACACCCATCACCTGATTTGAGCTGGAGAATGAAGAGGCAAGACCCCCTCCTTTTGAGTTCTGGACTAAAACCAACAATACCAGTAAGGCACAAACAATAAAAATTATAACAATAATAAATGTGTACATTGGGTTACTTATTAATCAGATTTGTAATTTCTTCAATTTGCCGCGCAAAATAAGCATTTTTTTCGGGATATTTCAAACTTAATTTCTCAAAAGCATTGATCGCCTTTTGATACAATCCCTGGTTCATGTATATCCGGGCTAATGTTTCTGTGATAAATTCATCCTTATCTCCTATCGTATCTGGTTGTTCATCAATTATTTTGTCGGTTTTAAGAATCCCGGCCTGTCTTACAGTAAAGGCAGGATTATCTTTAATAAAACGGTCAATCAGATCAACTTTTTGTTCCTGATGTTTTCCTTTATTCTTCTTTCCACTCAAATTACTGATATCCCTGGCTAATTCCATGAGCGGTTTTTCCTGGTCATTTTCACCCTCTTCAAGTTTATAGGAAGCATTAGAAAGCTCAAAGTTTAATAAATCTTCATGCCCGATTTCAGAGTGACTGGTCACTGCATTCGCTATATTCTCCGACTCATCCAGGTTCCTAACAGCCTCTACAGAAAATTCGATCATCGGCAAATCTTGTTGAAGAGAAGGTAAAGTGACATGTTTTAAACGATCAGATATTCCTTGCCTGGCAATCCCCGAATTTAAAAGGTGATAAAGAATTGTACGGTCAGAAACGTAGGCTGAACAGGCTTTCAACTGCCCTCCAAATCGGAAGTTGCTTTCGATCTGCAGATTACGTATGTATAATAAATGAGCAGTCTGAAAATAGGGATACTCATCCAATATTTCACGTAACTCACCCAGAGTCCGTTCATTCATAGTTGACGGATCGTCAATATACCGCAATATCTGATCACTAGTCATAGACATACCACTCGCTCTTTTAGGTGTATAACTACTGTCAATAAGTTACCAATTCGCGACCGATTTATTAAATATATCATCAATCAATTGCGGAACAATTACCCCTACTGCTGTACTCTCGACAGCACTCAGAGTTTGGCTGCTCTCCCAATCATAATATGCGGAGAATGAACTATTAAAATCCTGGGCATGATCCTTATTGTTGGTGAATACAACTTTGACCGTAATTGTCAGCCGATTCATGGAGGCAAAATCTTTACCTGTGGTTCCGCTCTGTTGAATTGACAAAGGTTTTACATCGTAACCGGTTATCTCTCCTGAGAATTCAAGATCGCCCTGTTCTCTGGCCATTGATAATCCGGTTTCGTTCACAAATTTATCTTTCATCGCTTCGGTAAAATTCTGGCTCAACGTTGGATTAATAACCCTTGCCCTGTTATTAAAGTAATCTATGAAAACTGATTTTACAGCCGGTGAAATGGATGCTCCTGTAAAGGAATAACCAATCTTACAGCCATTTAAAACAACTGATAATGAAAGAATAACTAAAAAACCTGCAAATATTTTTATGGATTGCTTTATCATCGATTATTCAATATTATATTCCTTAATTTTACGGTACAGTGTTCGTTCTGAAATCCCAAGTTCACGCGCTGCCAGTTTACGCTTTCCATTATGTTTATCGAGTGACTTACTGATCATCTCAATCTCTTTATCTTCAAGGGAAAGTGACTCTTCCACAAATTCTTCAGTATCCTGAATATTATCATGTCTTGAGCTCTTTAAAATCACCGAAGTCGGATAAGATGGAGGTGAAGGGGAATAATCATTTTCAGAATCACGATATATTTTCCTGATTAACTGCTCATTATCTTCCTGCTTTTTGGGTATTTGACCCTCAGGCATTAAATCATGAACCAGTTTTTTCAGATCATTCATATCCTTTTTCATATCGAAAAGGATTTTATAAAGAATCTCCCGTTCACTGCTGAAGGTCTTTTCGTCTAACATTTTATCATACAATGCAGGCAAAATTTCAACATGTTCTGAAGGCAGATAGTGGATAAGATTGGCAGCTGTGATCTCTCTTGCTAATTCGATGATAGAAATCTGCTCTGTGATATTTTTTAGTTGCCTGACATTACCAGGCCACCGGTAATTAAGCATCACATGCTGAGCCTCTTCCGTAAGTCTGATCGGAGGCATTTTGTATTTCTCAGCAAAATCAGAAGCAAATTTTCGAAACAGTAGCAATACATCCTCCGACCGCTCCCGCAGTGGAACAACTTTAATCGGCACAGTATTTAAACGATAGTACAGATCTTCGCGGAATTGCCCTTCTCTGATCGCTTTTGTTAACTCAACATTGGTTGCTGTAATCACCCTCACATTGGTCTTCTGCACCTGAGATGAACCAACGCGGATAAATTCACCGGACTCCAAAACCCTTAAAAGTCTTACCTGGGTTGAAATTGGCAGCTCCCCGATTTCATCCAAAAAAAGCGTTCCTCCGTCAACCATTTCAAAATAACCCTTCCGGTCAGTGAGGGCACCCGTAAACGATCCCTTCTCGTGACCAAATAACTCAGAATCAATAGTCCCTTCAGGGATTGCCCCGCAATTGATTGCGATAAATTTTGCATGTTTACGATGAGAAAAACTATGAATAATCTGAGGAAAAGACTCCTTCCCCACGCCACTTTCTCCACTGATCAATACCGACAAGTCTGTTGGGGCCACCTGAATGGCAACCTCAATAGCACGGTTTAACTCAGCGGCATTCCCTATGATCCCAAACCGTTGTTTTATTTCTTGAATATCCATTCTGACTCATCAAAATTTTGGATTACAAATTTACAATTAATCCCGAAATAATCCCGATTTATCTTTTTAGGATTGCTTCAAATATAGTCAAATCGTCATATTTCAATAAAATTAGCGCCAAAATGACTACATTGAATCAGCAAACTGCTAATTTTGGAAAAAATTATAAAACAAGAGCATGAATTTTATTGGAATAATCCCTTCGCGTTATCAATCAACCCGCTTTCCGGGAAAATCGCTTGCAGATATAGGCGGGAAAACAATGATCCAACGAGTTTACGAACAGGCTCAAAAAGCACTGGAAGAGATATGGGTAGCCACCGATGATGAACGAATTGTTGATGCGGTAAAAGGATTTGGAGGCAATGTGGTGATGACCTCCACCAATCACCGGAGTGGTACAGACCGGTGTGCTGAAGCGGCACTGAAAATAACTGAATTAACCGGCAAAACCTATGATGTTGTAGTAAATATTCAAGGAGATGAGCCTTTTATGCAGCCGCGTGAGATCGGACTTATCAGGGAATGCTTCACCGATTCAGCGAACACCGAAATCGCAACGCTTATCCAGCCGATACTTAAAAATGAAGACATCTTTAAGCCAGTCATGGTTAAAGTGGTCCTTGATAAGGATTCGAATGCGATTTTCTTTAGTCGCGCTCCAATTCCTCATATCTTTAATATCGACGAATCAAAATGGCTGGAAAGCTACCCGTTTTATGGTCATGTAGGGCTTTATGCTTACCGGTTTTCCGTTTTACAGGAGCTGGCAAAGTTATCGGAGGTCCTGGTGGAAAAAGTAGAGTCTCTCGAACAGTTGCGCTGGCTTGAGAACGGATACAAAATAAAAACAAACATTACTGACTCAGATAATTTCGGGATAGATACCCCTGAAGACCTGGCAAAGGTGCTCGCGGAAGGGATTGAAAAGTATTACCGGTAGCTTTAATAATTCATTTCGGGAAAATAGGGATACTTTGCTAAATTTGTAAACTCCGACTTATAAATTTCAAAGAAAAAGCTAATGAATTTATTGGAAACAGGGATTGAATAAAGGTTAATCCGGTTTGACGATGACCGAAACTTTATAACCTATTTTCATCAAAATAAAAAACGGAATTATCAAAATTCATAGCACATATAAATGTGGCAGAAAAGTAAACTATAAAATTCGTTAGTTTATTTTACTTTGACAAGTCTAATATGTTATGATACAATTAGAAAAATACATCTCCGGAGAAATCAGAAAAAGTATTGGTTATAAATACTTTTTGCCCAGCCTTATCAATGTCGAGTGGATCTGGACTGATCCTAAACTCAATAAATTAATCGAAAATGCTTCCTTCGAATTGGGTCAATTAAATTCTTTTGCCAAACTGGTACCCAATGTTGATTTATTTATCCACCTGCACATTACCAAAGAAGCTGTTGTATCAAGTAAAATTGAAGGGACTCAGACCCATTTTGACGAAGCATTCCTGCAAATAGAAAATGTAACACCTGAACGGAAAGGCGATTGGCAGGAAATACAAAATTACACTGAAGCATTAAATACTGCAATAGAGGAATTAAAAACCTTGCCTATTTCGTCAAGGCTGATCTTAAAAACACACCAAACCTTGCTTCAAGGGGTCCGGGGCGAGAAGAAAACATCCGGAGAATACCACAGAAGCCAAAACTGGATTGGAGGTAAAAGCCTGGCTGATGCCGTATTTATACCACCGCATCACGAACATTTAAGCGAATTGATGGGTGATCTCGAAAATTTCATCCAAAACGAAAACATAGAGATTCCATTACTTATCAATATGTTTGTTGAGAAACAGATGCTACAGGAATATACCGGCCAATCCCGAAACCGGATTTTTGCCTATGAGCCTTATTTAGCCCTTTTTAATGATTAAACTCGCCGTATAAAGACAGCTCTTAATCGGTCGAAGATTTTTGGATTGAGGAAATACGGGGCATGTAAGCGGATCGTGTGTACTTGAAAGTATTACAGACAGCGAAAACAAGAACATTCTTTTAATCTAAAATCCATATACTTTACTAAATTTGTGAAGCACTACTTCTAAAAAACTTAGGTTATGGAAACCCCCGAAATTGTTAAAAATGATCCTTACCTCGAACCTTTTAAAGCCGACTTCATCCGCTGGAAAGAGAAATTAAAGGTAAAAGAGGCCGAAATACTGGATGGGAAATCGCTTAAGGACTTTGCTTCCGGGCATCTTTACTTTGGCCTTTTCCGTACGAATTCCGGATGGATCATCCGCGAATGGGCCCCCAATGCAACTGAAATCTATTTAATCGGGACCTTCAACGATTGGCATGAACGGAGTGATTTCAGGTTTACAAATATTGGAAACGGTTGTTGGGAACTACATCTAAACGAAAGCAGAATATCTCATGGAGATCTCTACGCCCTTTCTGTAATTTGGAATAATGGGCATGGGAAAAGGATTCCTGCCTGGGCTCGCAGGGCTGTCCAGGATGACCATACCAAAATATTTAATGCCCAGGTATGGTCACCGGAGGTTCATTACAGCTGGCAAAACAGCGGGTTTATCCGTCAGGAAGAAGCCCCAATTATCTATGAGGCCCACATTGGGATGAGCGGTGAAGAACCCAGAGTGCATACCTTTAATGAATTCAGAACAGATATACTCCCCAGAATCAAAGCAGGGGGATATAACACCCTCCAGTTGATGGCAATTCCCGAACACCCTTATTACGGAAGTTTTGGATACCACATTTCAAGCTTTTTTGCAGCTTCCTCGCGATTCGGAACTCCGGAGGAGCTCAAACAGCTAATCGATGAAGCACATGGAATGGGAATTTCAGTCATAATGGATATTGTCCATTCACATGCCGTAAAAAATGTAGTTGAAGGGTTGGGAAGCTATGATGGAACCCGTTACCAGTTTTTTCATGACGGAACCAGAGGTGAACACCCCGCATGGGATTCCTATTGTTTTAATTACAATAAGAATGAAGTCCTCCATTTCCTTTTGTCGAACATCCGTTTCTGGCTCGAAGAGTACAAATTTGATGGCTTTCGTTTCGATGGCGTGACCAGCATGCTCTATTTCGATCACGGCCTTGGAAAAGCGTTTACCAATTACGGAGACTATTTCACTCCCAATATTGATGATGATGCAATTGTTTACTTTAAGCTCGCGAATCAACTCATCCATGATTTGAATCCAAAGGCTCTCTCAATAGCAGAAGATATGAGTGGTCTTCCCGGTCTGGCAGCTCCACTTGAATCGGGGGGCCTGGGATTTGACTATCGCATGTCAATGGGAGTACCGGACTATTGGATCAAACTGATCAAGGATCAAAAAGACGAAGATTGGAATGTTGGACAGATCTTCCATGAGCTGACCAGTCACCGGGCCGATGAAAAGGTGGTCAGCTATGCCGAAAGTCATGACCAGGCGATGGTAGGTGATAAAACAATAATATTCAGACTTTTAGATAAGGAGATGTACTTTAGTATGCGCAAGGATCAGCCAAATCTTGCGGTTGATCGTGGTATTGCTCTTCATAAGATGATACGGCTTGCTACGTTAACTTGTGCAGGAGGCGCCTATCTAAACTTTATGGGAAATGAATTTGGCCATCCCGAATGGATCGATTTCCCGCGCGAAGGGAATGGCTGGTCCTATCAACATGCCCGCAGGATATGGAGCATCGCTGAAAATCCCGAACTTCGGTTCCATTGGTTACTCGATTTTGACCGGGATATGATCAACCTTGTTAAAAACGAAAGGCTTCTTGAAGAACCTTATGTCCAGTGGATTACCGACAATCAGCCCGACCAGGTGCTTGCCTACAGGCGAAAGGATCTCCTCTTTATTTTCAATTTCAACCCGTATAAATCGTTCGAAGGGTATGGGATACAAATTGAGCCTTCCAAATTCAGTATAATTCTCCAAACTGATGCTCATGCCTTTGGCGGATTTAACCGAATCGATGACCGGATGACCTATTATTCAATTCCTGAAGGGGGACTTGGGTCAACACACTATCTCAAAATTTATCTTCCGGCAAGAACAGCTATTGTCTTAAAAAAACAGCCCTACCGAAGTGTCCGCTAATGAGAATATTTACAATTGGGGAAACGACTTACGACATTTTATTTCGAAATGGTCAGCCTGCAGGTTCCTGCAGCGGAGGGAGTGCCTACAACTCAGCGATCTCGCTGGGAAGATGTGGATTACCTGTTAGTCTGATCTCCACTTTCGGCAATGATACAGTTGGAGATCTCTCGCATGACTTCCTTACAATGAATGGAGTAGACTGCCGATTCATAAAGCGATTTGATGGCAGGTCACGTGTGGCTCTGGCGTTTTTCGATCATGAGAATAATGCAGATTACTCATTTTATCCGGCATCAATGGATGTTTATCCTGAATATCCCTCATTACAAAAGGGTGATATACTGTTGGTTGGTTCTTCATTTGCTCTACGGAATAATGGAAGGGAAAGTCTGCTCAATTTTTTGGAACAGGCCAGGGATCTTGGGTGCATTACCATTTATGATCCGAATGCACGCCAATGCATGACAAAAAATCCTGAGCTCCTCCAAAAGATCATCCAAAATATGTCGCTAGCCACCATCATCAAAGGTTCAGACCAGGATTTCAGGAATATCTTTGGATGCAAGGATGGAGAAAGTGCTTATTCCAAAATCAGAGAATCAGGTGATAAAATCCTGATTTATACACGCGGGGCAGAGGGAGCCGAACTGTTTACTCCTGATTTCCACCTTGAAATACCAGCCAGAAAAACAGATGTCATCAGTACCATTGGAGCCGGTGACAATTTTTCAGCCGGAATTGTTTTTGGATTATTTCAAAAACTGAAAAGCAAACGAACATGGAAAGATTTAACCACTGAGGAATGGGAAGAGATTATGAGCTTTGGAACCCTTTTTGCTTCAGCGGTTTGTGCTTCATCCCAGAATTATCTTCCGGAGGAGTTTGGGAAAAGGCTGAGATTAGAGGTAAATGAAAAAATGAATGAATGAATCCACTTTATTTCGTCAATTTTTCTTATATTTCGATAAAAGTTCATACCCTATTTAATAGTTTAATAACATGAAGAAAAACGAGGAAAAAACAAGTGTTCTTTTTCTTGAGAACGGGCCTATTCAAGTGACCGGAACCCTCAAAATTTCTGGACAGTACGGTGAGAAAGAGTCAAAAGACCCGGTTTATTTCTGTCGCTGCGGCGGATCAAAAAATAAGCCTTATTGTGATGGTTCACACCGGACAGATGGATTTAAAGGTTAGAACAGCATTCTGTTGCTAATTCTAAATGCCAGATTTATTGGTTCTTTCAAAAGGCAACTACGTGGCTTTTGAAGACTTAAAGGCTCCTATAAACGTTGTGATCACCCCCCTCATCGAATGAATTTCTTATCAGGAAGCGGGTGTGTGTTTGTTCCATTAAGACTCTTTTAGTTAATTATTTGCCATATATTTAACGACTTGCCATTTTAAAATAATCGCGAATTAGTTTCTTCAGCAAATTCAGATCAAGAGGTTTAGCAATATAATCATTGCATCCTGCCTCTAATGCCTTTTCCCGATCGCCAATCAGTCCAAAAGCGGTTTGTGCGATAATAATGATGTCCTTGTTAAATTGCCTTATTTGACGAGTGGCTTCATATCCGTTTAATCCCGGCATTTGAATATCCATAAGCACCAAATCAATATCCGGATTATTACGGCACGTTTCAACGGCTTCAACTCCTGAATTGGCGATTAACACCTCTTTGCGAAATGGATTTACCAGAATTGTAATCAGCTTCTCGGATATTTCGTCGTCCTCTGCAATTAATATTTTCAATTTTTTATTCAGAGTCTCTTTCCCTTCACCTAAACCAACCTCTTCAACAGAAACTTTTTCTTCCAGTCTGGTAATATACGGAAGAGTGAAATAAAAGGTTGAGCCTTTTCCCGGTTCGCTTTCCAACCATATCTTTCCTCCTAACATTTCGACATATGCCTTTGTAATAGTCAGTCCAAGTCCGGCTCCCTGAAAGGCTCTTTTATCGCTAATGTCGGCCTGTATAAAACGCTCAAAGATTGCCTGTTGCCTGTCCTGAAGAATCCCAATGCCAGTATCCCGGACGAAAAATTCAAGATTTGAACCTTTTTTTACGTATCCGAGTTCTATTGAGCCATTATCGCAGAATTTAATTGCATTCTTTACAAGGTTGGTAAGAATCGCAAATACTTTTTCTCGATCTGTTTTAATGATTGACTCTTTTGAAGACAGGGAATTTCTAAGGGAAAACTGCAACCCTTTTCTTTCAACTTCCGGCTTAAAAAAGGTATAAATGTATTCAATCTGCTCATTAATATTCGATTCCTGAACACCAACTTTCATCTGTCCCGATTCAATTTTGGAAATATCGATGATATCATTGATGATGTTCAGCATACGAACTCCGCTGTTCGCTATTATTCGAATATATTCCTGTTGTTCTTCACCAGACAGTTTAGGTTCTTGCAATAATCTGGCAAACCCCAGGATACCATTCATGGGAGTTCGTATTTCGTGACTCATATTTGCCAGAAATGCTGATTTTAATCGGTCGTTCTCCTCTGCTTTTTCCTTTGCACTGACAAGCTCTGCCTCTGCCTGCTTCTGCCTGGTGATATCAATAGCTGTCCCCTGGGTGCCAATAAGGTTTCCATGCTGATCGGCAAGTGGAATAGCGTTGAAAAGCAGTGTAAGTTCCTTTCCATCCTTAGTAATATGATTGGTTTCATACTCCGATGCGGATTCTCCTTCGAGATTCCTGGCAAATTCTTCTAAATCTCTTTTATAAATCTCCGAAGGGAGAAAAGCGCTGAAAGATTTACCCAGCATTTCATCTAGTTTATATCCGTGAGTTTTTTCCCAGGCAGGATTCAAATAGGTAAACCGGCCGTTTGAATCACATTTCCAGATAAGTTCCTGTGCCGTTTCCACGAGGCTGCGGTACTTACGTTCACTTTCGTGCAGGGCAATCTCAGCAAGCTTACGATTGGTGATATCCACAAATACTTCCAGGACAGCCTTATCCCCTTTAAAAACCATTCCGGAGTGGCTGACTTCAAAGATTTTCTTATTAAACACACCTTTAATTTCAAGGATTCTGGTCTCCCCGATGTTAATTCCAGATTGCAATGGGCAACCGGAACATTGCGATTTATCATCGCAAAACAGTTCCCAGCATTTTTTACCTAATCCTTCTGTACCTAAAAATTGTTTTAGATTTTCACTTAGGAAAAGGATATTTCCATGCTTATCAACAATATCCATTCCAAAAGGTATGGTTCGTAACAAGGTATTATTGAATTCGTTGCTTATATAAAGATCCTCTTCGGCCTGTTTACGGCGGGTAATGTCGTAGACTAATCCGTTTACAGAAATGATTTTTCCTGCTTCATCTTTTACCCACGAAATTCGTTCTTCGACCCACCGTATTGCGTTATCTTTTCGGATTATCCGGTAAGTAAGAACCAATTTCTTCATGGTATTCATCGCTTCCCTGGAATCTTCAAGCACTCTTTCCTTATCCTCGGGATGAATCGAATTCAGCCATAAAACCGGATTCTCAAGCCATTCCTTCACCGTATAACCGAAGATGTTTTCAATCGCCTTGTTTATATAAATTGTCTTTGTGGAATATGGGTCGGCCTCAAAAACCACCTCGTTTAAATTTTCGGCAAGGTTCCTGTATTTCTCTGCAGATTTCCAAAGCGTATTTTCAATTTGTTTATTTTTGGTGATATCGCGTACAAACACAATGAATCGCCCCCCTTCAAATTTCCGGTACTTAACGCTGACCTCAACATCCATAAGGCTTCCGTCCTTTCGGCGGTGGAATGTTTCAAAACAATCATCGCCATGCAGAACGACCTTTTGCAATCGATCGGTCAATTCTTCAGCCGATCCAGAAGCTTCGAGATCGGTTGCCCGCATCGATATTAACTCCTTTTCTGTGTAACCACTCATCCTGCAATAGGTTTCATTGACTTCCAGTAAACATCCTTCTTCATCAAGCAACCAGAAACCATCCTTGGTGTCCAGAGGATTAGAGTTGTGCGAATCCACTGTTGGTTGAAATTTAGTTTCCTGCTTTTGGTAATCAGCAATTCCCCAATCAAATAAGGTAGTCTTTAACAAATCATTCTCCTGCCGCAATTCCTTATTTTTTCTTAATAGTTCGTCTTTGTATTTACCGGGATCTTTCATAACGACTGGTTACATTATAATGAATACACCAGAAAAGTAATATTAATCCGGGATCCTGGGTTCACCCGGATAAATGTCTTGGATGGTTGCCTGCAAATTAAATTCATTTTCATACAGGTAATAGGCTTGAGGGCACTGTATACTGTAAATTTACATCGTTTTTTACAATTCCCGACTATCAGACCGGGATTTTTTTTGGTGCTATTAAACTACGCGTGTGTAATATGAAGAATGCGCTGATAGTTCTGCACCGTTGAGTACAATTGGTAAAAGGGTACCGGCAAAACTTTGCCGGGAGACATTCACGTTTATAGGAACCAGGTTAGAAAAAAATATTCATAACATCAGTAATCCACTTTCTCTTAAGTGTTTGATCATTGGACTATTCCAGAAGAGCACAAAATCGGCGCCAGTTTGCTCTTCGAAGCATTTCTCCAATTCACCATAAGTGATCTGTTCAGGATTCATGGCTAAGATTTCAGGAAGCCGTTCCAATAACCAATTTCCTTCCTCAAGTTTCAGTTGTATGATCAGATTTTGCTTTTTATTAGAAAAAGTAAGTTCAGCCATTTCGTAAGATTTGTTTTTCTTCTTCCGGGTATAATACCGGATGGAGGGAACCCCGCCTAACCAGACAATTTTAACACTCGAACTGACCGCTTCATATTCCTGATTCGCTATTGTTTGCCTGATCAGATCGGGTTGAATGCTGGTCCGGGGAATTTTAAAGTCGAACCACTCAGACAGCTGAATATCGAAGCCAATGCCATGCATATAATTATAGAGCAATTTCCGGAGACCTTCGCTGAAAAGTTCATGGTTTGCTCCTGTAGGATCACTATGGATCAGGTCATTGTTGGCAAAGGTTCCGGGTTGCTTATTTTCAATGATCACCTTAAACTGAGAAGGATTTAGACCTACCGGACTGTGAGCAGTCATGGCGAACTGGTGCCAGAATCCGGACTGAATTACTCCGGCTTCGAAAAGCTGTCTGACAACCTCCAAAGAATCAATGGTTTCCTGAACAGTTTGGGTAGGAAAACCGTACATCAGATAGGTATGTACCATAATGCCGGCCCTTGTGAAATTTTCGGTCACTTTGGCCACTTTGGCAATACTTACCCCTTTGTTGATCATTCCAAGCAACCGGTCCGAAGCCACTTCCAATCCGCCTGAAACAGCAATACAACCTGATTCTTTGAGTAAAAAACAGAGATCATAGGAAAAGCTTTTTTCGAACCGGATATTGGTCCACCACACCACTGTGACTTTCCTTCGGATAATTTCCAACGCAAGAGCCTTCATCAGAGCAGGAGGTGCCGCTTCGTCGACAAAATGAAACCCTATCTGGCCTGTCTGCCGAATAATCTCTTCAATGCGGTTACATAAAACCTGAACGGTGTTGGGTTCATAACGACCGATGTAATCGAGTGAAGTGTCGCAGAAGGTACATCGGCTCCAGTAGCAGCCATGAGCCAGGGTGAGTTTATTCCAGCGCCCATCACTCCATAACCGGTGCATCGGATTTGCCATTTCGATGACTGAAAGGTAGGCGTCGAGTTTGAAATCGCTGTAATCAGGAGTTCCGGTTTCGAACTGCGGAAAATCTTTCTTCGTTGACCCGTTCAAATAAATTACCTGACCATTTTTGCGCGTGAAAGTCCGTTTGAGGTCAGTAAGGTCGCGAATCCCATCCAGATATTCAATCAGGTTTAAAAGTGGAGCTTCGCCATCATCAAGGGTAATAAAATCGAGATAATTGAAAACTCGCGGCTCGGTCAGCGAACGCAATTCAGTGTTTGGAAAGCCCCCACCCATTACAATTTTTATCTCCGGAAAATACTTTTTGATCCATTGTCCGCATTTCAGGGCACTATACAGATTCCCGGGAAAGGGAACCGAAAGAGCAACCAGTACTGGTCTGAAAAGTTCGATTTTTTCCTTTAATAACCGAAGCAGAAAGGTATCTGTAAAGCTGTCTGGCGCAAGCAATGCCTGGTCAATCTCCCTGAAATCCGATGCTGACCTACCCAGCCGTTCCGCATAACGACTAAAGCCAAAATGAGGATCAATGGCTTCCTTTATCAGATCCGAAAGATCCTCAAGAAACAGGGTTGCCAGATGTTTTGCTTTATCATGGATTCCCAGGCTTCCAAAAGCCCACTCCAGATCTTCCGTATTCGCAAATCTTGAGGCCTCGGGTAAAAAATCACGATTGCAAATCAGGTGAGCCAGAAGTCTGTTCTTTCCCTGTAAAAAAGAGATTACCTGATCGATCGTCTCAACATACCTGTTGCGGAGATTAAAAATCCGCTTCCCATTATTTGATAACTCAAGGTTTTTAATGTTAATTTCCTGAAAAAGTGATCTAAGTCCATCCGAAGAAAACAAGGCTAAAATCGTTTCTATTCCCAGATCGCACTGGTATGACACAATAGATCTGGTATTTAAAAACCCCTTGAGATAAGCCGTTGCGGGATAGGGAGTATTCAATTGGGTAAAAGGCGGTGTAATCAGCAGCACTTTTGTTGTCACAGGTAAAATTTTAACGATTTGTAAAAGTAATGCATAGTATCCTTAGATCTTCTCCTTGAATCCTATAAACGAAAAATATTGATTTCGGGTCCTTAAAAAAATTGGTACAGTACAATACATCAATCGAAAATATAGTAACTTTATATAACTAATGCCTTGAGCCATGCAATCAAATTATTTTAATATCGTGGTTTTGGTATTTCTGTATGCCTCGGCTTTTTCCCAGGAAACCTTGCAGAACCGGAAGCCATACGCCGCCGGGCGGTTTTACACCGATCATCCCGACGAATTAAAGACCCAATTGCAACAGTTTTTTTCACAAGCTATCAGGCAAAGATCAGAAAAAAATCCGCTGGCCATTGTGGTACCCCATGCAGGTTATGTTTTTAGTGGCGGAGTTGCTGCTTCCGCCTATAACCAGATTGATTCTGGCAGCAAATTCGATCGGATTTTTATCATCGGATCGAGCCATACCAGCTCTTTTGCAGGAGCATCAGTTTACTGCACAGGTCATTTTCAAACTCCATTAGGGATCGTCAAAGTTGATCTTGAATTGGCAAAAAAATTGGTAAAAGAAAATGAGCTACTCAGAAATTACCCGGAAGCCCATCAGTTTGAGCATAGCATTGAGGTGCAACTCCCATTTTTGCAATACCATTTACACACCGATTTTAAAATTGTTCCTATCGTCATTGGATCTTCCACGGTTGAAACTGCTAAAAAACTGGCCTCAATTCTTAAACCGTTCTTCAACGAAAAGAATCTCTTTGTGATTAGCAGTGATTTTTCCCATTATCCTGATTATGAGGGCTCACACTTGGCAGACCAAGCCACAGCCTATGCAATTAAAACCAACGAAGCTTCAAATTTAATTGCGGTTCTCAAAGACAATGAAAAAAAGGAGATCCCCGGGTTAGTAACCAGTCTTTGCGGATGGAGTTCGGTACTTACCCTGCTTTATATGACGGAACAACTGCCCGATCTGAAAGTTGACCTTATCCAGTATAAAAATTCGGGTGATTCCTCCTACGGAGATAAACAACGGGTGGTCGGGTACTGGGCTATTTCTTTCTTTAAACCCGAGACAGATAATGTGACCACTGAATTTTTGCTATGCACCGCTGACAAAACATCCTTGCTCAAGCTGGCGCATGAAACTATTTCAGAATATATCAAAAAAAGAACAACTCCCGAAGTTGATCCTTCAAAGCTAAGTAAAGCCTTAAGAACCCCCTGCGGAGCCTTTGTAACCCTTAATAAAAATCATAATTTACGGGGTTGTATTGGTCATTTCGAGGCCAACCTTCCCCTCTGGAAAGTTGTTCAGCAGATGGCAATTGCTGCAGCTACCCAGGATCATCGTTTCAATGAGGTTCAAGCGAATGAAATAAGCCAGTTGAAAATTGAAATCTCGGTGCTGACCCCAATGAAAAGGATAAAGTCAGCCGACGAATTTATTTTGGGGAAGCAAGGTATTTACATCAAAAAAGGCAACTCATCAGGGACATTTCTTCCCCAGGTTGCCGCTCAAACAGGCTGGAGTAAGGAGGAATTTTTGGGACATTGCGCGCGTGATAAGGCAGGACTTGGCTGGGACGATTGGAATACCGCTGAACTTTATACCTATGAAGCGCTGGTTTTTGGGGAGGAGGGGAAATAGTTCCTGTGGTTACTTTGGCTTTATTAGGTTTTGAAAAAGGTTCCTGTAGTTTCTGTTATTTCTGAAAAAGGTTTCTTTGGTTCCTGTGGTTTATGTGGTTCTTTTGTTTTCTATAGTAGCTATTGTTGGAGTCGCACAAAATTATACCAATGATATAAAAATCAGAAAAATGAGTACCGTTAAAAGGTTTGAGGATCTGGAAGTTTGGAAATTAGCCAGAGAGCTCTGTAACGAAATCTTTTTATTAACCGATCAAACTGCTTTTTCAAGGGATTTTAGTCTGAGAAACCAGATCAATGGTTCAAGTGGTTCAGAGATGGATAAAATAGCAAAAGGTTTTGAGCAGGATGGAAGTAGGGAATTTATTCAATTCTTATCCATTTCCAAGGGTTCCTGCGGTGAAAGTCGGTCACAACTCTATCGGGCATTAGGCTGTAAATACCTCCCCATTGATAAGCTTGAGCTCTTATCACAAAAGACAATTGATCTGGGCCGCAAAATCTCTAATCTAATGATCTACTTAAGAAACTCTGAAATCAAAGGCAATAAATACAAGACAGTAGCACAACAACAGAAACAAAAGGAACAATAGAAACAACAGAAATAATAGGAAGTTTTCCAGTATCGGATACCATTTCAATCGACAGAAACAATAGGAACAACAGAACCTCTTTCCCATGTCCGCCTCCTATCCCCTTTTCTCAATCAGCATTCTGGTCATTTTATTTTACCTGCTTTCGGCAGCAATGGTCAGATTAGGATTGATGAACAAGCCAAACCACCGTAAATTCTGGAATGTCATATTGTTAGGCACATTCCTGGTAACCGGTTCAATCGGATTGATCAGTGTCCTGAAGATCAATTACAAACTGGAAATTCCTTATTATGACGAATTACTCCGATATCATGTATTTTTTGGTATTGGGATGATGATCATTGGCGTAATTCATTTAGGATGGCATCTCAACTACTATCTCCACATTTTAAAACCCGTTAAGAACAATGAAACAGCAATTCCCATCATTCCCAACAACGACCCTGATCCCTCATTGTTAAAGAAATCGGCTTTTTTGCTGGGAACCACCACGATGATTGCTCAAATAATTTTGCTGCGCGAGTTTCTGACTGTTTTTAACGGCAATGAACTGGTTATCGGTCTTGTACTTTCCAACTGGATGGTTCTAACAGGGATTGGTGCCTATATTGGAAAACGTCCCCTAAAACGGACAAATTCATCTTCGGTCACTATTTTTACCCTTCTTTTACTTACGGTTTTGCCGTTCATTACACTCTTTTTAATTAATTTCCTCAAGAATAAAATTTTCCCGGTCGGGGCTCTGATCAGTGTGTTTCAAATCTTCTTTGCCTCGCTGCTATTGTTGATTCCTTTATGCTTTGCAAGTGGTTTTTTGTTTACCTTCATTTCCAAATCTTATTCTGAAATCAAGAATAAAAACGAAACCGGTTCAGTTTATGGAATTGAATCTGCCGGAAGCATCTCTGGTGGTTTGGTAAGCGGCCTGGTCTTTATTTCTATTTTTTCATCTGTTGAAAGTCTGCTGGTTCTGGTAGTCATAAACGGTATTGCGCTATTTGTGATTAGCTTGAAAAAACGATTACACCAATTAAGCAGGGTCTCCATTTTAGTAAGTTTCATCTCTTTCGTGTTACTTTTCTTTCATCCGGAAAACAGGATCAGAAGCTATGTTTATCCGAATCAAAAAATTGAGGTATCGAAGGATTCGCCCTACGGAAACATTGTGATTACCCGACGCGAGAACTTATGGAGCGTTTATACTAATAATTCCCTGATGTTCGACTCCGAGAATTTCATGATGAATGAAGAAGCCGTCCATTTTGCAATGTTGCAGCATTTGCAGCCATCGAATGTTTTGCTCCTCTCTGGAGGTCTTTCCGGGCAAATTGCAGAAATCATGAAATATAAGCCACTTTCAATTGACTATATTGAAGATAACCAGTGGCTTGTGACACTTATGAAAGATTCCCTTCAGAAAATCATAACCAGGGAAACCACTTTGTACCGTGCAGATCCGCTCCGGTTTATTCGCAAAAGCCTGAAAAAATATGACGTTGTCCTTATTAACCTGCCGGGCCCATCCAATTTACAGAATAACCGCTTTTATACTTTGGAGTTTTTCACCCTCCTGAAGGAGAAACTTCTACCGGGAGCTGTACTTTCATTCGGATTACCGTCACCGGTTAATTACCTGAATACTGAAGCAGTGGAGCTAAATTCCACCATTTTTTCAACTCTGAAATGCGTATTTCAGAATGTGATCATTATTCCGGGTGAAAAGCTTTATTTTATTGCCTCAGATGCAAGGCTTTCGTGCAATATTGTCGAAGCTGTTCAGAAGAGTGGAATCGAAAACCGTTATGTCAACAGGTTTTATTTCGATGACAGTTTATTGAAACGTCAAAGTGAAACAATCCTTGCGTCCTTAAATCCAGAATCTGAAATCAACCATAACCTGAAACCGGTCTTGTACCGTCAGCAACTGGCTTACTGGCTCAGTTATTTCACGGGAAAATACAGGTTAATGGCATTTAGCGCCACAATGATTGCGTTGTTTATTTTTGTTACCGGATCAGTTTCTTCAAAAGGGATGTTCCTTACAGGGTTTTCGGCAACAGGAATGGAGATTCTTTTGTTATTCGGGTTACAGGTTTTCTTTGGAAATATTTACCTGTTGACCAGCTTTGTGATTTCCAGTTTTATGATAGGGCTTTCCGTTGGATCGTTCTTTGGAAGATCAATCACAGGTTTTTATCAAAGAGAGACTCTCTCTGGTAATCAACTGTTCTTTGGCATTTTTGCAGCCATAACCGGGATTTTACTCTTCTCGCCGGGTGTATCAAACCTGCCTCCCGCCATAGTTTATTCGCTGTACCTGACAGCCACTGCTGTGACAGGAGTTTTAACCGGCATTCAGTTCACCAGGGCCAGTCTCAACCAGGTGGGTAGTTATGCAGAAATTTCAGGGAACACATACAGTTACGATTTATTTGGTTCTGCATTGGGAGCTCTGATCATGACAATTTATTTGATGCCAAAACTGGGAATAGTGGCATCGGCACTTACCATAAGTTTGTTAAATTTGGTATTCGGATTTTTCTTAACTTTAAGGAAAAGAAGCTGAATCAGACAGCTGGGATAATCTGGAAACTAATTTTTTTTGGTTTCTTTCAAAATTGGATTTTTACTTCAGAATACATGAACCTGGCATTCATTTTGCAGTTAATGTTTTCTGAACGTTTTAAAGGGTTTGGTTTACACTCGCAAAAATCAGAACAATGACGACCATTCATAAAATAAATAAGCGTGAATTTCTGAAACAGGGTATTGTTGCTACCAGTGCCATCACCTGTGCTCCGGTGATGAGTTTTGCCGGCAATTCCGGCGAAAAGCTCTGGGAATGGAGCAAGGAGGGATTATACTGGTCCTCAACTCCGCGAGGGACAAAGTGTCTGATTTGTCCCAATGAATGTGTGATAAAAGAAGGTGAATCAGGACTTTGTCACAACAGGGTAAACCATGAGGGAAAACTTTATTCGATAGCTTATGGAAACCCATGCGCCGTCAATATCGACCCGATTGAAAAAAAACCGCTGAATCATTTTTTACCCGGTTCAAAGGCCTTCTCCATTGGAACTGCGGGCTGCAATCTGGCCTGCCTGAACTGCCAGAACTGGACCATTTCGCAGATTGGTCCTAAAGAGACCCGCAATTACGACTTAATGCCGGATAAACTGATTGAACAAACTATTGCCAGCAATTGCCAGTCAATAGCATATACCTATTCCGAACCAATATCATTTTATGAATATACTTTTGATTCGGCCAAACTTGCACGTCAGCATGGGATCAGGAACGTACTCGTAACCGCTGGGTACATCAATGATGAGCCGATGCGCAATTTATGCAAATACATTGATTCGGCCCGGGTTGACCTGAAATCGTTCAGCAACGACATTTACCTGAGAATGAGTGCCGGTTCCCTTCATCCAGTACTAAATACCCTTAAAATTGCAGCTGAACTTGGGGTCTGGCTCGAAGTTGTCAACCTGGTTGTTCCGGGCTGGACTGATGATCTGGATATGATTAAACGAATGTGCAACTGGCTGGCCGAAAACGGACTTGCCAGTTATCCGCTTCACTTTGACCGCTTTCATCCGGAATATAAACTGACACAATTGTCTTCCACACCGGTAGGAGTGCTTACAAAGGCACGCGAGATTGCCATGGCTGAGGGAATAAAGTACGTTTATGTTGGAAATGTACCTGGTCTTGATGCTCAGAATACCTATTGTCCTAAATGCCATGGACTGGTTATCGAACGGAAAGGATATTCGGTCCTCCAAAAGAATCTTGTAAAAGGTTGTTGTTCAAAATGTAGTGAAAAAATTTCCGGCGTATGGGAATAACAGTAAACTCTTTCAAGTTTTAAATTATCTGTTGGAAGGTCAGAGCCGAACATCTAACGATCAATTTAAGGGACAAGATTCTTTAAGACACTTATCAACTTGTTTCTCTCACGGAATGGCATTGCAGATAAGTTGATCCATGGATAATCTGCAAGCCCTTTTTTAACCCTGACAGTAAACCTCAACTCCAACTTTAATCCAAGAAAATACCGGCGTATCTCAATATTACGCAACAATCCGACCGGAAATTCAAACATTCTGAACATCCGGTCAACCGCAAATATTGAATAATACCTCACTGTCATCTTCTCTTTATTTACAGTAATTCGAATATATTGGAAATTCATCATGGCAATTAGTGATATCACAACCAGAAATAATCCGGCCAAAATCACAGATGTACCAAATAATTCCAGAAATATGAGCAAAGCAATCGTCAAAAGCCAACATAACCCGGAAACCAGGAAAACAATCCTTAGTTTATTCACCCATTTGCTGTTGCTGAAATCCATATTGAAAATTATTAAATAGCAAAATATTTTAACTTTGCCCCAATAATAGTTAAAGTATGAATAATTACCCCACCTATAACGCCACGATAAGTATTACCGGGAATCTTGAAAAAGAGCTTGGACATCTCCTTTCAGGTTATCCCAAAGATAAGATTTTTCTGGTCACCGAGCAAAATTGCGATAAATACTGTCTCCCATTAATCAGACAGACACCAGGATTTGATCATTTTAAAAAAGTAGTGATCCCTTCCGGGGAGGAGAATAAAAAACTCTCCTCCGTAGAAAAGATTTGGCTATTCCTGAGTAAAAACGGAGCAGACCGCAAATCATTGGTTGTAAATCTTGGTGGTGGTATGCTTACTGACCTGGGAAGTTTTGCCGCCTCAACAATAAAAAGAGGGATGGATTTTGTGAATATTCCAACCACTTTATTAGCCCAGGTTGATGCTTCTGTCGGAGGAAAAACAGGATTTAACTTTAATGGTTTAAAGAATGAGATCGGCGTTATTAATCAACCGCTTAGTGTTTTGATTGATACCCGTTTTCTTCATACAATCGACAGAGAGAATTTCATTTCCGGCTACGCTGAAATGATAAAACACGGCATGATTAATTCTGCGGAACATTTGGATGAAGTGCGTAATTTCAATTTGAAAAATCCCGACTTTGAGGCTCTTCGTGGAATGATCGCCCGCTCTGTTGCCATCAAGGATTCTTTTGTTTTCCGCGATCCCAACGAACGGAATATCCGGAAAGCACTTAACTTCGGGCATACGATTGGCCATGCCTTCGAAAGTTTTGCCTTGAATTCTCACCACCCAATCCTTCATGGATATGCTGTGGCGTATGGAATGATTGCAGAACTTTACTTATCACATAAGGTATGTGAACTTCCTCTGGTCACCGTGACTGAATTATCAAATTGGCTAATTGATACTTATGGAAAATATTCGATTGCAGAGTGGCAGTTTGGGGAACTTTGTCAATTGATGACACACGACAAAAAAAACGAAGGAACGCGTGTTAATTTTACGCTGATCCCATCTATTGGCAAAGTGGCTATCAATCAGAATTGCGATAAAAAACTCATTCTGGAAGCATTGGATTATTTCAAAAAAATGAATTGTTGAGGAAATGCTATGCAACACATTATCACGAAGGCCGATAAAACGCTAATTGGGGAAATTACTCTTCCTTCCTCCAAAAGTATTAGCAACAGAATTTTGATTATCAATGCGTTAAGCTATTCGCCTTTTGAAATTGATAATCTTTCGGACAGTGATGACACCATAGTTCTGGAGAAAGTACTGAATTCCAATACCAACCATTTCGATATTGGCCACGCCGGAACGGCCATGCGGTTTCTTACCGCATTCCTTTCAAAAATTGCCGGGGAATGGACGCTGACCGGTTCAGAACGGATGCAGCAGCGCCCCATTGGTATTCTGGTAGATGCCTTACGGAAATTAGGAGCTTCAATTGAATACACCGAAAAGGAAGGATTTCCACCGTTGCGTATTCTTGGAACTTCACTCAAGGGTGGAATCATTGAACTCGATGGAAGCATAAGTAGTCAGTATATCTCAGCATTACTGATGATTGCGCCAACCATCCTGGGAGGAATGACGTTGAGATTATTAAATCAACTGACTTCAAAACCCTATATCGATCTTACCCTTCAGTTAATGAAGCAATTTGGCATTCAACATACCTGGAATGGGAACGAGATCAGAATAAATGAACAACGCTATCAACCCCTGAAATTTTCGGTTGAAGCTGATTGGTCGGGCGCTTCCTATTGGTATGCAATGGCTGCTCTCTCAGATCAATGTAATCTGTTGCTAAAAGGGCTCCGCTTGCAAAGTCTTCAGGGAGATTCATATCAGTCTGAATGGTTCAACAGCTATTTTGGCATTCAATCGTTACAGGAGGGGAATCATGTCCGACTGACCAAAATAAATATTTCTGAGCCCAAAATAGTAGATCTGGATTTTATCGAAAATCCGGATATAGCACAAACCTTTGCAGTTCTGGCCGTTTGTAAGAAAATTCCGTTCCATTTTAAAGGGCTATTGACTTTAAAAATAAAAGAAACTGACCGTATATTAGCCTTAAAGGATGAACTTTCAAAATTTGGGGTTACTCTGACAGAACCAGCAAAGGGTGAGCTGGCATGGGATGGTGCTTTTGACCAGGATACGGCCACCAATACTCCGACTATCAAAACCTATCACGACCACAGGATGGCACTGGCTTTTGCTCCTGCAGCAATGACCAATTCCCAAATAATCATTGATGATCCGCTGGTAATTACAAAATCGTATCCCCAATATTGGGAAGATCTGAAGAAGGTTGGTTTTATAATCCGGGAAAGTAATATTTAGTCCCTATGTTTGAAAAATAAATAGAATAGCATAAGCCAATGAGCGTTATTTTTGAAGGTGTATTAAATCTTTAACTAATAAAACTCAAAAGCTTATGCCGATACAAATTAACAACTTAAATTTTGAAGGTCAAAACATCTACGCTGGTTTTGATTCACATCTGAAAAGCTGGAAAGTGAAGTTCGAGGCTTCGAAGTCGGAAGAACTGAAGAAGG
>CAIXZH010000003.1 GCA_903923905.1 uncultured Bacteroidia bacterium
TGGGAAAAATATTCTGCATTATAAATCTGATAAAGCGGTTTTTGCAAGCGAAAATGGGTTGTCTGTCCATGAATTTAATCAGATTTTAAACGAAGCCAACCAAACTTTGCTGGGCCAGCGAAACCTGCGTATTCGCCCTGCTACTGACGACAAGGTTCTGACCTCATGGAATGCCTTGATGTTAACCGGTTATGTGGATGCTTTTAAAGCGTTTGGAAAGGAAGCATATCTGGAAGGTGCAATGAAAACCGCCCGGTTTCTTGAAAAATTTATGGTTACGGAGGAAGGGATGACTTACCGCGTTTTCAGGGATGGGAAAGTGAGTATCGGGGGTTTCCTTGATGATTACTCTTTTTTGGCCGAAGCTTTTATTAGTCTCTACGAAATTACATTTGATATCCATTGGTTGTCTCAGAGCCAGCGAATCACTTCCTATGTCTGGAACCATTTCAGGGATGATGAGCACAACCTGTTTTTCTATACTTCTGACCAGTCTGAGCCGCTCATTGCCCGAAAACATGAAACCTCCGACAATGTCATTTCATCTTCAAACTCCGTGATGGCCCATGTTTTATATAAATTGGGTCAGCTGACTTCCAACCCGGAATATGCTCAGATGGCCGCTAAGATGACGCAGAACTTCAGAAGTGAGATCATCCGTCATGGTGTTTATTATGCCAACTGGGGAAGGCTTGTCGGTAAATTAGCCTATCCGGCTTACGAAGTGACCATTTTGGGGGACGAATCTGTAGAGTTGGGACTTCAAATGCAAAAGTCCTATCTGCCCACCTCAGTCTTTGCAGGTGGAATTTCAGAGAATCTGCCTGTTTTGGAAAACCGGTTTGTCAGCGATCAGACGGTGGTCTATGTTTGTCAGGACAAGGTGTGTAATCTTCCGGTCACAACGGCAAGTGGAGCGATGGAATTAATCGACCAGGATCTGTTCCTGGGTAGAGACAATCATTCTCCGGCAATATGAAAAGGCTGTTAGTTATCCAAAACTGATTCTGTGAATCTCTATGAAATTGCTTTCATTACAGAAATTCACAGAATCAGTTCAGTTTTTCAATGGAACAGATCTCCTGATCTTTTAAACTCAGTTTGGACTTGGCTGAAACTGTCCGCGCAGCACAAGCCCTTTTACCAGGCTGGTCGTATTTTCCAGTTCGCTTCTGAGTCTTTCATTGATAATCCCCTTTGAATCATCGAAATTTTCATAAAAGCCCGGCAGGGAGAATGTGGCCACAACGTTTCCACCGGAATATGGTAAATTGTTTTTGGCCATTTCCAAAACGGTGGCACCACCTCTGCCACCCGGTGAAGTTGCCATGAGCAATACCGGTTTTTCACCAAATGCTTTCCGGTTTGGAAGGCGGGAAATATAATCGAAAATATTCTTGAAAGCAACCGAATAGGAACCATTGTGTTCGGCTAACGATATAATCAACAGATCGCTTTCATCAATTTTCCGGGCAAAATCTGTGGCTAACCGGGGAATACCGTTTTTCGCGATCCGATCTGAACTGAACAGCGGCATTTCGTAGTCATTCAAATCGAGGATCTCTATCGTTTCTCCCTGAAAAAACGTGGTGGCATTTGTAGCCAATTTTTTATTGATCGAGTTGGAGCTGTTACTTGCAGCAAAGGCAATTATTTTCATTGTTTATCTTTTTTTATAATTAATGTGTCAAAAGTAATTATCTTTGCTATCTAAAGTATACTAGTTACCTAATGGTTATTAGTTACCTTCGGGTAACCTTAAATAAAAAGATTATGGAGAAGTCAAATCGGAAGGAAGCTTGTCTGGTCAAATTAAGAGCTTCGCGGGATGCGCTGGAAGTTATACAGGGAAAGTGGAGGATTCCGATTATTGTTTCCCTGACCTATGGAAACAAGCGGTTTGGAGAGATCCGGAAGGATATTGAGGATATCTCACCCAAAATGTTATCGCAGGAGTTGAAAGAGCTGGAAATGAATAAATTGATTTCCAGGACGCTCTACGACTCTATGCCGGTTACCGTGGAATACGCATTAACCCCGCTTGGGCAATCGATGAACAGATTGCTGGAAGAGCTGCTTGCATGGGGAATTCATTTTCGCGGTGAGATGACCCGGAAAGAGGTGAAGCTTTCTGAGGTGTCCGCATAAGATCTACTGATTTATCACCGGCCGAATAGTTCTTTTGCCTTGGCCATATCGATCTCCTTTTCCGATTTGGCGATCACCAGGGTGGCAATTGCATTCCCAATAAGATTTGTTATAGCTCTTGCCTCACTCATAAAGCGGTCGATACCAAGGATCAGGGCAATCGCAGCAACTGGTATATTCCCCACGATCGGGAGTACCGCAGCCAGTGTGATGAATCCGCTCCCTGTTACTCCGGCAGCCCCTTTTGAAGCAAGCATCAGGACAAGCAGGAGTGACAACTGATGATATAAATCGAGCGGTACGTTTGTCGCCTGAGCCAGGAAGACGGCCGCCATGGTCAGGTATATGGAAGTGCCGTCAAGATTGAATGAATAACCCGTGGGGACCACCAATCCTACCACCGGCTCCGAACACCCTGCCTTACGGAGTTTATCCATCAGACTTGGTAATGCTGCTTCTGAGGAGGAAGTTCCCAGAACGATCAGAATCTCCTCCTTGATGTATATCAATAATTGCCACAGGCTAAAACCGGTATATCGGAGTATTCCACCTAAAATAAAGAAGATAAACAAGAGGCAGGTCAAATAAAACGATCCCATCAGCTGTCCGAGTGATACCAGAGATCCTAACCCATATTTCCCAATCGTAAAACTCATCGCACCCAGCGCACCCAGAGGGGCAACTCTCATGATGATCCGGATAATGGCAAAGAGGGCCTCTTCAATTGATTTTATGGCTCCTAACAGCGGTTTGGCTTTTGCTCCGATCTTGGACATCGCAAAACCCAGCAGTATCGAAAAGAACAAAACCTGCAAAATATTTCCGTTTGACAAGGCATTGATGATATTGTCAGGGATGATATTGAGAATAAAATCTTCCACTCCGACGCTTTTGCTTTGACTCATATAACCTTGAACCGCTTTCATATCCAGTGTTGCCGGGTCGATGTTCATCCCGGAGCCGGGTCTGAGGATATTGATGACCACCAACCCAATGAGCAAGGCAAAGGTGGAAACGATTTCAAAATAGATAATTGTCTTTATTCCAACCCGTCCAACTTTCTTAGTGTTTTCCATTCCGGCAATACCATTCACTATAGTGCAGAAAATAACCGGTCCGATCATCATCTTGATCAACCTGATAAATCCGTCGCCTAATGGTTTTAGCTGAATTGCAAACGAAGGGAAGAAGGTGCCGATCAGGATTCCTGTGAGGATGGCAATTATAACCTGCAGGTAAAGACTCTTTAAATACTTCATTATAGACTTTTCGTTAGCTGGAAATCCTGCCGAAATTAGTGATTTTATTGCGATTTTGGAGGTATCAATTTTGTACTCCTTAATTGGGGATTTTTTTAGCTTTGTATAAATTTTCACGTCGTCCCTTACCAGGAACTCCGGCATAAAACTTCGATTGAAGGAACTAAGCTCTAATACAAAATGACAATCATAAAACGCCTGCAGAATATTGGGAAAGTGGTATTATTCGTGTTTTTGCTTTGCCCCACGAATGTTTTGGCCGAAAATAAGCCGACAACAATTATTTGCCTCGATCGTCCGGTGACTGACCAGACCAATGTTAATTATTTGAGTAACCGAAAACCGCTTCAGCCACTCCGTTTCATCAAACTTCCGGTTACGGCAATAAAACCTGCCGGATGGCTCAGGAAATACCTGGAGTTGCAGCGTGACGGCCTTACCGGACATTTGGGAGAGATCAGTGCCTGGCTCGACAAGAAAGACAATGCGTGGCTTAAAACCGGCGGACAAAACGGATGGGAAGAGGTTCCTTACTGGCTGAAGGGATATGGGAATCTTGCATATATACTGAATGATCCCCAAATGATAACCGAAACGAAGGTGTGGCTCGAGGGAGTTTTTAAAAGTCAGCAGCCTGATGGTTACTTTGGACCTATAACCATCCGGAACGGGAAAAGGGATTTGTGGGCCAATATGATCATGCTTTGGGCGCTGCAATCGTTTTATGAGTATTCCGGAGATATGCGGGTGATTTCACTGATGACCAATTATTTTAAGTGGCAGTCGACGGTGGCAGATGCCGATTTTTTAAAGGATTACTGGGAGAACAGCCGCGGCGGGGATAACCTGTTCAGCGTATACTGGCTTTACAACATTACTGGTGATCCTTTTCTACTTGAACTTGGGAATAAGATTCACCGAAATACTGCGAACTGGATGGATGAATCGACGCTTCCAAACTGGCATAATGTGAATCTTGCCCAGTGCTTCCGGGAGCCCGCCACCTATTTTATGCAGACAGGTGATCTGGCAATGATTCAAGCCTCTTATAATGCGTTCAACCTGGTTCGCCGTGCTTTCGGACAGGTTCCGGGCGGGATGTTTGGAGCCGATGAGAATGCACGGTTAGGTTATATCGATCCACGTCAGGGGACCGAGACCTGCGGGTTTGTCGAGCAAATGTCTTCCGATGAAATAATGCTCCGCATCACCGGGGACCCCTTTTGGGCGGAACATGCTGAGGAGGTTGCCTTTAATTCTTATCCTGCAGCGGTGATGCCCGATTTCAGAGCGCTGCGGTATATTACCTGCCCGAATGAGGTGGTGAGCGATTCAAAGGATCATAGTCCGGGTATTCAGAATTCAGGTCCTTTTCTGGCGATGAACCCGTTCAGTAGTCGTTGCTGTCAGCACAACCATTCCCAGGGGTGGCCTTATTATGTGGAGCATTTGGTTTTGGCAACTCCCGATAACGGCGTTGCATTCGCGCTGTACGGAGCTTGTACGGCAACTCTGAAAGTTGCCGGCAACATCCCGATAGCAATCAAAGAAGAGACCAATTACCCGTTTGAAGAGCAGGTTCGCTTTTCGGTAAATACGACAGGCAAAGTAGATTTCCCGCTCTATCTGCGGATTCCTGCCTGGTGTAAAAAGGCGAAAATTAAAATCAACGGGGTTGTTCAGGCTGAAAAACCCTCAACAGGAAAATATGCTCAAATTAAACGAGAATGGAGTGATGGCGATAAGATTGTGCTCGAACTGCCGATGGAGCTTTCAATGAAAAAGTGGGAGGTGAATAAAAACAATGTTTCGGTGAATTACGGTCCGCTGACCATGTCACTAAAAATAAAGGAACGTTACGAAAAAATCGATAGTAAGGCAACAGCGATAGGTGATTCGAAATGGCAGGAAGGTGTTGACGCCACCAAATGGCCGACCTATGAGATTTTTCCCGAAACACCCTGGAATTATGCCCTTCAAATAAACAAGCAAAGCCTTCAGCAAAGTTTTAAAGTTGTTAGGAAGCCATGGAGCAGTGACGATTTCCCTTTTACCACAGGATCTGTTCCGATTGAAATTCACGTCAAAGGAGAGCGGATTCCGTCCTGGAAAATCGACAAGTATGGTTTATGCGGAGTTTTGCCTGATGAAAAGGCCGCAAAAGCGGATAAAGTTGAGGATATCATTTTGATTCCGATGGGAGCGGCACGCCTCAGGATCTCTGCCTTCCCGGTAGCGGGGGAATGACTGAGAGACGGAATGAGGGAGAGAAGGGGCGAATGAAGGAATGAAATAATTAAAATAATGATATTCAAGAATTTAATGATTGTAGCGTTGTTAATCGGTGTCTTGCCTGCCAGAACACAGACTTTACATTTGGCATCGGCGCCTTTGTTTCGCTGCCCGGTTTTTGACGGTGCTGCCGATCCCACGGTGATCTATAACCAGAATGAAAAATCGTGGTGGATGCTTTATACGCAACGGCGTGCCAATCAGGATGGCGCCGATGTGGCTATTGTTACGGCTCAAAAATCGGGGTTGCCTCATCGTCCGATCACGGGGTGACGTGGATCTATCGTGGGGCGCTTGACCTGGCCATCGAACCTGGTCAGAATACCTTCTGGGCACCAGAAGTTGTTTTTGATAATGGGGTTTATCATATGTATGTGGCCTATATTCAGGGTGTTCGAAATCACTGGGGTGGGGATAAACACATCCTCCATTTCTCCAGTAAGGATCTCTGGAATTGGAAGTTTGAGAGTCAGTTGCCATTGTCAACAAACTCAGTAATTGACCCTTGTGTTTTCCATCTCCCTGACGGAACATGGCGGATGTGGTACAAGGACGAAATGCAGGGAAGTGTCAGTATGGTGGCAGATAGTCCTGATCTTTACACGTGGACAGTTCAAAAGAAGGCAGCTGTTGCCGACCGTCCGCATGAAGGACCCAATGTCTTTCGTCTCAAGGATAAATATTGGATGGTTGTCGACCAATGGGCCGGGTTGGCGGTTTATTCCTCTGACGACTGCGATGCCTGGACTTTTAATAATGTCATTTTGGATAAAGCCAGCCGGAGAAATGAAGACACTCCGTCTGGCGCGCATGCCGATGTGATAGTCGTGAATGATAAGGCTTATATCTTCTATTTCACCCACCCGGGGCGCAAAACTCATATGGATTGTCCCATGGATTCCAATGGGGTGGTTCCATACAATCTGCGCCGGTCATCAATCCAGGTGGCTGAAATGAAGGTTATTGAAAATAAAATGGTTTGTAACAGAGACGAACCGTTTGATTTCTACCTACCATGAATGAAGTGAATCAAAATAATCATTTAATTACTAATAATCAGTGCTTTAAGAATGACATTGCACCTTCAAAACTGTTCTTTCTTCTTTCTTCATTCGCTCATAATTTTACTGCAATAGAAGTTGTGGAAATCAAACTTTTAAATTTAAAAGTGTATTTTCACTGAAAAATTAGAATAATTTAAATTTAAACGATGAGAAAATTAAAACTGACACTTGCAATTATTTTATTATCAGTACTTACGGCGCAATTTTCCTTTGCGCAGGATTGGCCAAATTTACAGCGTTTCAGAGCTGAAAATGCAAACCAGGTATTGCCTACACCAAATGAAAAGCGTGTTGTTTTTATGGGTAACTCAATTACGGAAGGGTGGGTTAATATTCATCCTCAGTTTTTCACGGGAAAATTTTACCTGAATCGTGGGATTAGCGGACAAACAACCCCTCAGATGCTTCTTCGGTTCAGAGCAGATGTGATTAAACTCAAGCCGAGAGTAGTTGTTATTTTGGCCGGCACGAATGACATTGCCGGCAACACGGGTCCCTCAACCCTCGAAATGATCGAGGATAATATCATTTCGATGGCTCAATTGGCAAAAGCCAATGATATTAAGGTTATTTTGTGTTCCGTTCTGCCGGTTTATGATTATCCATGGAAACCAGGACTTGAACCTGCGGGAAAAATTATTGCACTGAATAAACTGATAAAAACCTACGCGGAAAAAAGCGGAAGTACTTACCTCGATTTTTTTTCAGCCATGGTCGATGAACGGAATGGTTTAAAGGCGGAATATTCTAAAGATGGTGTTCATCCCAATGAAACCGGATATAATGTAATGGAACCACTCACAGAGGTGGCAATCGAAAAGGCTTTCGGCAACATTACTCTGGTCCACCATCCAAAGTCAAAGAAACCAGTCAGTCATAAAAAGCATAAATAACCAGCATATATTCACTGCTTAAGATAAATAGTAAAAGTCTTCCGTGGAAAGAATTTTGGGATTAGAGATCGTTTCACATGGATTGAAACGATCTCTAATCCCATTTTTTTTAAATTAGAAACCAAACCAATGGCATTAAATGGTAGCGATTTGAATAAATAGATTCTTCAAGTGATTTTAGGAATTATGGTTGTCCAGATCTAACTTTTTAATTTTTTTTTCGTAAATTTAAAGAAAGATTCTTTTTGTCTCCTAGCCAATAAGATAAACACTTATTTCTAAATCACCTTAGGATGGCACAGCGAAAGAAAAAACCAAGCGGGCATCAACTTGAGGCGATCGCCAAGGCGCATCAGAAAAATGAGTTCCTCCGGAAGTTGAAACATTTCATTAACAATTGCTGTGGCAAGGATATCTTCTCCCTTATCCCCCCTATTCATCAGAACGCAATCTATCTAATGCGCTGCCATTCGTTAGCCCTTGTTCCCGCGGCCGGAGATAAAGTGCCAATTCAACTTTTGACCTTTCAAAAACGTGTATTATCTGATTTTTTGAAGAAAGAGCGTCTTGAGATTAAACAATATCGGGATACCTTAAGCTTTGATGACTTTCTTACCGTTGGGCTGACTGCATTTTACTTGCCGGAAAGAATCAAAGAGGGTAATTTTCCGAACGCATCCGAAGTAAGGTCAGCACTTTTGGAACATTGTCATGGGGAAGATTATATCCGGGAATTTTTGCAGCGTTTGCAGGTATTTTTCGAAACGCTGATATGGGTTGCCAGCGATCTTAGAGACTTTCTGATTTGGTTAAACTATGAAATAAAACCCACACAGAATGGGAAATTGGGACTGAACAATATTGCTGAGATCCATATCGTCATTCCTGAAACCATCCGGATCAAAACGGATGGCAAAATACGTCCGGCACTTCGGTTATGCTGGGCCAATTCATTCACAGGTATATTACTGCCTTTTTTGAAACCCTCTTTGCTGGGAATTGATGGTGGCAAATCCGATGATCCTATGCCTGTCTATTTTCAATCTCACGTCCTCCGACGGCTCCTTGAGCGGATTGATTCGATTAGACCAGGTATTGCCCAGTTCAATATGTATGCCTCTTTCAATGAGCCTAAAGTTTATTTCGATAGTTATCATAATCTGATGATCGAGTACCGGATTTTTGAAACCAAAGCGGGATATTTCAGAATCGATGTGATCGATGGTAAAGTTTTAGTGAGGACTTTTCTGTTTATTACCCAAAGTGGCACTCCTGAAGGGCAATTATTGGCTAAAAACACAGGTCTTCAAAAGTTGGATACTTCTTACCTGGCAATCGATAAACTGAGCAGTTTTATGTCATCGGATATAGGAAGTAATATCCAGCTACGAAAAATATTTCAGGAGGCCGGTTGTCAATGTTTATTTGAATTGTATGAAAAAATTGATGTATTAACCACTAAACATCCAAGTCAATCAACATGCTGTCTTATGCTTGATTATTTGGGATATAATAATGTCCCAGTCTCTGAGGAGGAATTTGTTTAGTGATATTTTCAATTTTATGTGAAACGATCTCAAAAATGAAAATACCCGCTGATTATCAGCGGGTATTGCATTTTTGTAGTGCCCAGAACAAGACTCGAACTTGCACAACCTTGCGGTCACTAGTCCCTGAAACTAGCGTGTCTACCAATTTCACCATCTGGGCGTAAATTGAGGTGCAAATATAGACCGAATTTAAGAATAGCCAAAGAGATTATGTAA
>CAIXZH010000004.1 GCA_903923905.1 uncultured Bacteroidia bacterium
ATCATTAACATATTTGTAATTTCCAAAGGTCAAAAATAGGTAAAAGCGAATTATATTTGAAAACTTTTAACGTAATTTGGGAATTCGTACTGAATGACAAATATTATTTCCGGATCAAAACTATCACCTTGTATAATATATATTATTGATTCATAAATATTTAATATCTGCAGCACTTAAAATAGTAAGTTAATTTTCCACAAGAAATGAGCACAATTAACGAAACCCAAACCAGATTGGATAATTACTTCAAGCTAACTTCCCCTGATCTGTATGATATGATGTTTATTGAATAGAATAACTTAAAAACCAATTATTTCAAATAATATTAACGGATTCAACTACTTGTTCACAACACACAATCTTAAAATTATGAAAAAATCTATTTTTCGGGTATTCATTGCTTTATTCTTGATTTTTAATGCATTGAATTCTATAGCAACGGTCCGGCTCCCGTCAATTTTGGGAAGCCACATGGTTTTACAACAGAGGAGCGAAGTAAAACTTTGGGGTTGGTGTGGTCCGGCAGAGAAAGTAACCATCAAAACAAGCTGGGACACAATAAGCTATCAAACAACCGGTGGATCATCTGCAAAATGGAGTATGAAGATCAAAACTCCTGCTGCCGGTGGCCCCTTCACGATAACAATCAATGGCTCAACGATATTAGAAGACGTCATGGTTGGAGAGATTTGGCTCTGTAGTGGTCAAAGCAACATGGAATGGAGCGGTGATCAGGGGCTCAAGCAATCGCTCAATGAAATGGCCAATGCAAACAACCAAAAAATCAGGTTCTTCTATGTTCCCAAAGCAACTTCTGAATTTCCCCAGGAAAATTGTGGCGGAAGCTGGAAAGTTTGCTCGCCTGAAGAGATGAAACACTTCAGTTCGGTAGGATATTTTTTTGGAAAAAATCTACAGCAATCGCTCAATATCCCGATTGGCCTCATTAACAGCAACTGGGGTGGTACACCTGCCGAAACCTGGACCCCAAAAACCGAAGTAGAGAGTGATCCGGTATTGAATGCTGCTGCCAAAAAGGTACAACCTACAGATTGGTGGCCAACACTTCCCGGATATGCCTATAATGCGATGATCTATCCACTTTCCAATTTCGAAATTTCGGGTGTAATCTGGTACCAGGGAGAGAGTAATGTCGGAACCTATTCCTCCTACAAACAATTATTGTCCAGGATGATCGGTTCATGGCGCCAGGCCTGGCAAAAAGATTTCCCATTCTACTTTGTCCAGATCGCCCCATTTTCAGGTTATGGAGACCATGATTTTTGTGCTCTTCAGCGCGAAACGATGACTAGTTGTTTGTCAATTCCCAAGACCGGAATGGCTGTCATTTCCGATCTGGTCGAAGACATTAAGAATATCCATCCGGTAAATAAAATTGATGTCTCTACACGTCTTTCCAACATTGCATTGGCGGAAACCTACGGGAAAACCGGGTTGAACTACAAATTTCCGATGTACAAAGGGATGAAAAACGAAAAGGACAAAATCAGGATCCTGTTTAATAATGCAGATAACGGACTGATATCCAAAGATAAAACAATTACAGAAGTTTATATTGCAGGAGAAGATCGTGAATTCCAGCCTGCAATGGCTAAGATAGACGGCAGTACCCTGATTGTATGGAATAAATCGATTAAGAATCCGGTAGCCGTAAGGTTTGGATTTACAAATACGGCCATTCCAAACCTCTTTAGCAAAGAGGGATTACCGGTAAACCTCTTTCGCACAGATAACTGGGATATTGATACGGTGCCGGTAAAAAAATGATATAATTGCAGAGACGTTGGATCCAAGGTCTCTGCAATTCATTTAAAACATTCGTGGAATTCCCAATTGTGTTTTCCCTGAACGATGGTATTTGACATTCTCGTTGGCTGATGGTTTTTCGGCAACGACCGACCATGACTGAAGATTTTGCCCTTCAGGTATAAGAAGAAGGTATTCTTCAGTTTTGGTTTTGAATACCACCGTTTTCCCGCTCAACTTTTGGCTTTTACGAATATTGTTCGAATTCAGCAAGGCCATATTCCATGGCAATTCCAACTTGCAGAGGTTCCCGTGCAGGCTCCTGATTGCGATCCATTGAACAATTCCCTCTTTAATTTCAGAAGAAACAATAAACCCACCCTGGGCATGAAGTGTGAATCTTGCAGTTTTAGGGCCTTTAAATGCAGGAAATACTCTTATTGTTCCGTCGTAACTCTGGAGCAGCGACTCGTTCATTGCAGCTGCAAGCACCGACATGGCCTCCATCGACATGTGCCGGAATGGCCATGCCGGAAAGGGAACTTTCTCCCCGGCCGGTGATCCGACCACATTGACCAGATTGGTTTTAAAGTACGAGGTCCCATCCGCGTCTTCTTTCACTTCAGAGCTGATATGCCCCCATCCGTTGACAAAAAATTGCCATCTCGCCGGGAACTGTTCCAGGTTTAGGGCAAGCTCCCTGGCAAGACCCAAACGAGCCATCACAATGGGAACCGGGTCCCAACCCATACCCTCCGAACCATATAAAAGTGTTGTGGCAGTCATCACATCAAACAACGGATCACCTTTTTGGCTTAGACCGACTAGCCCGGATGGATAAACGGGTGACCGGGGAACGGCAGGAAATATGCCGTCATACACTCTAAACTCACTTTTTTTATTTGGGGTGGTGCCACCTAACAAGAGAAAAGCATATTCCGGATCATCCGTTTTATACCAGGTGGTCAGCATCTTATTCTCTTTAATACCCCAACCTGCTCCAATTATCTTATCTCCTTTAACCATAGTTCCATTGTAATTGCCCTGATTGATTCTATACCCGGAGTCACCCTTAATGATTAAGCCATCACTCGCCTTTACTACCGGAAGTGGCGCTAAATGGTCAAGTATCTCTCTCCATTTTTGAGCTTCAGGAATATCGGTCCCTGCAACTTTCAAAGCCTCCAATGCGGTTGAGAATAAGGTTCGGGCATAGACCAGTTCGGTAAGCCCGTCGTGCAAAACAACAGAACCTTCGTATCCGTTACTTTCCTTCGCGTGATAAAAACCATCCTTTTCCTTTTCAAGCAATGATTCAAAAAAATGGGCAGCTTCAACAAGGAATGGTAACGTCTTCTCCTTCAAAAATTGTTTGTCACAAGTAAACAGGTACTGCCGCCAGAATTCCATAGCTATTTCAGCTACCGGGGTGTGATTATCCTTCACGTTCGAATCCATCCGGTTATATCCATTCCGGTTGGTGACATCAGATATAAAAGCACCTTCGGCGTTGTAGTACTCTTTTGCATCTTTTTTGGCAAACCGCAGCGAATTGAACCTGAAATCCAGATAAGGTGCGACAAGGTCATGGAAACCTGCAGCATTCAAGGGCCAATACAGTTGTTGCTGGTTCCAGTGGAAATAGAAGTTCCATTGCTGTACATCATGGTTCCAGTTCCATAATCCACTATTAAACCTTCCCGGATATTTCCCCCCCTGCGAGGTATTTGCATAATACATGGTGAGATACCAGAGATTGTTCAGGTAATCATCGCCGTAATCCATAAAAGAACGGTTCCAGACCGATTTCCAGTATTGTGCATTTAATTGACTGTAAGGTTCCATCCCCTTTTCGCAAGCAGAGGCTAGCTTCGTTTTTACTTCGGCTACAGGTTCATTCCCTGGCGAAGTGACTGCAAATGCAAGCTGTACACTCTTTTTCAGGTTTCCTGTTAGCTGAAACGAAGCACGCCGGGAGTGTTCGCGCGAATAGTTCACCTTTAACCCGTTAGATTGTAACACCGTGCCACCAACAGCAAATGTCCCGCCGGTTAATTTCTGGGTCAGGAAAACGTTATTACCGTCGGATGAGGCTTCAGTTCCCGGCAAACCAATTGACGGGTCCCTTCTCATGCGGTTATACCACATCGAAAATGTTCTCGATCCAAAATGATCCATTGATATTTTCAACGGCACATCTTCTTTAAATGAGTTCCCCAATTCGCAAAAAAGGATTCCCGATAGGTGGTCTATAAAAGCTTTCAGATTCAGATCACCAAACGGACTGGATCCAGTTAAACTCAGCGAAGCATCCGCAAGATTAAGCCTGGCCTTGAAATCGGTGAGATAAAGGGTATTAAAAACCGGGAATTTAAAATCGATCTCGATCCGGCAGGCCTGTCGCTGCGTAGTGTAAAAGTCGTATTTCTCATCCCAGGTTTCCGGTTTTCCGGTCTGCGAATCGTCCCAAAGATCGCATTTATTGAGAACGATAATAATTTTCGACTCCTCGCACCATACCAGGGCTGCGACATCACCGTTACCTAGGGCAATTCCCTGCATCGGATCGATTGGAGGACTTTGATAAACCAGGTCGTATTGCGAAATCCGTCCGGGCCAATCGATCTTCCAGGTTGCTGTTTTGGGATCAAAGGCAGATTTTATAATTTTTGTGAAGTCGGTTGTTGTATTGGAAACTTTTGGTAAGGCTAAAGTTGGGAGGCAAAATAAAAGACAAATTACGATTAGCGATGAAACCTGAAAAACTCCTTGGAAATGCAGGGTTATAAGGCAGTTGGTTTTTTTCATATAAATCAATTAGTTGCTAAATTAGTGATTTTAGTGAAATTTGGTGACTTGGCGTTTTGGTGGCCGTTTTTATTTTTGATTTTATTTTTCTAAACACCTTCCCAATGTGAGGACTTTTAAAAGGTAAACGTGTGTACCACCGATAGTTTGGTATTTGTTGCTATCTTTGTAAAAATTTCAGGAAAAATCAGTAGTACAATGGCACATAAATCAGGATTTGTCAATATCATAGGCAATCCAAATGTCGGCAAATCGACATTAATGAATGCGATGGTCGGTGAAAAGCTCTCAATCATCACTTCAAAAATGCAAACCACCCGTCACCGCATCAAGGGGATCGTGAATGGAGAAGATTTTCAAATCGTTTACTCTGACACCCCGGGAATCTTAAAACCGGCCTACAAACTGCAGGAATCAATGCTCGGATTTGTCAATACGGCGTTGGTTGATGCCGATATCCTATTATATGTCACTGATGTTGTGGAAGATTTCTCGAAAAATGCCGACTATCTTGAAAAAATAAAATCGGCAGAAGTTCCTGTTTTAGTGTTGATTAATAAAATAGACCTCACCGATCAGGAAAAACTGATCTCATTGGTTGAGAAGTGGCGGGAACTCATCCCAAAAGCCGAAGTGATGCCTATTTCGGCAAAAGAGAAGTTTAATCTTGATTATGTTTTTAAACGGATTCTTGCCAACCTTCCCGAAGGGATGCCTTTTTTTCCAAAAGATGAATTGACAGACCGGAATGAACGGTTCTTTGCTCAGGAGATTATTCGCGAGAAAATACTTCTCTTTTATGACAAGGAGATCCCTTATTCGGTTGAAATTGAAATAGAAGAGTTCAAGGACGAGCCAAAGCTACTCAGAATCAGAGCAGTAATCAATGTGGCCAGGGATACCCAAAAAGGAATTATCATCGGCCACCAGGGAAAAGCGCTGAAAAAGGTGGGGACTGAAGCCCGCCTGGATATGGAAGAGTTTTTTGAGAAAAAAGTATTTTTAGAAATGTATGTTAAAGTAGCAAAAGACTGGCGCGATAAAGAAAGCCAGCTTCGTAATTTTGGCTACGAGATTCAATAAAAGGAAAAGTAAATAATGAGCAACATAGTAGCAATAGTAGGCAGACCCAATGTTGGGAAGTCCACTTTTTTTAATCGTTTAACCGAGTCGCGTGCCGCAATCGTTGATGATATGCCGGGTGTAACACGTGACCGTAATTACGGAAAATCACTCTGGAATGGGGTCGAGTTTTCGATCATTGATACAGGCGGTTACGTTTCGGGTTCTGATGATATTTTTGAAGAGGAGATTCGCCGTCAGGCAAACCTGGCTATTCAGGAATCGGATGTGATCGTCTTTCTTGTTGATGTGGAAAGTGGTTTGACAGAATTAGATATCGCAGTATATGACCTTCTTCGCAGAAACGATAAACCTGTGATTACAGTTGTAAACAAAGTAGATAATCATCAAAGAAGCCTGGATGCCAATGAGTTCTATGAATTAGGTATTGAAAAACTCTTCTGTGTTTCATCGGTAAATGGCTCAGGAACAGGCGATCTTCTCGATGAGATCGTTGATCTTCTTCCCAAGAAAGTGGAGGACGAGGTAGACGAGAAAATTCCAAGAATAGCAGTTGTTGGAAGGCCCAATGTCGGCAAATCATCGATAATCAACACTCTAGTCGGCGAAGACCGCCATATTGTTACCGATGTCGCCGGTACTACCCGTGATGCTGTAGCCCAGAAATACAATAAATTCGGTCATAACTTTATCCTGGTCGATACAGCAGGGTTGCGAAAAAAAACCAAGGTGGCCGAAGACGTGGAGTTCTATTCTGTAATGCGCTCGGTTCGGACCATTGAAGATTCGGATGTGTGCGTGCTTGTGCTGGATGCCACAAGAGGGGTGGAAGGGCAGGATGTCAGTATCTTTCACCTGATTCACCGGAATAAAAAAGGTATCGTGGTGGTGGTTAACAAATGGGATCTGATCGAAAAGGACAACCATACAATGAAGAAGTTTGAGGAGGATATTCTCGAAAAATTCGCTCCTGTTGTGGATATTCCGATTGTTTTCACATCAGCGCTTACCAAGCAAAGGATCCTTAAAATACTTGAAGATGCAATGATGGTTTTTGAAAACCGAAACCGGCACATTGCAACCTCCAAATTAAACGAATTACTGCTGGAGCTTATCGAAGCTTATCCCCCACCTGCTTATAAGGGGAAATACATTAAAATAAAGTATATCACACAGTTGCCTACAAAAATCCCCAGCTTCGCATTCTTCTGCAACCTTCCGCAGTACATCAGGGATCCTTACAAACGTTATCTGGAGAATAAAATCCGGGATAATTTCAATTTCAAGGGAATTCCTATACAATTGTATTTCAGGCAGAAATAAAATCAAACAGGCGGGTGTCAAACCCGCCTGTTTGATTTTATTGCACCGTAGATGCGGGTTTCAAACCCGCATCTACAGCCCCATATAATATAATATTTAGAATAATACACAATAATCACGAAAATTTTCGTATCTTGCGCAACTTTTCCCGCTCAGGGAAATGGAATTTTTTAGAAAATAAATAAGACGGGTAATTGGTTCATTAGATAGCTATAACACCCGTCACAAAAGACAGATGATGCAATTTAATGAAATGGGACTCGACCCCAGAATCCTAAAGGGGATTCAAGAAATGGGCTTCGAACAACCTTCGCCAATCCAGGAACAGTTTATCCCCTTATTCCTGAAAAAACCCACAGACATTGTTGGACTAGCACAGACCGGAACCGGTAAAACCGCAGCTTTTGGTCTTCCCATACTGCAGATTATCGATCCAAAAAACAGGGTTCCACAAGCTTTGATTATAAGCCCGACCCGTGAACTTTGTGTACAGATCTCCCGTGAAATTTCGGATTACGCCAAGTACCTGCCCGATATTTCGATTGTCCCTATTTATGGAGGTGCCGACATCGGTGCACAGGTTAGTGCTTTACGTAAGGGTGTGCATATTATTGCAGCCACACCGGGTCGCCTGCATGATATGATCCGTAAAAATAAGGTCGATCTTTCGCAAGTGACTATATTGGTACTTGATGAAGCAGACGAAATGTTAAACATGGGTTTTCAGGAAGATGTTGATGCAATCCTGGAAAAAACACCTGCGACAAAGAATACGCTTCTTTTTTCGGCAACAATGCCTAAGGAGATTGCTGCAATCGCAAAAAATTATATGACCAATCCAATTGAAATCGCGGTTGGAAAGAAAGGGAGCGGTGCCGATAATGTAGAACATATCTACCATATGGTTCATGCAAAGGACCGCTATTCAGCACTTAAAAGGGTATTGGATTTCGTCCCTGAAGTTTATGGTATTGTTTTCTGCCGTACACGGATGGAAACCAATGAGGTTGCCTCCCAGCTGATTCAGGACGGGTATAGTGCAGAAGCACTTCACGGTGACCTGAGTCAGGCACAACGTGACTATGTGATGGAGAAATTCAGGACCAAAGGGGTGCAGATGCTTATCGCAACCGACGTGGCAGCGCGTGGACTTGACGTAAATGACCTGACCCATATTGTCAATTATAATTTACCTGACGATATCGAGAATTACACCCATCGTAGCGGCCGGACTGGTCGTGCTGGTAAATCAGGAATCTCTATCTCGATCATTCATATGAAAGAGCAAGGGAGAATCCGGATGATTGAAAAGGGGATCGGAAAAAAATTCCTCCGGATGCCCGTTCCATCTGGTAAAGTGATCTGCGAAAAACAGTTAATGTATCTGATTGACAAACTTCAGACCGTTACAATTAACGAGGATCAGATCGAACCATTCCTCCCTGCAGTCCATGAAAAACTGGAAGCGCTTACAAAAGAAGATCTGATTAAACATGTAGTTTCACTCGAGTTTAACCGCTTTCTTGATTACTATGGGAATACACCCGATCTGAATGCTCCGGATGTGCATGATTCAGGAAGGAGAGATGTACGCGAAGGTCGCGAAATGCGCAGAACCTCCTCCGAGGGGATGACCCAGATCAGACTGAATGTAGGATTATCGCAAGGACTAATTCCCAAGGATATTATCACTTTTGTTATTGATGCTACCGGTCGCAGAAATGTCGAAATCGGGAAAATCGATCTCTATAAGAACCATGCAACCGTTGAGGTTGAATCGGCTTATGGAACTACTTTACTGAAAAATAGCCGCGGTATGAATTTCCGGGGATCGTTTTTCGATGCTGAGGTAAGCAGCAGTGGACGTGAAGGTGTAGACCGGGGAGGCGACAGAGGTGGTCGTTTTGAACGGGGTTTCCGCAAACCTGAAGGGGGAAGAGACGACTTTAAACGTCGTGACCGAAAGAAACGATTTTAATATTTAAGGATACCTGGAAGCCGGAAAGCGCAAAGCTTCCGGCTTCCTCATTATAGGTGAATTACTTTAATTTTAAATGCAGGTCTTTAAATGCTTAAAGGTGCAGAGCACCGTTTATATTTGTAGAAAAAGATTTAAATTGTATAAAATTGAGGTCCAGCGTACCAAAATATTACACCTGTGATTTTTTTGGCAAGAAAGATATCACACTACTCTGTACCTTAGAACAGGGGTAATTCATCTTATCTACAAATCTTGCGGTACTCTGTACCTTTTTTAACCGGCAATACCTATCATATTGCCTTGATAATCAAGATAAATGAATCCAATCACCTCTTCATCACATACCTTTCCGGATAAATATCCTGATAAAAAACTTATTAGGGTGGCTGTTGCTTTATTTTATTTCAGCATGGGATTTTGTTTTGCCTCCTGGGCAAGCCGAATTCCCGAAATAAAAACGGCGCTAAACCTTAGTGACGCCGCCTTCGGAAGCATCCTTTTTGCATTACCGGTCGGGCAATTTCTGATGATGTCATTTTCGGGGAAATTGGTAACCCGCTTCGGAAGCCGTAAAGTGATTCTGTTTGCAATTCCCGGGTATACTTTGTCTTTGTCGAATCTTGCAATAGCCACACAGGGCTGGCAGCTTGCAATCGGACTTTTCTTATTTGGCATCTTCGGGAATATGTGTAATATTTCGATTAATACCCAAGGTGTTGCAACCGAGAAAATCTACAAAAGGCCTATCATGGCCGCTTTTCATGGTGGTTGGAGTATAGCTGGTTTTACTGGTGCGCTTGTCGGACTGGCAATGATCAACCTGAAAATAGCTCCCTATATCCATTTCTGGTTTGTGGTAGGAATCGTTCTTACAATCGCCTTGTTGAACTACAGAAATCTGATTCCAGGGAGGTCCGGAATTCCCAAAACGGCAGCTCCGAAAAAGAGATTATTTTCGAAACCGGACAGCGGACTGGTTCAGCTTGGGATCATTGGATTTTGCAGTATGGCCAGTGAAGGGGCGATGTTTGACTGGAGTGGGATCTATTTTAAAGATGTGGTCAAAGCACCTCATGCCCTGGTTATCCTGGGATATACCTCTTTTATGATCACTATGGCGACCGGTAGATTTATGGCTGACCAGGTTGTTTTGAAGTTCGGCAGAAAACTTCTGCTTCAGGTGAGTGGCATTCTGATTTCCACAGGACTTTTAATCTCTGTTTTATTCCCCTATCTGATCCCTTCAACCATCGCCTTTATGATGGTAGGATTGGGAGTATCGAGTATAGTTCCATCCGTGTACAGTGCTGCCGGAAGACATGCCACCATTGCCCCGGGAATTGCCCTGGCTACTGTTTCAAGCGTTAGCTATCTTGGCTTTCTGATGGGTCCCCCGCTGATTGGATATATCTCAGCAGCTGCCGGCCTGCGCTACTCGTTTGCAGTAATTGGAATCTTTGGTTTTTGCATCACCCTTCTGGTTTCGAAGATTAAGGTGATACATTAAATTTACATTTAAAAACCAAAGGGAAGTCATAAGTTCTTCCAGAATGAATATGGGTGGGCAACTGTTATTCCGGATCATGGCGGAGCACTAACAGACTGTTCCCCCAACTCCAACTTATCACTCAAAACTCAAAACTCATTTTAAAATCATCCATCACAAATCCGTTTCCAATATCGGCAATTACGGGACCGTCATTTTTAAACCCGAGTTTTTCATAGGCTTTTATGCTGTTGATATTGTTTATATTGACGGTCAGCGTTATCCTGAGGAGGCCAGATTCTTTAGCTTTACGGGAAATGAATCTAAATCCCTCTTTTCCCAATCCGGCTCCTCTTTTCTCTTTGAGTACATACAATTTGCTGAGAAATAACTCATCGCCCGACTGCTTTATTGCGAAGTATCCCGATGGTTCTGACTGATGATACAGGATATAATATTCATAGTGCTCGTTATTAATCTGGTTTTCAATCGCACCTGGTGATTGAAATGTAGACACCATATAATTGACCTGTTCCTGTCCAATGATCGGGACATAATGCTCATTCCAAATTTTAACTGCCAGATCTGCTGTGATGAGGATATCTTCGTATGATATAACCTTTTCAATCATTATATTACTGTTTAATAGCGTATTATAGATGTCAAAATTTCCCTTATCAAAGCAACAGAATAGAACTTGTTCGATTTCTGGATTTTCCCCCAGAAAATGCTGAACTGTTTCCAGTGCAATGATTACTGCTTGCTCTTTGGGGAAACCATAAACGCCGGTACTGATATTGGGAAAGGCAATAGTTGAGATATTATTTTCGACAGCAAGCTTAAGACATTGGTGATAACAGGAGGAGAGGAGTTCACTTTCTCCATGTTTGCCATCCCGCCAGACTGGTCCTACAGTATGGATAACATACCTGGCCGGAAGCCGGAATCCTGGTGTAATCTTAGCTTGTCCGGTGCTGCAACCATTGAGCAATTCACACGCCTTTAATAACTCTGATCCTGCAGCCCGGTGAATAGTCCCATCTACTCCGCCGCCGCCCAACAGAGAACGGTTAGCGGCATTTACGATTGCGTCAATATTTAACAGCGTTATATCACCCCGGATAATTTCTATTTTGGACATATTAACTTTAAAATTTAATTTGCCCTGACAGGGTTCAAAACCCTGTCAGGGCAATTATACTTATTTCAAATATACTCAATTTCAGTCAAAACTTTGAGACTCTCCTTCCACCTAAATTAAATATCCTTTCCCGGGATAGTAAAATAAAATGTACTCCCTTTCCCTTCCTGGCTCGTGACCCATAATTGTCCGCCATGTTTTTCAACAAAATCCTTGCAGATGATCAGTCCTAATCCGGTACTGGCTTCTCCTTCTGTCCCTTTACGGCTGGAACTGACGCCAACGGTGAAAAGTTTATCTATCATGGCACTATTCATCCCAATACCTGTATCCTTAACCGATATTTCAATAAAGTTATCCTTCGATTTTATGGCCGAAATAGTTATTTTGCCACCTCTTCCGGTAAATTTAACGCTATTCGAAAAAAGGTTCCGGAGAATCGTTTGAAGCATATTACTGTCTGCAAATACATCTAAATCACCGGATATCAGACATAAGACTTCAATTTTCTTAGTTTGGGCTGATGGCAATACCATGGCCAGGCTATCTGCGATAATGGGATTTAAATGGATTACCTCGGGATGAAATAAAATTCTGTTCTGTTGCACAGAAGACCATTGCAACAGGTTCTCGAGTAATCGGTATAAGTTTGTTGCTGCGTCCCGCATGCTGACGGCCATTTTTTGAAGCTCATCCGGCGTTAAGGTGTCTGATTCTTCTGCCATTATATGTGTAAGTCCTAAAAACCCATTGAAAGGACTACGCAGATCATGTGCGATAATTGAGAAAAATTTGTCTTTCGACTCATTCAGTCTTTGTAATTCCTCGTTTTTTCGCTTAATTTCTTCTTCTGCCAGTTTACGGTCGGTAATATCGCGACCGATTCCCAATAAACCGATAACCTGACCATCTTTGTTGTACATTGGAATCTTAGACGAAAGCAGCCAGTGTTTTACTCCACCCAAATCAATCAATGATTCTTCGACATTGAATACAGCTTTGCCACTTTGCATTACTGCCTGGTCGAGGGCAACGAATTCCCGGGCAAGTTCCAGAGGATAAAAGGCAAAATCATCTTTCCCTATAACTTCACCTTCGGTTTTGGCCCCCATATACCAAAGATCTGTTAAGTTGGCAAGTGTTTTTCGGCAGGCCACATCCATACAATAGATCGAATCAGGAATATTGTCGATAATCATTCGAAGCAGTAATTTTTCTTCCATTAATGCGTCCTCGAATTTTTTCCGCTCAGAGATATCGCTTACACTGCCAATCAGGGCCATAGGCCTGTCATGATCATCCCATAAAACATTAAACCGATCCTGGAGCCAGAGATATTGACCGTTTTTTTGTCTGAAACGATAATCAATCTGATTAACTTTCCGGGAGTGATCGGATAGAGCCATGGTTAGCAGGTGATCGGTTTTAGGAATATCCTCCTGATGGATTAACCCTTTAACGGTCTCAGGGGATAAAGTATCCATTTCGTAGGATGTGAAGCCCGTGATCCGCTCAAATACCGGACTTAAATAATCGTATTTTTTGGTCAGTAAATTTCGTTTATAAGATGCATCCTGCGAATTCTCCAAAACCTCCCGGATACGTTCTTCACTCTCTTTATGTTTTAATGTTAAATTTCCGGCAATTTGTTGGGCCCTGAAACGGGTGTTGAACAACGACACAGAGAGTAAAAATATTAATAGACTGATCAATATTCCGCTGACAGCGACAACTTTGACCAGATTTTGAAAAAAGGGAGTCTGACGGATCGGCTGGGTAAAAAGCAGGATCCATTTAATGTTGTAAGGGGATACTTTTAATGAAAGTGTTCTTGATGGAGAATTGTTGTCAATCAATGTACCATTGCCTTGACTATCATAAAGTAAGGAATGATTTGAAATATCCTGATTATAAATTTGAAGACGTATTCTGTTTTTTTGTTCTGATTCCCACCGGCCTAAGATTCCAAGCATTAAATCGTTCAGGTAAAAAGGGCTGTAAACCCATCCTTTGATTGCAAGGCGACGCTGCCATAAAGTTTTGACCTCTAATCTTTTAGAATAAACCGGGGAATACATTTAAATTCCCTTACGTTGATCTTCAGGGCTGTTCTGTACCAGAGTTACTTTTCCGGTAAGTGTTACTGAGTCTGAATCGCGCGACACCTCCATTGCACTTCTGCGGGTAGAGTCTGAATACATATCATAGCCAAATGCGCGAAGGTTGGCGCCGGAAAATGGCTCAAGATAAATTATCGAAGTATAGACATCCCGGTTACCTGATGGTTTTACATCGTATCCGGCAAATCCTTCCCTTCGTATTTTTTGAATATGTTGTTGGATTTGATTTCCGGGGATAATAATCGAATAGCCGAGTCCTTTAATTCCCGGCAAATTCAGTTCATATTTAGATCGTTCAATGAATTTTTTCCAGGCTCCACGACTGACGGAATCTGAGGATTCAAAAAAAGCGGAGCCGGTCAATAAGAGTTGGGCAGTTGTCCGAAGCTTGTTGGCTGTCTTAATCTTAATCTCATTACAAGTTGAAGCAAATTCCCGTTTCGCATCTGCATTAACCTCATTTTGGGCATAATAGGTCGCTATCCCCGTCAAGATGAGTCCGAGTATTAAAATCACCAAACCCCATATTGCATTTTTCGTGGTTGTCTTTGGACGAAGAATTTTATACCTTTTACTGGTTAAATTCACCATTACGGTTCAGCTTTTTTTGGATTAATTCAACTATTTTCTCTTTTTGAATGGGCTTAAGGATAAAATCATTACATCCTGAATTTAGTGCCTCTTCACGGTCGCTTGTAAGCGCATGCGCTGTTTGTGCAATTATGACAACTTCCGGGTTAAATTGCCGTATTTGTCGGGTCGCAGTATACCCATCCATGTCCGGCATTCTGATATCCATAAGAACCAAGTCGATATCCGGATTGTCCCTGCAGGTTTCCACTGCCTCGACCCCTGTTCGCACGATTAAAAGCTCCCTGTAAAGTGTTTTAATAATTATCGAGAGGAGCATTGAAGATGCCTCGTCATCTTCGGCGAGTAATATTTTCAGTAATTCAGGCTTCTTTTCAGGTCCATTTGAAGATGAATTATTCAATATTATATTGTCTTTATATTCAGTTTGGTAAGGGATTGTAAAACGGAATACTGACCCAACTCCCAATTTGCTCTCGACCCCAATAGTTCCCCCCAGCATCTCTGCAAAAGCTTTGGCGATTGTCGTTCCTAGACCGGAACCTTCAAATTGGCGGGTATTTGAACTATCCGCCTGGATGAATGGCTCAAATATAGTCTGAAGTTTATTCTCAGGAATACCAATCCCGGTATCTGTAATGGAAAATTCCAATTCGGTGCAATTTGAAATGTCGTATCCCGTTTCTTTCAATCGAATGGCCAGTTCTACGGAACCTTCCTTTGTGAATTTTACGGCATTACTTAACAATTTATTCAAAATCCTGATTAATTTTAAGCGATCGGTAAATATATTAGTCACCTTTTCCGGTAATTCATTACGAACCGTTAATATCAATCCTTTCATCTTGGCATCGGGTTTAAACAGGTCAATGACCTCTTCTATAACCCAGGGAATACTGAAATCTGATTCACTTAAGCGGATTTGACCAGTCTGTATCTGTGAAAGTTCTGTGATGTCACTGATGGTATTCATCAGTCTGTAAGCACTTTTATTTACTAGTTTGGTGTATTCTTCCCGTTCAGAAGCGGTGAGGTCGTCATTTTGCAGGATAGAAAGAAATCCGAGTATTCCGTTAAACGGGGTTCGTATTTCGTGGGATATATTATTCAGAAATGCAGTTTTAAGGTTGTCGTTTTCCTCTGCTTTCTCTTTGGCCCTAACCAGTTCTTCATTGATTATCTTAATTGGAGTGATATCGGTTTTGATAGCGACGAAATGAGTCAGATCATTGTTTTCACTGTAAATCGGAGAGATAACCGCCTTTTCCCAATAAAGTTCTCCGTTCTTTTTCTTGTTATAAAATTCACCCTCCCAGGTTTGACCCGATTTAATGGTATTCCAAAAATCCTGATAAAACTCTTTGGAGTGATGCCCCGACTTTAGAACCCTTGGATTCTGACCGATGTATTCTTTCTGAGTGTATCCGGTTAGCTCTGAAAAAAAAGGATTAGCATATTCAATCAGCCCATCTTTGTCCGTAATCACCACTGATACTTTTACATTCTCGATCGCTTTTTGCAATTTCCTGACATTTTCCTCGGCCCGTTTGCGCCGCGTGATATCTCTCATAGACCCATCGATATGATCAGGCTGGCCGTGGTTATCAAGACTTAGCCGGGCATTCACTGAAACAACCTTGATCTGACCGGGTTTAGTTTTTAATTGCAGTTCAAAATCATTGACTGCCCCTTTTTCCCTGATGGCATTTAAAAATTGAGTCCGCTCATCAGGTTTGTAATAAAAGAGATCTACCGGGCAACCGATTAGTTCATCGGATTCAAATTCAGAAAGTTCTTTGATTGACGGGCTTATTTCAGTAATAATTCCCTGATTGTCAATTTGATAATAAACATCCTGCATATTCTCCAGAACGGAACGATATTTTTTTTCCTTTTCCTTTAACGTCTTTTCTGACTGCCTGACCAGGGTGATATTAACTGCAGTTATAAGGCACTGATCCATGTTCTCATCGGCTAGTCCGGTCAGATAAACATAAGTTGGTAATTCACCGGAAAGGGAAAGTGCTATTTCACAAGATTCCTTGACCTTACTGTCAAATACTTTCACGAGAAAATTATTGAAAACGGATAGGGTATCGTCCGATACAAAAAAACCGAACCTGCAGTTTTGTAACTGAGAACGGTATTTTCCAAGCATTTCAGCTCCACATAGGTTCATCTCAATAATTTCTCCTTCCCTCGAAAGGGTATAAAAGCCCGAAGGGGAGAAATCGTAAAGTTTTGTGTATTTATTGGAAGTGGTCTGAATCATGTTTAGTGCGCGCCTGAGCTCCTCATTCTGCATTTCCAACTCGATGCGATGCACCTCAACTTCATGCAGGAGCTTCTCTACTTCTTCCTTTTCTGACAGAATCAGGGGTTTAGAGACAGATGGGTAAGCCGGTTGCCCGATAGATGAGTCTGACAATTGATTGGCTGCGAGGCTGACAGGTTCCTTAATCCCTTTATCCTTCTCTGCCTTACGGGCTTTTCGATTTTTCAAAAGCACTTCTGTTTTTTGGCGAAGGTTTGAGGCCTTTGGTTTGATCCCGTTTCTCATACTCAACATTTGGTTTGTTTCCGGATTTCTCTACACTAGAGTTACAAAGTTATGAAAACTATTTAAAAATCATACTTGTCAATTCTCGTCAACTCAGAGAATACCATTACTAAGCAATAATAATTCAATGGGGGTATTAGGGAGAGTAAAATCTGAATGCTAAGTCACTTCTGCAAAAAAAAATGTACATTTTCTGCATTAAGTCGCCCAAAGGTCCCAAATTTATGTTTAAATCTCTGTCAGTCAGATTGAAATGCTTTTTTAATTCTTCCATTTTCAGTTCAAGGTTCATGAGGGTTTCGCCAAGTCGTTCAATTTCAGCATCAGTCAGCGATGCGCCATCAACCCTGCGCATAGCCTGTTTTTCGACCAGTTTTCGGATTAGCTCAACCAGAGTGAGCACCAATTTAGCCAGTCCGGAATCGGCATTGTCGGGAGTTAACTTAAGTCTCGATTCATCAACGTGAGTTAGATTCCCGATCTCCTGAGAAAACTCATCGAGTGATCCGGTATTAAAGAGTATTTTATTTTCACTCATGATTCGATTTACTTTATGGTGGTTTCAACAAAGTTATATGGAGGCCAGGGTCCTGTCAATACAAAATTTAGCCCAGGGAATTGTATTTGAAATTCTTCGATTTAATGAATTAAGGGATCTTTTAGACTTTTTCCCAGTAAAATAACAGCATCGATGATCATTGTTTCAGACCCCATTATTCTGAATTTGCTAACTGCATTCAAATGGTCAAGATGTGCGGTTATCCTTGTTATCACTGAATCGACGTGGGATAACAGCATCTCTTTCAGTTTGTGTGCTTCCAGTTTTTTATTGACATATTCTCTAAATACCGAAATTTGAGGGTCCGGAGTTTGAGGAATTAGGCGGGCTGTTTTTGCCTCAGATTTTCCGATGAGTTCTTCCTTTAATTTCTCGGAATCGCAAAAAACCTTGAGCCCAAATTCAACCTTGTTTTGAAGATTCAGAAGATTTTTCTCAATTTCGGGATGGTTTCTTTCGAACATCCGGAGGATGTCACCAGTTGATTCCATCATCGAACCAGACCGCATTGGTAACAGTGTAAAATATTGTGCAAGTGTTTCAATTACCCCGGCATAGGCAATTGCGTTGGAGCTATTGGCAATTAACTCAGTTCTGTTGATATCGGATGCGATCGCCGTAACTGTTTGAAAGGAAACCGGATATAAACCGGCACCGGAAATACCTTTTATTCCGGTCAACATCGAATCCAGCTCCCCGGAATCATTCTGTACAGATAATATGGCATAGATCAATAATTCCATTTCCTTCATTCTTTCATTTCCTTGATTGCCTTACCGCTTTTTAATTGTTCCATCGTTTCCACAGAGCTCAACATCCGTTTTACCCCTAAATAAACCAGATCAATATCTGCCACTGAAATGACGATATCCCCGGTAAGGATAACTCCTTTATTCAATACCCTGTCGAGCAGTTCAAGGATGGTAATATCTTTTGACTGATCAACAACATTATTATCCATATCTATTTTTCTTTTATCGAAATAAAACTAAACGGTGGCCATGGTCCTGTTGCCTCTATCAAAAAACCAGAGGGGCCATCATTTTTTATCAAAGAGTCGCCAACTATTTTAAAATCAACTACTTTATCTTTCCTGACTAAAATAGTGGCATTGAGGATCATGGTATCCTCCCGCCCGGTAAACTCTTTCGGCAGGAGATTATTCAGGCTGGTCGATTCACTCAGTCTACTAAATTTATCAAAATACTTTTGTCCATAATTCTTGCTTATCCGGTCCATTTCATTTTCAATCAGATTGGTTTTCTTCCTTTTTAAAAGGTAAGCTTTACCCGGCGAACTCTGCATGATCTGTTTTTCCAAAGCGGCTGCGTCCTCACTTAATTCATCAATTTGGTTACTCAGTATCTTGCGATCGCAATATATTTTGACAGCCCATTCCTCTTTACCTCCGATGAGATTGAAATTTTCTGCCAGCGAACTGGAATAATCGGATATGAATTTTTTTAGACGTTCCTCTGCCAAAAAGATAGTCCCGAATTTAAACGGAATCACTGAAGCTTTTTCCATTATTCCATTGATTACCTCTACATGTTCCCGGGCGTTGGCTTCCAGCCAGGGCAGATCAGATAAATGCTTTTTGAAATTTTCCTCGGAGAAATCGTTTACTGAAACATTTCGGACCACTGCATAATAGTTATCAACAAGAACCGTTCTTAATCCTTGAATATCTGTAATATGCATAATATCAGGTAATTTATTGACCAAGCAATAAACATAAATCAGTTCATTGTTCATTTGCTTCCGGTTTAAAGTAATTACTCTGATGTGAAATCAATACCTTCAAAGGAGTTCATGCGTTCGAAGGCCGTAATTTCAAGATTATCATCCATCTTAATAGACTAAAAGAGTCTGACTTGTTTGGGAGGGAGGTTCATCAATTTTAGAAATGAATCGTCTTCATACACCTCTGCCACAGCATTCCAGGTGTCCTGGACCTTCCTTATTTTTATAACCGTCACATCGTAGCAGTTAATATTCTCTTTCAGAAACTTAACCTCCTCTTTTTTTACACTGATAATATTACTCATCTTTTTTTCTTCTTTATTATTAGGGGTTTAGGCTTTTGTATGTCCTGATGGTCTTTGGTTCTCTTTATCAGGTTATTTACTTATTCTGTTTCTCTTCCCGAATATTCTCCAGCAATTTTAACAATTCATCCTCCTTTTGATCGTATTCCTCTTCACTGATTTCATCCATCTCAAATTTCAGCTGTAAGGCCATTAACCGCTCCTTAATCGCCCCCTCATCTGACGTTTCTTTCATGATTACCTCATTTATTTTTTCTGCGATAAAAATGACCCCTTTCAGGGGAGCAAGAAGCAAATCATCGATTAAAAACATGATATATTCCTTTCGTATTTATGACCAGATAAGGGCCTGAAAAGGAATTGTACATTAAAGATAGGTGATTAGCTACTGTAAATCAGAGAAATACCCCCGGGGCACAAAAAAACAATTTGTACAAATCTTGATATTTACTTGAATTCACATTGAAGGAATAGACTTTATTGGCCATGATCTCTGAAAAGATATCCTCAGCCTTTCTCACCTCATCAGGTGACATGAAATCGAAAGGGGTTTTCCTATAATCTGCTCATGAGAAACACCAAGAAGCTCAGGACCTCTTTTTGAACTATAGGTATAGACTCCGTTCTCATCCATTTCCCAGACCCAGTCTGCCATACTGAACATGATATCCCGTAGTCTCCCCTCGCTCTTTTTAAGGGCAGAATTGACCTTTTTTAACTCATCTGCCGATTCTTTCAGTAATGCAGCATTCCTGATGACATTTTGCTTCTGATTGAACAGATCAAGGAATACATTGATTTTTGATAAAAGAATATGATTAACTTTGGGTTTTGAGAGATAATCAACAGCGCCTGAACTATAACCTTTAAACACTTCTGTTTCATTAATATTGCTGGCAGTCAGAAAAATAACCGGAACCTTGTCATCCGCTCTTTCCTCATTAAGCTTTTCAGCAAGCTCATAGCCATCCATCCCCCGGCATCCTGACATCGATGATTGCCAATGCAAGTTCAAGCTTTCTGGTTTTCATAAGAGCCTGGTCACCTGATAAAGCTGTAATCAGATTCACTTTGAGTTTTTTGAGCATCACCTCAAGCAAAAACAGATTTTCCTCATGGTCGTCAACAATCAAAAGGTTTGGTAGAGACTTTATTGGTATCTGATAAGTTATTTAGTTGAAAGAGAAGTACAAAATTGCACATTACGTCGTTATACACTCTATTCTTTTCAACATGACAGATTTTGGGTGTTCTGACGAATTAATAATGAGTTTCCGGAAACATTAGATACCATAGACCTATGCCTGAAATATCGTTAATTATGTCTGATATGCCTCGCAACAATCACGATAGACATTATAAAGTTAAAAAAAAGGCAGATTAATTCAAAAGAAATTATAAAATTTGTCAGTTCCGGTTTATCTGATTTGTGCACCAACTTCGCGCTCAAAGGCGTTGATCAGTCGACTCATTGTTTTTTCTATTTGCTTGTCATTCAGTGTTTTTTCATCATCCTGCAGCGTAAAGCTTACCGCGTATGATTTTTTTCCCTCCGGAAGATTTGCTCCCTGGTAAACATCAAAAATATTAACATTACGCAGTATTTGTCTTTCAGTTTTAAATGCAAGCGTCTTGATGACACTGAAAGGGACATCCTTGTCGATAAGCAACGCAAGATCCCGTTTTACTTCAGGGTATTTCTGAAGCGGGGAGTAGGAGACCCTGTGATTCTTAATGGCCTTTAAAATGGCACTCCAACGGAGATTCCCAAAGAACACATCTGATTGAATATCATTGTTTCTGAGAATATTAGAATTTAAATAGCCAATTTGCCCGATTGAAATTTGGTTAAAGCGGTATTCCAAACCTTCAGAAAAAATGTCATTTGAGATCGATTCGATGGAACAACCCACAGGATCAATCCCCAGCCTTGAAAGGATATTATCTACATTAGCCTTTAAGGTAAAAAAGGAGGTTGGTTCATCTTTGATATTCCAGTTTCCAGTCTCTTTATTGCCGGTAATCCAGATTCCAATGTGTTCCTCTTCGCTGTAATTCCTGACCGGTTTCTCATACAACTTACTGCCATCGAAGCGATACACATTTCCGAATTCATAAAGGCGAAGGTTTGGGTTACGAAAGTTCGTATTGCGATTGACCGCTTCAAGTCCTCCAAAAAGAAGTGTCTGTCGCATTCCATTAAGATCGGAACTGAGCGGATTGAAAAGGCGGACTGTATTTTCAGCTTTAAACGATGCCAGGTGATCGTAATAAGCCGACTTTGTCAACGAATTGGACATGATTTCATTAAATCCCCTTGCGGTAAATATTTCAGAAATCAGGTTTTGCAACTTCATTTTATCGGGATGAGGAACATGCTGAATCGTCGACTTGATTAAACTGTTCGGTTCAATATGGTTGTATCCATAAATCCGAAGGATCTCCTCAATAATATCCACCTCCCTCTTAACGTCAACCCGATAAGGTGGCACTGCCAGAATCAACCCCTGATCAGACTCTTCCATGATCACTATTTCAAGAGAACGTAGAATGCCTTTAATGGTCTCTTTTGTAAGATCTTTTCCGATAAGCCGACTGATGTTTGACCAGCAAATCTCCACGGGGAAGAATTCAAGGATTGAAGGATCTGCAATTACGTCAACGATATCTGAAGAGATACCTCCTCCGGCAATCTCTTTGATTAACAATGCGGCACGTTTCAATGCATAGATAGTTCCATTCGGATCGACACCCCGTTCAAAACGGAAGGATGCATCGGTATTGAGGCCATGCCGACGGGCTGTTTTACGGATGTAAACCGGATTAAAAAAGGCACTCTCCAGAAAAATAGAAGTAGTGTTTTCCTTAACGCCGGAATGCAAACCTCCAAAGACGCCTCCGATGCACATCGCCTCATCGGCATTACAAATCATCAGGTCTTTATCCGACAACTCCCGTTCAATGCCATCGAGTGTGATAAATTTAGTGCCGGCTGTTTGAGTTTTCACGATCACCTGATCCCCTTTGACAGCAGCGGCATCAAAGGCATGAAGCGGTTGACCCGTTTCGTGCAGTACAAAGTTTGTGATATCAACGATATTATTAATCGGATTTTGACCTATTGCCTTTAGCCTGTTTTGGAGCCAATCCGGAGAGGGAGCAACGGTAACCCCGGAAATGGTTAAACCACTGTATCTTGGGCATGCTTCAGGATTTAAAATGGTAACTGAGATTGGAAGATTATGATTGTCAGGTTTGAATGCATCAATGTTGGGCCGGTGATATTGGATGTTCTTTTTTTGACTCAGAAATGCAGACAGATCGCGGGCTACACCAATATGCGAAGCACTGTCGATACGATTGGGGGTAAGATCAACCTCAAGGACAAAATCGTTCTGAATATTAAAGAAATCACTCGCAGGGGTCCCGGGTTTTGCCTCCTGTTTTAAAACCATTATCCCGTTATGGTCATGACCGACACCAATTTCATCTTCGGCACAAATCATTCCCATCGATATCTCGCCCCTTATTTTCGATTTCTGGATCGTGAATTTTTCATCTCCATTAAACAGAACTGTTCCGACAGTAGCGACAATAACCTTTTGACCGGCAGCGACATTGGGTGCTCCGCATACGATAGGTAAGTCTTCCTCACCACCAACATTCACAGTCGTCACACTTAAATGGTCTGAATTCGGATGTTTATGGCAGGAAATAACTTCACCAACCACGAGTCCTTTGAGCCCACCCTTTATCGATTCAAATTCGTCGATGCTTCCGGTTTCAAGTCCAAGTTGGGTTAAGGTAGCCGCAATTTCAGCGGGTGAGAGTTCCGGATTGATATATTCTTTGAGCCAGTTATATGAGATATTCATCTTAAATCTTCTGCGTGATAAAATAAGAGGGCAAATATAGGCATTTTATTAGTTTTAGGGTAGATTTCAGTACTTCTGCTGTTCAAAAACGGATAAATTGAGTTTTTTTTTGATATTTTTTTAAAAACTATATAATTAATGACTTGAATTATTATTTTGCACCACTTAAACTAATAGCAATTTAAGTTCGATGAAGAGTATTAATCACTTCCAGTACAATCTATTAAAGATATCCTTAATCTAAATATACTATGGCAAAAATCAATAAACCACGCATTGTTAAGGACTATGACAAGATGCCTCTTGATGTACAGGGTCAAATTAAGCTGACTTATCCTCATGGTTTTTCAGGAAGTCTGATCACCTATATCAACGCCAAGGGGAAAGTCGTGTCTGCACTTCCTTATGAAACGGATGATTTTTATTACCTTGTTCGTATGACCCTGGAAGAGGCAAATAACATCGTTGAAAATGACGATGATTTTAACGACGATGGAATTCTTCGCGATGATTTTGCATTGCAGGAGTTTGAAGGACATGACGACGTTGATGAAGATGTCAATGATATCCCCGACGATATGCCTGAGGATGAAGACGACAGTGAAGATGATGTCTAATTGAGGAGTTTTCCGGTTGTGGAAAGACCCTCAAGGTATTCAAAACCTTGAGGGTCTTTAATTTAACTCTTATCTGATTGTATTTCAGTTTTTTACAATTTATATGAACCGGTAAGAACTAATGGTCAAAAGTTTTTAGAAATAATTGGTTCATTTTTCGCTCAGGTTTTATTATACTATACAAAACTGAATAACCCCACTATTCAGATGATAAAATACCAATTCAATATAACCAACTATAGTTATATAATTGGTAGGGTCAAAAGCATTTGAAGCGGTAGATAATAAAACGTTCATGCATTTATCCGTTAAAAAAATATTCAGGCGATGATTGCTGGTTGGGAATACTTTGATCGTTACCATAAGAGTTCAACCGCAATGAAAAAAACGATTTGATGTGGGCTCTTTTGTCCGCTAATTTTAACAGTAAGAAGATTATTATCATGAAAAAAAATGTATTCTTGTTTATTGGTCTCGGTTTAATTCTCTATTCCTGTTCAAAAAAAGAGATTAATTGGGGGGCTTGGAGTGATAACATCATGCTTTCAAAAAAATCTGCTGAATTTAATGCTATTGGAGATTCCATAACAATTACGACTAAAGGCATTGGGTGGATGATATCAAATGTTACTGTTATTTCGGTGGACACTTTATTCTTTTATAATTTTAATGGAATAAATTTTTTGTCAGGTAATTATGTGATTAAACAAAATTGCTTTGATGTAGAACATCGTGACAGTCACACACTTTTTATTAAAGTAGATGCGAACCCTTATAATGTTAAAAGGATTATTGATGTTGGACTTCAATCGGGAGATTTTGGTGCTGAAGTGACAGTTACTCAAAAAACAAAATAATTGGTTGATTAAATTTGATGTAAAGATCTATCCAACGTCAACTGTTCACTGATAAATGCGATAATTTCATCTTTCATAACAGGGGTGAACCACGTGATTTCGGGGTCACGTCTGAACCAGGTCAATTGTTTTCTGGCATACTTTCTTGAATTCGCTTTAATCTTCTCTTTGGCTTGTTTCAGGGTAATTTTTCCGTCAAAATATTCGAAGAGCTCACGGTAACCGACGGTATTTAGCGAGTTAAGCTGACTAAACGGTTGTAGATGATTAACTTCTTTTTCAAGTCCATCCTCAAACATCTTGTCAACCCGCTGATTGATCCGCTCATACAATACCTCTCTGTCACAATTAAGACCAATCTTTAAGATGTTAAAAGGACGAATACGGGTTTGGTTTGTCCGTAATTCAGAATAGGGCTGGCCGGTCATCAGACAAATCTCAAGGGCATGCAAGATACGCTTCGGATTTTGGAGATCAACTTCACTGTGATAGGTTGGGTCGAGTTCTAGAAGTTCATTTTGCAATTGTGCAATTCCCTCTTTTTCAAGTCGATTCATGAGTTCTTGGCGTAATTCAGGATCCACATCCGGAAAATCGTCCAGCCCTTTGCATAATGCCTCAATGTATAACATAGACCCCCCGGTCATCAGAACAATATCCCTGATCTGGAATAAGGATTCCAACCTCTCAAGTACTTCGATCTCAAACTTGCGGGCATTAAATTGATCGTGGATAGAGTGTGACCGGATAAAATGGTGAGGGATGATTTCAAGGGTCTGCCTGTCGGGTACAGCAGTTCCAATCATCATTTCCTTGTATATTTGTCTGGAATCGCAGGAGATAATCTCGGTCCTGAAATAGCGGGCGATATCAATACTCAGGTCCGTTTTACCTACACCTGTTGGTCCGAGAAGAATAATCAGTGATTTGGGCATCAAATATAAAAATGTTAAATAATTAAGGTGCAAAGGTACAACTTTTGCCTCGCCACCCTTTAGCCTCGCCACCAGGAGTATTTTTATATCTTACAACGAATCAATGATCAGGCACCTACATCACTTCCCCTATTTCGCCATAAATCATGTTCAGATCTTCGAGCTCTCCAAAATCGGTAAAAACATTCTGGAGGTCAGAATTATTGTCGGCCAGCAAATCTGCATTGTAGCGATTCGACAGACTTTGTGTTGGAGCCATTCCTCTGTTATAAGAAACAATTGGCAAGCTTAGCTTTTCTTCCATAACGATCTTATTTAGCTGAATATACAATGATTTTTGATTGATGACATCAAAAGTGTAAATTAACTTATCCTCCTGCTCTTTTAATAAATCCCCTAGTTCTGTTTGCTTCATTAATCCTAAGGATTGCTGTTTTGATAACCGATTTTCAAACAAGGTAATTTCAACTCCTTTATCCCACTCCTCATCCGCCAGGTAGAATGTGGCAAGTTCGGACGGATCGTACTTGCAAGCTATTTGAATTGCTTCGTGAAGTTCGAAAAAAGTGTTTTTTGCATCCGCATCTATGTGCAGTACAAAATCTTCAACCTTGTCTGATATGATCTTAAACTTGTATACCATTTATAGTTTGACCAGTCTAAATATAAGTCCGAAATTAACTCTAAAGGTATATCCGTGTGGAGAGGATTGGATTAAAATAAGTATTAAAAAATGTTAATTCGAAAATAAAATATTGTAATATTCAGATATATAATTAGATACAGGTTGGTTTACGAATATTCTAATAATTGGTTCGAAAAATTAGAAAGGCCGGGAATATGACCCGGCCTTTTCTGAAATATCGGATTTAAATCTATTGGTTATCCTTAATAAAATTCAGGCATGAACCGGCTTTAAACCATTCAATCTGTGCTTCATTATAGGTGTGCTTAACCATAATATCTTCAGATGATCCATCTGCGTGATGCAAAGTAAGCTGCAATAATTTGCCGGGTTGAAAGGATTCAAGTCCAATAACGTCAATAGAATCATCTTCCTGAATCCGTGAATAATCATCTGGATTAGCGAAGGTGAGCGCTAACATTCCCTGTTTTTTAAGGTTTGTTTCGTGAATGCGGGCAAACGATCGGGTCAGCACAACCCGGGCTCCCAGATGGCGGGGCTCCATGGCAGCATGCTCGCGTGAGGATCCTTCACCGTAATTTTCGTCCCCAACAATTACTGATCCCAAACCCTCTTTTTTATAGGCTCTTGCTGTCGTGGGAACTGCTCCATATTCGCCGGTCAACTGATTTATTACGGAATTTGTTTTCCCGTTGAAATCGTTAATTGCTCCGATCAGCAGATTTTCTGAAATATTGTCGAGATGGCCACGGTAGGTAAGCCAGGGTCCGGCCATCGAGATATGGTCTGTTGTACATTTTCCCCGGGCCTTGATCAATAGTTTGAGATTTTTCAGGTCGTGCCCTTCCCATGGAGCAAAAGGCTCCAGTAATTGCAACCTGTCAGACTTAGGGTTTACTGTGATTACGATACCCTGATGATCGGTTGAAGGAGGTATCAATCCCTGATCCTCCACCGCAAAACCGTGTACAGGCAAATCATTTCCAGTGGGAGGATCCAGCTTTACTTTTTCACCTTTTTCATTGATCAGAAAATCTGTTTCCGGATTAAAATCGAGGGTACCGGCAATCGCGAAAGCGGTCACAATTTCGGGAGATGCCACAAAACCATGTGTTTTCGGATTTCCATCTGTACGTTTGGCGAAGTTCCTGTTAAAGGAGGTCATGATTGAATTCTCGGGCAAATTGGCTGCATTGTGTCTTGCCCACTGTCCGATACACGGTCCGCAGGCATTGGTCAGTACGATTCCGCCCATCTCCTCAAATGAACTGAGAAAGCCATCCCTTGCAACAGTATAACGGACAAGTTCAGACCCTGGAGAAATAGTGAATTCTGCTTTAACCTTCAGATTTTTAAGCCTTGCCTGGCGGGCAACTGATGCAGCGCGGCTAATATCTTCGTAGGAGGAATTGGTGCAGGAACCAATTAATCCGACTTTCATCTCCATCGGCCACCCTTTCTCTTTGGCAACAGTTTTAAATTTCGATAATGGTGTCGCTAAATCCGGGGTGAATGGTCCGTTTATTTGTGGCTCCAACTCTGAAAGATTAATCTCGATCACCTGGTCAAAGAATTTTTCAGGATTGGCATAAACTTCTTCATCGGCCTTCAGATCAGAGGCAATTTTTAAAGCCATTTCGGCAACATCTGCACGGCCGGTTGCTTTGAGATACTCGCTCATGCTCTCATCGAAAGCAAAAGTGGAGGTAGTGGCTCCAACTTCGGCCCCCATATTACAGATTGTCCCTTTCCCGGTACAGGAGATTGAGGAAGCTCCCGGACCAAAATATTCGATGATGCAACCGGTTCCCCCTTTTACAGTCAGGATTCCGGCCACTTTCAGAATCACATCTTTTGGGGAGGACCATCCGCTCAGCTTTCCGGTCAGTCGGATCCCGATTAATTTCGGGAATTTTAACTCCCAGGGAATTCCAGTCATTACATCAACGGCATCAGCGCCGCCAACACCAATTGCAATCATTCCTAATCCACCTGCATTGACCGTATGCGAATCGGTTCCAATCATCATTCCTCCTGGGAAGGCATAATTTTCAAGAACTACCTGGTGGATAATTCCGGCGCCCGGTTTCCAGAATCCAATTCCATATTTTTTCGAAACCGAAGAGAGGAAACTGTAAACCTCCTTATTCGTTTCCTCCGCTTTTTTCAGATCTGCTACAGCACCTGTCTGAGCAAGGATCAAGTGGTCGCAATGAACTGTTGAAGGGACAGAAACGACACTTTTTCCTGCCTGCATGAATTGAAGCAATGCCATTTGGGCTGTTGCATCCTGCATAGCAACACGATCGGGATTGAAATTAACATAAGATATCCCTTTCCCATATGGTTGCCCGGGAAATTCACCCGAGAGATGGGAATACAGAATTTTTTCGGTTAGGGTAATGGGTCTGCCAATCAGTTTGCGCAATTTTGTAACCCGTTCAGGTATTTGTGAATATACCTTCCGAATCATATCAATGTCATAAGCCATACTGTTCTATTTTAAGATGATAAATGATTTGCAATGTTAACGATTATTGATGAGAAAAAATATCAAAATTTACTGATCCTATTAACATTTTAATGGATAGATAGTTTAAATTAGCAGAATAATTTCTGCAAATCAATCCCAAAATCCGCATGATTTGGATTAAGCCTTTGTTATACGAAAATTTGAGAATTGCCTTTCAGTCCATACGCGGGAATCTGGTACGTTCTGTTCTGACAATTCTGATTATTGCAGTCGGCATTTCTGCCCTGGTTGGAATTCTAACTGCCATTGATTCTATAAAAAGCTCAATCACATCTGAGTTTACCAGGTTAGGTGCCAATACCTTTAGCATTCAAAGCCGGAGTATGAACGTTCAGATTGGCAATAAGCGCTACCGATCGAAAAATTACAGTTATATCAGTTATTCCCAGGCGCGTGAGTTTCGTGAGCGGTACACTTTTCCCTCTACGGCTTCTATTTCTGTCAGTGCAACCCAGATTGCAACCGTTAAATACGAATCTAAAAAGAGTAATCCAAATGTCGCAGTGCGCGGAATTGATGAGAATTTTTTACAGACAGCAGGATACGAACTGGAGTCGGGCAGGGGACTTACCTTTCGGGAATCGTTTGAAGGAGATAATGTGGCGCTTCTGGGGGCTGCTTTAGTAAAAAAACTATTTGCAGGAGATATCGATCCCCTGGGGAAAATGATAGCGGTTGGCAGCGGAAAATATCAGGTTGTAGGTGTATTAAAAGATAAAGGGAGTGGTTTTGGGGATACCGGAGATCAGGTTGTTCTGGTCCCGTTTACCAATGTAAGACAGTATTTTTCGCGGCCCCAGATGAATTTCAGGATCAGTGTGATGCCCAAATCTCCCCAATTACTTGATGCCGCCCTTGGCGAAGCAGAAGCAGTTTTCCGGAATATAAGAGGGCTCAGTACCCAGGACGAGTCAGATTTTATTTTGGAAAAGAGCGACAACCTGGTGAATATCTTATTGGACAATATAAAATATGTAACCCTTGCGGCAACTATCATCGGATTCATCACCCTGCTTGGAGCTGCAATCGGACTGATGAATATTTTACTGGTAACTGTAGCGGAACGAACCCGCGAAATTGGCATCCATAAGGCAATGGGAGCTAACTCTCATTCTATCAGGCAACAATTTATGATAGAATCAATTGTTATCGGACAGTTGGGAGGATTGTTTGGAATAATTCTGGGTATTCTTGCCGGAAATGGTGTATCCTTGCTGATCGGCAGTTCATTTATAATTCCCTGGCAATGGATGCTTACAGGTGTTGCATTATGCCTTTTGGTTAGCCTGGGTTCAGGTGTTCTTCCAGCCATCAAAGCCTCTAAGCTGGATCCGATTGAAGCTTTACGATACGAATAATCTAATGATTAGCAATAATATAAACTTTTATTTCCTATGAATAAACTGACAGAAAATTATTTCAGATTGACCGGCTATCTTCAAAAATATTCGTATTTGGTTCTAAGTATCGGTCTCATTTCGCTGGGATCCTGGGTGTGTTATTTTCCCTCAGATCTTTCCCGTAAAACGGGAATTGCAGAAATTATAGTTGGGATATTTTTCGGAATCTCCTATTTTGTAAGGAAAAGCAAGGCGGGTAGGTTTTGAACTATAATTTAAGATAAGCTCCGAATTTATAGGCGAAATTCTGAGGCATAGCGCTAAATTGATAGGGCCCATACCGGTAGTAAACTCCGGCCCCAAATGAGAGGTAACCTATTCTCAGCAGATTATTGATTTCGAATCCCGATTCATAAAAGCCTTTGTGGTAATCTTTCAAAATGAACTGAGGAGTAAATTGCGGATTTAATTTTCCAAAACCAATATTTTGGGCAAATATTAAAGCAGGTCTTGTTTTGAATTTTTCGGGGAAGAGCCATGTACTGAAATTGTGCCGGAGATGAATTGCGGTGTAGATTGTTGCCGCGAATTCGTTCAATTGCATGGTGCCAAAGGAGTAGGGTGCTGCTAAAGTAAAGGTTCCTGCAAAACTTCCATTCCCATTAAAGAGTTCGAAAACCGGACTCTTGGAAGACATAAGTCCTGCCTGGACCATTATTGTTGTAGTGCCGATACCAATGGGTGGAAGATCAAATTTTCCCTTGAACTCTATTTTCGGATTCCGGTATTCTCCCCCAAATATTGAAAGGCCCTGGATAACAGTTAAATAAAATTCAGATTTCGAAGGGGAAATCTCATTAAGCCGACCATCTTCCAATTCAAATTTTATTCCGGGTGAATACCTTAATTTTAAACCTATTCGCGAAAGTGATACCGGATTAAACGGATGAGCCAACAGGAAAGGGTTATCCAGCGTATTGCTGTTTTCTGACAGATCTCCGAAAAGGTAGGAGTTTAAGGTATTGAATAAACGGAATTCCAATCCTGCAGTATATCGCCTTGTCGAAAACATATTAGAAATCAGCAAATTACGATAGCTCTGCGGATTAAGTAGTGAATTGGTTTCCAGGAATTCAGATCCGCCAAATTCGAGATTCAAATCCTGGTAACTTAGATGAATTCTCAGGTCTGACCGTCCGTAAGGATAGAAATTAATCCATTCTCCCTGCTGAATTGATCGGTTTTTTAATCCATAGCTAAAGGCTCCACCAATTGAAAAATGATGGGATAACTTCCCATTGGTTTCACCTCCCAACCCTAATTTCACCCCTTCAAAAAGATTATAACCAAATAATTTGTTGTAATCAAGGTTGAAGAATCCAATTGGAATCTTCCCCTCTGCCATCAAACGAATTACCTTGAGTTGTTGCTTTTTCCTGTATGCATTTAATGCACTGTCCGGCCGGAAAAGCAACATGGAATCCAAATGATTAAAGGGTCGGAAACCATAGTTCCTGAATAGTACACCCGATCTTTTTAGTGAATCGGTCTGCAATGATATGCTCTCCATTCCTGATCTGATTGTATCTCCTTGAATTACAAAAGAATCAGGGAGGTCTGAGACAGATTTAAGGCATTTTGTGGTTATCGCCGGAACAGGACTTTTCAGTAGCAGTATGAATACCAGGACAACCAGACAATACTTCAGATTTATCCAATTCATTCAACCGCTATTTCGAACTCATCTTTAACAGGGATACCTCTTCATCGGTCAGAAAACGCCATCTCCCTCTGGGAAGGTCTTTCTTGGTTAATCCGCAAAAATAGACCCTGTCTAGTTTTTCAACTTTGTAGCCAAGGTGCTCGAAAATCCGTCGTACGATTTTATTCTTTCCTGAATGGATCTCTATTCCTACCTGCTTTTTATCATCGTCGCTCACGTAGCTTACGGAGTCTGCCGCAACAAAACCATCTTCAAGGGTAACTCCATCGACAATCTCCTGAAGATGGTTCTTGGTAACCTTCTGATCTAAATAGACGTGATAAATTTTCTTGCGATTATATTTTGGATGAGTTAATCGTTTGGTCATATCCCCATCGTTGGTAAAAAGTAAGAGTCCGGTTGTACTCTTGTCCAAACGCCCGACCGGATAAATTCTTTCAGAACATGCATTTGCAATGAGTTCCATTACTGTTTTGTCGGCATGAGGGTCTTCCAGTGTAGTGACATATCCCTTTGGTTTATTGAGCAGAACGTACATTTTTTTCTCTGCGGTGATAATCTTGCCGTTAAAACTCACGGAATCACCGGGCAAAACCTGATGGCCCATCTCGGAAACAATTTTACCATTGACGGTAACACAACCTGTTGCAATAAAGGTATCTGCCTCGCGACGGGAACAAAGCCCTGCATTAGCAATATAACGGTTCAAACGCATTGCCCCGGGCTCCTTTTGGGTTGGAGCTGATTTCCCGGGTCTGTGTGTTGAATTAAATTCGTTGTTTAGATTTTGTATCCCCAATCTTCCGCGCAGTACCTTACCAGTTTTGTTTACAAACTTGTCCGATTCTGCCCCTTCGAATTTTCGTTCGGGTCGTTTCTCGATTACATTTCTGCGGAAAACATCTGAAGTCCGCTCTTTTCCAAATCGGCCTGTTCCGGTTGCAGATGGTTTTGATCCGGACGCAGTTTTTAAAACTTTAGTCTTTCCGACTCTTTTCCCTGAGCTAAATTCTCTTGAATCTGACCGGGGTCCGGCTGGTCTTCGGCTTTGATCACCTTGTGCTGAATCCATTTTTTTAACCCGTGGTCTTGTCCCTGGCTCTCTTTTCTCGACGGTACGCTTATCTTCGCGTTCCTGTCCTCTTCCTCTTCTGATAATCATTTCTTAATTCTCTGACTTATTATTATTTCGGGGGCAAATGTCGGAAAAAAAACGCAAAAATGAACTTAAATTTCATCGAAACGGAATAATCCTTTGAATAATTAACCCAATTTAACAACTTTGCGGGTTAATAATCTAACAGAGGTTTAAAATATGGCACTTATAAAATCAATTTCGGGTATACGCGGAACCATAGGTGGTTTGGCGGGTGAGGGTCTGAGTCCGCTGGATCTGGTCAAATTCACAGCGGCTTACCTTACATGGGTGAAGGAGGGGAGAGTTGCGACCGGAAAGTTAAGAATCGTGGTTGGCCGTGATTCGCGCATCTCCGGAGAAATGGTCAATTCACTGGTTACCGGAACGTTGATGGGCATGGGAGCAGACGTTGTAAACCTCGGACTTGCTTCGACACCAACTACCGAACTCGCTGTTGTAGCTGAAAAGGCAGATGGCGGTATTATTCTTACTGCAAGTCACAATCCAAAGCAATGGAATGCATTGAAATTGCTCAATGAAAAAGGGGAGTTTCTCAATGATGCTGAAGGTAAAACGGTTCTTCAAATTGCAGCAGATGAACGTTTTGTTTTCGCTCAGGTTGACGATCTGGGACATGAATCCTTTAACGATTATACTGATTATCATATTCGGCATGTATTAGGTCTGGCACTTGTCAATGTTGAAGCGATCAAAAAAAGAAATTTCAGAGTCGCAGTCGATGCGGTTAATTCGGTGGGAGGAATCATAGTACCCAGGCTGTTAAAAGCCTTGGGAGTCGCTGAAGTTGTTGAGATTAATTGTACCGCTGACGGATATTTTGCGCATAATCCGGAGCCTGTACCTGAGAACCTTAGGGAGACTTCAGCAATAGTAACCCAGTCAAACGTTGATGTCTGTTTCGTAGTTGATCCTGATGTTGACAGGTTAGCCATTATTAATGAGGATGGTACCATGTTTAATGAGGAATACACCCTTGTCGCAGTTGCAGATTATGTATTGAAACATACCAGCGGGAATACCGTATCCAACCTTTCATCTTCGAGGGCTTTGCGTGATATTACGGAGCTCCATGGTGGTAGCTATACAGCATCTGCTGTTGGAGAAGTTAATGTGACCAACACAATGAAGGCAACAAATGCAGTGATTGGAGGTGAAGGGAATGGTGGTGTGATTTATCCGGCTAGCCATTACGGCCGGGATTCCATGGTTGGTATCGGGCTCTTCCTCTCTCAACTGGCTACGACTGGACTTAAATGTTCCGGGCTTCGAGCCACCTATCCAGATTACACAATTTCAAAAAATAAAATTGAACTGACTCCTGAGATCGATGTGGATAATATCCTCCTGCGGATTAAGCAAAAATATAGTCATGAAAAGGTCAATGATATCGATGGAGTCAAGATTGATTTTGACAAGGAATGGGTCCATTTACGCAAATCAAACACAGAACCGATCATCAGGATCTATTCTGAAAGCAGAACTGCGGAGAGGGCTAATTCACTGGCACAGGAGATAATTGCCCAGATTCGCCGGATTGCCGGAATATAGCCGAAATGGGATTTAGATTCATCCGGTCAATCCCTTCGCAAACATTCTTAAAATGGAATGAGAAGATTTCTAGGATTTTGGGTTAAAGTCGTGAAAGGAGAATTAAGTACTCATTAAAAATGTTAAGTATTTGTTAAGTGTGATGAATCTCTTTTTAAATCGTTTCAAACAACCTAAATTTGCATCGGTTTTTTAACAGTAATAGTTTTTAATCAGAATAAATAATTCGATTTTTATGAAAGTTACAGTTGTAGGAGCAGGAAATGTTGGATCAACGTGTGCCGACACATTGGCATATCGCGAAGTGGTAAATGAGGTGATTTTATTGGATATCAAAGAGGGTATTGCTGAAGGCAAGGCTCTGGATATCTGGCAAAAAGCCCCGATTATTGGTTATGATACCCGGACAGTAGGGGTGACCAATGATTATTCCCGGACTGCAGGTTCTGATGTAGTTGTAATTACCTCCGGGTTACCGCGTAAGCCGGGAATGAGCCGCGATGATTTGATTCAGATCAATGCTGGTATTGTTAAATCTGTAACTGAAAATATTGTTAAATATTCACCGGATGCGATTATTATCATCGTTTCCAATCCCCTGGATGTTATGACTTATCAGGCACATCTTGCTTCAGGATTGCCGCGCACCAGGGTTATGGGTATGGCCGGAATTCTGGATACTGCCCGTTATCGTTCCTTCCTTTCTGAGGCACTCGATATTTCGCAGAAAGAGATCCAGGCGATGCTTTTAGGCGGGCATGGCGACACCATGGTTCCGTTAACCCGTTATACCACTGTGGGAGGTATTCCTATCACAGAATTGCTCGGAAAGGAACAGTTGAATGCTATCGTTGAACGGACCAAGGCAGGTGGCGGAGAATTGGTGAAACTGATCGGAACTTCGGCCTGGCATGCTCCAGGCGCTGCTGCTGCTCAAATGGTGGAAGCCATCATCAAGGATCAGCGCAGAATCTTCCCGGTTTGTATCCAACTTCAGGGTGAATATGGTATCGATAATTGCTACCTGGGAGTTCCTGTTGTTTTGGGTAAAGACGGTATCGAAAAGATTGTCGAACTTCATTTGAACCAGGAAGAGATGCAAATGATGAGAACCAGCGAAGGTCATGTCCGCGAGGTGATGAACGTACTTGATGACTTAAATCGTAAATAATATTGCTTTTATAATACATGGAAAGGGGCTTTTTGACCCCTTTTCTTGTATATTAACTTGATGTGATGCAAGAAATTTGTTTTCAAATTGTTGAACTTGAGGAAAGTACTTATCATCCCATCATCAGGGCTGAATTCCAGGGGCTGGAGGACCATTGGTGGATTGTCGATACAGGTGCATCAAAAAGTGTTTTTGATGAGATGTTAAAAGATTATTACACTGCAGACGGTGAAGACTCAATAATGGCCACCGGACTGGGTAAGGAGATGGTTGAAACAAATTCCGGAACTATCGCTGCATTTCAATTAGGTGAAATTAACTTTGGGACTCTCAAAGTGGCTTTGGTTAATTTCATGCATATTAACACTGAATATGCTAAATTCTCAGATAAAAGGATTGTAGGATTGATCGGGTGTGATTTCCTTTACAGTCATAAAGCAATCCTGGATTTTGATAAAAAAGTGGTTTCTCTGGTTGCCAGCTAATTTTTTGGATACTCCCGAAGATTCACATGAATTTCTATCCAGGTGATCTGCTTCTTTTTAGTCCAACCGTCTGAGGCGGATGGTTGGTGTTTCGTTGCTGCGATCTCTCCTGTTTTGAAAGCAGCAGGTTTATTTTCGGGTATAAACCTTCCAAACGGATATTCGCTTCCCTAGAATATCTGTTTTTAACAAATTATATATATGATAATCAATATTTTAATTCGCTTATTAGTGAGGTCGTCCTAATATCCTAAAACTGTGAACTAAATCATAAATTTTTAATAAAAAAAAGTAATATCAAGATGATAAATATGATATATTTTGCTTATATTTAATGCATAAAACAAGATCATCGTTGATATTACGCTATTTGTCCTGAATTTTATTAGTGAAAAGATTTTTTAAATTTTATCCTAATGGCAGCAAATAATGATATATTTTCAGAGGAATGGTGCCAATTGATCTTTGAGAAGAAAAACCTTGACTATGGAGCTTATGAGCTAAGGCAAAATTCTTCAAAACGGCAATTCTGGGCTTTGGTTATTGCAATTGTTTTTTTTGTTCTTGGAGTTTCACTCCCGGTTCTTATAAAACAGATAATTCCGGAAACTAAGGAAAAGGATGTGAGTGTGCGGATGATGACCGATATAAAATTAGACAAACCCAAGGAAAATAACATTTTGAAAGAGCTCCCGCCGCCGCCGCCGCCTCTTTTACGTAACACCGTTAAGTTTACTCCGCCCGTAATAAAGCCGGATGAAATGGTTCAGGAAGAAGAGCAACCAATATCCCAAAAGGAAGCAGTAGAAACAAAATCAGCAATTAGCAATGTAACCTATGATAAGGGAACTGATGATATAGCTGCTCCATTAGCTAATACAGCCACAAAAACGCAGATTACAGAGGAAGAAAAACCATTTGTCATTGTGGAGCAAATGCCTCAATTTCCTGGTGGAGAAAAGGAGATGATGAAGTTTATCAAAAACAATCTCCGTTACCCCTCTACGGCTATAGAAATGGGAATATCGGGCACTGTAACTTTAAACTTTGTGGTAGGTAAGGATGGTAGGATTACCCGCATTCATATAATTCGTGGAATTGGAGGCGGTTGTGATGAAGAAGCGGTCAGAATTTTAGAGAAAATGCCCCCCTGGAGTCCTGGCAGACAAGGTGGCATTGCCGTATTGGTCACTTATACGGTTCCTTTTAAATTTGTATTGCAGTAGATGTTGATTTAAGGATAAAATTCATTATTAAAGGGAAATTTATTTTCGGGCTTTCACTAATATTCCTTTATTCCGGTTGTTGGTTTTTAATTCATATTATTGACTTTCTGAATAAATCAGAACCGATATAGAGTATTCCCATTTTAGGAATTGTGGGTTGATTCATCATAATAATGATTTCAAGGCTCTGATTTTAGTTCCTTGAGCTAAAAAAGGGGCACTTGATAACATTTGGCTAATCCGGTTCAAGATCACCTGAAAGCGTTAAATAGGCTGATATATTGATATTTGTTGAATATAATAGAATGTTAAAATATGTTAATATTTTAATTTTAAGGGATTTTTATTTTGCCCTCCCGATGTGAATTGAATTGGATTATTAATTTTGTCCACGAATTAGAGGAGAAGATATCTTTGAATCTTTTCAAGGTGCTGATCGTTGATCTTATTTTTTATCGTAAATTTGAGCCACTTAAAGGTCCTTTCTGATTAATTGTGAATTGGTCTTCTGAGGGTTCTTAAATTGCAAATTCTTAATGAGGTAACGCTTTAAAATAGGTTTGATTTTCAAACTGTTTTTGATCGGATTCTCGGGAATTGGAAGTTAATTAGTTGGTTATTAATAGTTTTTTTAACGATTTATTTATCGTTTTTAATTTTTCTCAAATATTTCTTAAACTTTCATTTAAACACTAGTAATTCAGAGTATGAAATCAAAAAATCGTTTTTTAAAGTTTCAAAGCGCTTTTTCAGCATTGGTAATACCGGTTTCGTTTATTATTGCGGAAATTGTATTTCATTTATTATTGGGCTCCGGCAGCCATTTTCAGGGAAACAGTAATGCTAATGCTCCCATTCCCGGTGATTTTCTTGGCGTTATTTACAAAGGCGGCTTTATTGTGCCTGTGATCATGACTTTGTTATTGACTGTATTATCTTTTTCTCTTGAACGTTATTTCACCATCAATAAGGCTGGCGGAAAAGGTTCAGCAGTGAAATTTGTTGAGACAATCAAAACAAATCTTTCCAAGAATGACATTAATGCAGCAATAGCAGAATGTGACCGTTTTGAGGGTTCTATAGCCAGTGTATCAAGAGCTGCACTTCTGAAATATCAGATGCTGGAGAAAGACACAACCATGACTAAGGAACAGAAGCTGCTTGATATCACCAAGAACATCGAGGAAGCGACTTCCCTTGAACTCCCAAGCCTGGAACAAAACCTCCCTATTTTGGCAACAATTTCTTCTATTGCTACCATGATGGGTCTTTTAGGAACTGTACTCGGGATGATCCGTTCTTTTGCTGCAATGGCGAATGCAGGAGCTCCTGACTCAGTTGCTTTATCAACAGGTATTTCGGAAGCTCTAATTAATACAGCCTTTGGTATTGGAACAGGTGCTCTTGCTGTAATTATGTATAACTTCTACACCACAAAAATAGATAAGTTGACCTATTCGATTGATGAAGCAGGTTATAGTATCGTTCAAACATTTGCTGCAAAGCACTAAGATTATAGATATCATATAATTATGCCAAAAGTAAAAATTAAAAGGAAGAGCACGGCTATTGATATGACCGCGATGTGTGATGTTGCGTTCTTATTACTGACCTTCTTTATGCTTACCTCTAACTTTACGCAAAAAGAACCGGTGGCTGTTAATACACCTTCTTCAATTTCAGAGATTAAAATACCTGACCGGAATATCATATCCATTTTGGTAGATGCAAAAGGAAAGGTATTCTTTGGAGCTGACGGACAAGAGAACCGGGTTAAACTGCTTACCAAAATGGGAGCTGCGTATAACATAACTTTCACTCCTGAAGAATTAAAGGAGTTTAGTTTGGTTAATAAGTTTGGAGTACCTATCACTGGCATGAAGAATTATTTATCGTTGGGGACCAAAGAACGGGATATGTCGCAGTTCTCAATTGGCATTCCTTGTGATTCCCTCGATAACCAGTTTAAAAACTGGGTCAGTGTAGCCAGAAGTATCAACTCGGAATACCGGATTGCAATAAAGGCTGATCAGGCTACGACTTATCCGGTTATCAAAAAATTAATGGGTAGTCTGCAGGATATCAAGGAGAACAAGTATAACTTGCTCACAAGTCTTAAATTGTCAGCTGATTATGAATAACTGTAAACTTAAAATTCATGTCTGAAGTAGCTCAAGATAATAATCAAGGAAAGAAAAAAGGCAAAACGAAGAAAATGTCAACAAGGGTCGACTTTACCCCGATGGTTGACCTTGGGTTTTTGCTGATTACATTCTTCATGTTGGCAACAACGCTAAGTAAGCCTCAGACCATGGAGATTGCTATGCCTTCCAAAGATAAGATAAGTGACGAAGATCAAACGAAGATCAAAGCCTCCAGGGCTGTCACTATTCTTCTGGGTAAGGATAATAAGGTTTTTTACTATGAAGGTACCCGCGAAAATAATGTCGATCCTGTACTTGTTCAATCAGACTTTTCTCCAAAGGGAATCCGACAATTTCTGATTAAGAAGAATTATGACATTATGGTCAAGGTTCGGGAACTTAAGGCGAAAAAGGTTTCTCAAAAGCTTTCTGATAAAGATTTTGAGAAGCAACGTGATGAGATCATTGCGGATAAAAAGGCACCTATTATTCTGATCAAGGGTACCATTGAAAGTTCCTATAAGAATCTTATCGATGCGTTGGACGAGATGGCCATTTGTAATATTGGGCGTTATGCGATTGTGGATATCACACCTTTTGATTTGGATCTGATGTCGAAAAAGTTATGAATCTCATAATTTCACGAGCTACAAATTTGAAAAAGGTGAAAATGTACGAGGCAAAAATCTCATATACGGATTCTATCTGACCTCAATTTAAAATTATTTACGGATGAAAATTGTATCCTAATGGCAGCAAATAATGATATTTTTTCGAACGAATGGTGCGAACTGGTTTTTGAGGCCAAAAACCATGAGTATGGAGCTTTTGAACTGAGACAAAATTCCTCAAAAAGACATTTCAGAGCCTTACTCATTGCCAGCGTATTTTTTGTTCTGTTTGTTTCAGCTCCGAGTTTAATCAAACAAATTTTTCCTAAAAATGTGGAGAAGGATGTTACCGTGAGGGTGCTTTCTAAGATTGAATTAGATAAGCCCAAGGAAAATATCCTTAAGGAAATTCCGCCACCTCCTCCACCTATGCGGAATACCATCAAGTTTACCCCTCCGGTGATTAAGCCCGATGAGCAGGTTCAGGAAGAGGAACAACCTAAATTGCAGAAGGAAGTTATAGAAACCAAAGCTGCAATCAGTAATGTCGCTTTTGATAAAGGGACAGATGATGTGGCAGCTCCGGTAGCGACACAGAAAATTACGGAAGAGGTTGAACAACCATTTGTCATCGTTGAACAGATGCCCCAATTCCCCGGAGGCGAAAAGGAGATGATGAAATTTATCAAAAACAACCTCAGATATCCCTCTCTTGCAGCGGAAAATGGTATTCAGGGTACTGTAATTGTCAATTTCGTTGTCGATCACGAAGGGAAAATTACCAGGATTAAAGTGGTTCGTGGTATTGGTGGCGGTTGCGACGAAGAAGCAATGAGGGTTCTGACTAAAATGCCGAACTGGAGCCCTGGCAGACAAGGTGGCAAGCCTGTATTGGTTAGCTATACTGTTCCTATTAAATATGTGTTGCAATAGGAATTGGCCGAAATGATCAGAAGAAAACGGATTTTTCTCGGTTTTAAGTTTTTAATGGCCTTGGTCTATCTTTCACTGGGAGCAGTAATATTGTCATCCAACATGTTTCTGCTCCCGGTGAAAAATTCTGTAAGAATCTGTTTTGGTATTCTTTTGATACTTTATGGTTCTTTCAGAATTTATACTTTAGTATTTAATACCAAAAGTGATGAAACGAATTAGGCTCTTATTGTTTTTAGCCCTTTTAGTCGGTGGTTGTAAATTCTTTAAAGGTGATCCCTACCGAAATACCCCGACTACCGGAATGACAACAATAAGTACCGATGAGACATTCCGACCAATTATTGAAGCTGAATTGGACGTTTTCAAGGCGATTTATGGATATACGGAATTTAATGCAAAATATGTCCCTGAAAATGAAGCTTTTAACCAACTTATCAATGGCGATGTTCAGTTAATTTTCGCTTCAAGACCTCTCAGTAAAGTTGAAATAGCCATCCTGAATCAAAAGAAAATCTTTCCCAGGCAAACCAAGATTGCTACTGATGCGATTGCCTTAATCGTTTCCCCCAAAAGCAAGGATAGTCTGATCAGTGTAAATCAGATTAAAGACATTTTAACCGGTAAAATCGATAATTGGGATCAGATAAACCCGGGATCTAAAAGTGGTAAAATAACAGCGGTCTTTGATAACGACAAGTCAAGTATTATCAATTATCTGGTTGACTCAATATGTGGTGGAAGATTAGTCAAGACCAACGTTTTTGCGCTCGAATTCAATCGCGATGTCATCGAATACACCAGTACCCATCCGGGAGTTCTTGGATTTATTGGCACGAGCTGGATCAGTAATGCCAATGATTCTTTGCATCTCTCATTCCATAAAAGAATTAAAGTTATGTCTGTGAGTGATCATCCTCACCCGGATTTAACCAATAGCTTTAAACCGTATCAAGCCTATATGGTTGACAAGGTTTATCCGCTGACAAGAGATATTTATATTGTCAATGCTGAGCCTCGTAATGGATTGGTCACTGGTTTCTCCGCATTTGTTGCAAGCGACAAAGGGCAAAGGATAATTTTAAAATCCGGAGTTCTTCCAGCCATTGCCCCTACAAGGGTTGTCAATATACGGAAGGATTTTTAGTAAATTTTTAAAATTTCAAATTTCTAATATACAACATTGTAAAATGAAACGTAGTTTATTCTCACTCCTCGGACTTCTTTTCGTAGTGGTTGGCGGTTTTGCTCAGCAAATCTCAAATCAGGGTTTATTTTATCTGGACGATCTTCAGTATCATCAGGCGCGTAGCTTTTTCCTTAACCGGTTAAAATCCTCCCCCGATGATGTCAGAACGCTCTGTTCATTAGGCGATACTTACCTATATTTGCAAAATCCGGATAGTGCCAGATTGTTGTATCAAAAAGCCTCAACAATTGATCCTAAATCCCCTTTTCCTTTGATAGGCCTTGGGAAGATTGCCCTTTTTAAAGGGGACCACACTGGCCAGCTGGATTTTTTTGAAAAAGCCAGACGATTGGATAAAAAAAATCCTGAAGTTTATTACGAAATCACCCAGGGGTGTTTCCAGTTTGCCAGGAAGGATACAGCTACCGGAAGCAGGTATTTGGCCCAGGGGATCGAACTCAATTCAAAATATGCCCCTTTTCATATTGCATACGGCGATTATGAATCGATGCGCCACAGATATGGTGCTGCTTCAAATGCTTATGATAGAGCAATATATTTCGATCCGAATTGTGCAATTGCCTATCGCAAGCTTGGGATTATACATACCCTGGCCCGTGCTTATCGCGAAGCTTTAAATGCTTTGGAAAAATGTATTGAAATTAACCGCGATCAGATTTTGGTATATAAAAATCGCGGGGATTTATATTATGCCCTTGGCAGGTACCCGGAAGCAGAAAAAAGTTATCAGATCTACCTCGAAAGAGCAGAGATTACCTATGATGATAAGGAGCGGTTTGCAATCATCCTTTTCTTCAATAAAAAATATGCGGAATCTGCAAAACTGCTGGAGGAGGTTATGAAACAAAATTCTGATGAATCTGTACTGCTCCGAATCAGAGGTTATATTGCCTATGAAACCGGGGACTATGCAAACGGGGTTGAATACTTGGCAAAATTCTTTAAAATACACGATCCGGAGAAGAATATAACTTCAGACTTTGTCTATTATGGTCGTTTATTGCAAAAAGTGGGTAAAGATACCATGGCTATCAATAATTACAATAAGGCTTTGGTGCTTGATTCAACAAAGACTGAGATTTACGAAGACCTTGCCAAACTCTATGCCTCCAACAAGATGCACAATGAGGCTGCCGCAGTCTATAAAAAGATGATTGCTAATGGGGCTGATAAAGTTAACACCTATTATTTAATTGGGAAAGAGTATTATTACCAAAGTGAAATCTATAATGTGAAGTACGATTCTTTAATGCGTATGCAGGAAACCAGTAAAATCCCTTTTGCTGACAGTGCAAGTGTTAAAGCTGCAAAATTCTTATGTCTTCAAAAGGCAGATAGTGCGTTTACAAATGTTTCTGTGCTTAATCCGCAATATGCCGGAGGTTTTTGGTGGAAAGGGCGGATGCAATCCAGGCTTGATCCTGATGTACAAACAACTGTTGGAAAAGAGGCTTATGAAAAGGCACTGGCAATTTTTTCGGCAGGAGATTCTGTAAAGAACAGGAAAGCAATCATCGAATGTTATAAATATCTTGGCTCCTATTACTTCCTGAGCAGTGAAAGAATTGTTAAAACCGATAAGAAGGAGTCGGAAGTCTTAAAACAGACCTCGATCGAATTTTGGCGGAAGATTCTTTTACTGGATCCTACTGATGCCCAGGCTTTGGACGTTTTCAAGAAACTAAAATTGCCGTTACCGACAGCCAATTAGGTTGATAATATTATATAATGGGCTATTCTGATTATACCATTAATCGGAATAGCCCATTTACTTTTAGGGGAAATAGAAAGGGCTGATTCTCAAATGAAAATCAGCCCTTTTTGATAAGTTGCATTCTTAAGGTGTGGTGCCACCTGGAATTGAACCAGGGACACACGGATTTTCAGTCCGTTGCTCTACCGACTGAGCTATGGCACCTTGTTTTTGAACGCGTGGCAAAAGTAATCAAATTTTAAATACTTTTGCATCTTGTTTAAACAAATTATGAAATATTTTTCTGATCAATTGCCCAATGGAATTAGGGTGGTTCACCAATTTGTGGATTCGCCGGTAGCCCATTGCGGAATCATTATAAACACCGGCTCACGCGACGAAGATTTGCAGGAACAAGGTCTTGCTCACTTTATTGAGCACACCATCTTCAAAGGTACTCTGAAGAGAAAGTCATTTCACATTTTGAGCCGGCTTGAAGATGTAGGGGGTGAACTGAATGCCTATACCACCAAGGAGGAGACCGCCATACATGCCTCTTTTCTGGCAGAATACTATGAGCGAACTATGGAGCTTTTTAGCGATATCCTGATTAATAGTACATTCCCTGACCAGGAATTGAAAAAGGAGAAGGATGTTATTATTGATGAAATTAATTCATATAACGATTCTCCTTCTGAGTTAATCTTTGATGATTTTGAAGAGCTCATTTTTGAAGGGCATCCGATTGGCCGGAATATTTTGGGAACCCCTGAAAATGTCAGGGGATTTACCCGCGATGATATCCGTCGGTTTATGGACAGAAATTATAATACTGACCAGATCGTGATTTGTTCGGTTGGCAATGTCTCCGGGAAACGTTTTTTTCATCTGGCACAGCGTTATTTCAGTCACTTCCCCGGAAATCAGCGTTCGTTCTCCCGACCGAAATTTGTGGGTAATTCAGCCAAGACTAAAACAGTTGAAAAAGAGACCTTTCAATCTCATTGCCTGATCGGTGGGCTTGCTTACGATGTGTTTCATGCTGACCGAATAGGGTTGGTGTTACTTAATACTATTTTAGGGGGTCAATCGGGGAATTCGCGTCTTAACCTTGCCCTGCGTGAAAGAAACGGAATTGCCTATAATCTGGAATCCTCCTATACTGCCTATTCAGATACGGGAACAATTACGATTTATTTTGGAACTGACCAGGTAAATCTGGAAAAGGCAATATCGCTGATCAAACGTGAGATCATAATCCTTCAGGATCGGTTACTTGGCGGTATTCAGATCAGCAAAGCCAAGAAGCAGCTGGTCGGACAATTGGCCATGTCGCAGGAAAACCATGAAGATTTGATGCTTACTCTTGGTAAAAGCTTCCTTACCTATAATAAAATGGACGGGCTAGATGTTATCTATAAAAAAATCAATGAGATAACTCCCACACAAATCCGGAATATCGCCAATGAAATTCTTGATTTTGGAAAATTGTCCATGTTGATCTATAAATAGAACGATGAAGATTGATAATTCACTGGAACAATACGTATTGTCTCATATCGTTGAAGAGAGTCCACTTATGAAACGGCTTTACCGTGAAACACAGCTTCGCATGGTGAATGGCCGGATGTGTTCTGGACATATTCAAGGCTCGCTTTTGACTTTACTCAGTAAGTTAATTTGTCCTTCACGAATTCTGGAAATCGGCACCTATACCGGTTACTCAGCCTTATGCCTTGCAAATGGGTTGTCAAATCATGGTGTTATTCATACCATTGAAATCAATGATGAACTGGAAGGTCTTGCATCCTCTTTTTTTGAAGAATCGGGGATGAAGAGTCGGATTATTCAGCATATCGGAGATGCTGAAAATGTGGTCCCAACGTTGGATGATCGATTTGATCTCGTTTTTATCGATGCCGACAAAAGGAAGTACCTGGTTCATTACAACCTGGTGTTCCCTAAGGTAAATGTAGGTGGTATTATTATAGCTGATAACACGTTATGGGCTGGCAAAGTTGTCCAAAAAGTGGCCCGCGCCGACGAACAGACAGTCGGAATATTACAGTTTAATGATTTTGTAAGGAATGATCCCCGCGTTGAAACCTTTATGATTCCGGTCAGGGATGGGATCACCATCCTTCGGAAAATTTCGGAATAGATATTACCTCAAAGCAAAGACAAATTTAGAGAATGTTTAAAAATTATATTTAAACCTTTTTGCCCATAGGGCATCAATTTCAATAGAAAAACAGGTAAGGAAGAATCATTGTCCGTTAGGACATTAACGGATAACCGGTTAATTCCCTAAGTGAAATTTGTTTTCAGAATTATAATTTTCTATGGTTGTTTATCTCCTACCGAGAAATTTAAACAGTTAGCAGTGTAAATTAGTGACCTGGTGAATGTCCAGAACCTGAACATTCACCAGGTCACTTCAATACGAAGGTTATAATCGCTGGATTTTAATTCTATGCCATCAGCCAGACACCCAACGACTTAAATTCCCTGCCATTTTATGTGATCTGGACCAATTATCAGTTTTTTTTCGTATCTTTCAATACGTTAAATTTATAAGACCATGAAAGAGGAATTTCTCCATTTTATCTGGGAAAATAAATTATTTCATGCAGATTCCCAACTGACTGAAGATGGTGAACCGCTCCGGATTGTGAATCCCGGACGTCACAACACCCATGCAGGCCCCGATTTCTTTGATGCCCGGATTCAGATCGGGGACACACTCTGGGCCGGAAATATCGAAATCCATCTGAAAGCTTCAGAGTGGAATCGGCATGGTCATCATATTGATCCAGCGTACCGGAACACTATCCTCCATGTGGTTGCAATGTCCGATATGGAGGTCTTTAATGATTTAGGCTCTAAAGTTCCGGCATTGGTGATTAATTGGCCTGAATGGATAACCCGGAATTACGAAATGCTTGTAAGAAGTCATGATTGGATTGCCTGTGCCTCTTTTTTATATCAGGTTGATCCCTTCAAAATCAAATTCTTTCTGAACGGCATCGTTATCGAACGTTTAACCCAAAAGATCGACGCCATCAGTAAGCTTCTTTCAGAGACCCGGGAGGATTGGGGAGAAACCTTTTATTGTATGCTTGCCCGAAGTTTTGGCTTGCGCGAGAATGCACTACCTTTTGAAATGCTGGCCCGTTCCTTGCCTCAATCCATATTGGCGCATCATCACGACTCTCTTTTCCAGATAGAGGCGCTTCTTTTTGGACAAGCAGGATTGTTAGGGGATGAACTTTTTGGAGACGATTACTACCTTGATCTTCGTAAGGAATATCGTTTCCTGGCTATGAAGTACGGATTAAAACCAATTGCAGGTCATTTGTGGAAGTTTATGAGGATGCATCCCGGAAATTTTCCCACGATCAGAATTGCTCAGTTTGCAGCGTTGATTCATCATTCCAGGGGATTGTTTGCCACGATCATAGAGGCATCCAATCTTGAAGAGATCAGGCAGTTGTTTTCACTGACTGCTTCAGAATACTGGGATAGTCACTATAGTTTTAATAAGCCCTCAGTAAACCGACAAAAATTGTTTGGTGATCAAATTTTTCGATTGGTTGTAATCAATGTTGTTGTTCCTTTCTATTTTTTGTTTGGAGATAACCAAAATAAACTAACTTTGAAAGACAGAGCGCTGGAGATACTTGAACAGCTGCCGGCAGAAAGTAATCGTTTAATTGACAGATGGGCTGAAGCGGGGATAACAGCTGAAAATGCCCTCGAATCTCAGGCATTGCTTCAATTGCAACACAACTATTGTGAACAAAAAAAATGTCTCAGTTGCACCATCGGTCATAAAATAATTGTACATGAACCAGTTTGATAAACAAACCTCAAGAACTTTCAGAATTGCCTTTTCATTAGTCTCAGCAGTGTTTGTTACCGGATTGGTTGGCTTTCATTTTATTGAAGGATATGGGTTTATCGACTCATTTTACATGACCGTCCTTTCGGTTTCGACTGTTGGATTTGAGGTGGTACGGCCTCTTTCACCGGTAGGTAAGTTATTCGTTTCATTTCTGATTATCTTTAGTCTTGGGAGTTTTGCCTATGTTGGATCGAGTATAGTCCGTTTTTTTTTGGATGGAGAATTTGTTAATAAATTAAAAACTAGCAGGGTGAGTAAAAGGATTGAAAAACTGATTGATCATGTGATCATTTGTGGTTATGGACGCAATGGGGAACAGGCAGCATTGGAATTAATGGATCATAATCATCCGTTTGTGATTATCGAACGGAGAGACAATGTAATTACACGTATTCAGGAAGATCCTAACCTCCTTTTTATTCAGGGGGATGCCACAAATGAAGAGATTCTGCGCACTGCCGGTATCGATCGGGCCAGGGCTTTAATTGCCACCACCCCAAATGATGCGGATAATATGTTTGTGGTGATGACAGCCCGCAGCATGAATAATAAACTGACCATTGTGAGCCGAGCCTCAGAGATTGGTTCAGATACTAAATTAAAGCGGGCAGGGGCTACCAATGTGATCATGCCTGAACGAATGGGAGGGCAGCGCATGGCCCGTTTGGTTACCCAACCCGATGTGGTTGAGTTTATGGAATATATTTTGCTGCAGCGGAACCGGGACATAAGTATTCAGGAGGTACATTGCCGCAAAATGTCGGCCACCAAACAAGGAAAGACAATCGGAGAATTAAGCTTAGGGAAGGTAACAGGAACAACGATTATCGGATTGAAAAACGGTGAAGGTAAATATGTCTTTAATCCGGGAAGTGATCATACACTAACAATTCACGATCAGCTTTTTGTTCTGGGATCACCTGAACAGGTTCGGAATCTGAACAGTTATCTTGAAGGCAAAATATAATTGTAATCAGAAATATCAGAAAATTAACCGTTTTCAAAATGGTAGCTTCTATTCAGACTATTTTAACCAATTCGAAACTCGTGGACCAAGAAACTAATCTTTTAAGGGAGAAAATAATAGAACTTGAAAAAGAAAATACAATGCTTAAGCAACAGAAAATTGAGATTACTGAGGCCAAAGAGTTGTATTTGAAAATATTTGAAGAATTCCCGACTTTGATATGGCGCTCGCGTTTAGATAAATTATGTGACTATTTCAATAAAACATGGCTTGAATTCACCGGGAGAACCATGGACCAAGAATTTGGAAATGGTTGGGCAGAGGGCGTTCATCCTGATGATTTCGATACCTGTCTGCAAACTTATGTAGATGCATTTTTTTATTAAAAGGTAATGCAGAGCAAAAGTCTATTTTTATTTCAAATACACTTCTGCCTGAGATCAATGTGAATGCCGACAGATTAATGATTAGTGCTGTCATGCGAAATTTGATTTCAAATGGAATAAAATTTACCCAGCCCGGAGGAACGAATATCATAAAATCAGAGGTCAAACAACTTGAATTAATTGTATCGGTAACCGACACGGGGATTGGGATTTCAAAAGAAAGAATTGACAAATTATTTGAAATTAATGAGAATTATTCAACCTCAGGCACACAAAATGAAAAGGGGACAGGATTGGGCTTGATCCTTTGCAAAGAATTTATTGAAAAAAACAACGGGAAAATATGGGTTGAGAGTGAATCCGGAACAGGGTCGACCTTATTCTTTTCATTGCCCTTGTTCTTTAAAAATAGTGAATTAAATCTGCCACAGGGTTAAATACTTAAAGATAAAATTGTACCTTTGTGCCGGATTTTTTTAATTAATGTTGATCCGTTGCTATCGAACCCGAATACTGCGGCGCAATTATTGTATCATTTTTAACATGCTATTGAAATGTATTTAACAACAGAAAAAAAACAGGAGATTTTTGAAAAGTATGGTGTTACTGCTACGAACACAGGTTCGACTGAAGGGCAGATTGCACTTTTCTCCTTCAGGATCAGTCACCTTACAGAGCACCTGAAAGTCAACAAAAAGGATTATGGGACACAACGCGCATTGATCGGATTGGTTGGAAAACGCCGTGCATTGCTCGATTACCTCAAAAGAAAGCACATCGATCGCTATCGTGCAATCATTAAGGATCTCAATCTTCGTAAATAAGGAACTACCTAAAAAGGCAATTTTCGAATTGCCTTTTTTTAACTATTTTAAAGCCCCACCCATTTATTTTTAATATTCATAAAATTATTTTTTTAAATTATGTACAAAGCTATTAATAAGACAATTGATCTTGGCGATGGACGTACGATTAACATCGAGACAGGAAAACTGGCCAAGCAGGCCGACGGATCGGTGGTCGTTAAAATGGGTGATACCATGTTGCTTGCAACCGTGGTTTCGGCAACAGAAGCTGCAGAAAACGTCGATTTTATGCCCCTTTCTGTTGATTACCGCGAAAAATACTCGGCTGCAGGACGTTTCCCGGGCGGATTTCTGAAAAGAGAAAGCCGTCCCTCAGACGATGAAATTCTGACCGCTCGATTGGTGGACCGTGTTTTGCGTCCACTTTTCCCTGATAATTACCATGCAGAAACTGTGGTAATGATTGCCTTGATTTCATCAGGGAAAAACGAAATGCCCGATTCTTTGGCCGGTTTAGCGGCTTCAGCTGCGCTGGCGGTTTCGGATGTGCCCTTCAATGGCCCGATTTCTGAAGTTCGTGTAGGCCGTATCAATGGGAAGTTCGTGATTAACCCTTCCGCAGAACAATTAGCTACTGCCGATATTGATATCATGGTTGGTGCCTCTTATGACAATATTATGATGGTTGAAGGGGAAATGGACGAAGTATCTGAAGATGAGATGCTTGATGCCATCAAATTTGCCCACGAAAACATCAAGATCCATTGCAAAATTCAGGAAGAGCTGGCGGCAGAACTCGGCGTTAAGAAACGGGAGTATTGTCACGAGCAGAACGATGAAACATTGCGTGAGCTGATCTGGAAAGAGACATATCAGAAAGCTTATGATACTGCACGTTCCCTGATTAACGATAAACATCTGCGGGTTAGTTCCTTTGCGAAAATCAAAGAAGATTTTACTGCTTCCTATAGTGAAGGGAAAGAATCTTCAGAAGTAAATAAGGGCTTAATCTCGCGATATTACCACGATGTTGAGAAAGAAGCCATGCGTCGGATGATTCTCGATGATGGTATCCGTTTGGATGGTCGTTCAACAACTCAAATCAGACCTATCTGGGGCGAAGTATCGTACTTGCCCGGATCTCATGGTTCTGCAATATTTACCCGAGGAGAAACACAATCATTGACCAGTGTTACTCTGGGAACTAAAATGGACGAGAAGATAATTGATAATGTGACCTTTAAAGGGAGAGAACGGTTTTTATTGCATTACAATTTCCCATCCTTCAGTACCGGAGAAGCAAAAGTTCCTCGTGGCCTTTCGCGCCGCGAAATCGGACACGGGAATCTGGCTCATCGCGGATTGAAACGGATGATTCCTGAAGGATTTCCTTACATTGTCCGAGTCGTTTCTGATATTTTAGAATCGAATGGTTCATCCTCGATGGCAACTGTTTGTGCCGGAACTATGGCAATGCTTGATGCGGGAATTCAGATGAAAAGACCAGTTTCGGGAATCGCAATGGGATTGATTACCGATAAAGGCTCTGATAAATTTGCAGTTCTTTCCGATATTCTTGGTGACGAGGATCATTTGGGAGATATGGACTTTAAAGTGACCGGAACAACCAAAGGGATCACTGCTACCCAAATGGATATCAAGGTGGATGGTTTGTCGTATGAAGTAATGGCAAAAGCATTACAGCAGGCAAAAGAAGGAAGAGCTCACATTTTAGGTAAAATACTGGAAGTGATCAGCGTACCACGTGAAGATTACAAGCCTAATGTCCCGAGAATTGTGACGATGATGATTCCTAAGGATATGATCGGACCGGTTATTGGCCCCGGAGGTAAAATTATCCAACAGATCCAGGCTGATACTAAAGCCACTATCTCAATCGAAGAAGTTGAAGATCAGGGGCGTATTGAGATCAGCGCTCCCGATAAAGAGGCAATTGATGCCGCAATTGCGCGTATTCGTGCCATTGTTGCAATTCCCGAAGTTGGAGAAATCTACAAAGGTAAGGTGAAGTCAATTGTTCAATTCGGTGCATTTATTGAGATTATGCCTGGTAAAGAGGGTCTTTTGCATGTTTCGGAAATCGATTGGAAACGGATCGAAAACCCTGAGAGTGTTTTAAAAGTCGGTGATATCATCGAGGTTAAACTCCTGGAAGTCGATCAGCGTTCAGGAAAATTGAAGCTTTCCCGCAAAGCATTACTTCCAAAGCCTGAAGGTCAGGGTGATAGCGAAAGAGTTGATCGGGGTCCACGCGCGGAAAGAGGCGAAGGGAGAGATCCCGGACATAGTCATTCGCTTAAAAAGCCAAATCAGTAAAAGAAGAATTTAAGTGCCCGGTTGATCCGGGCACTTTTGTTTAATCCTCTATTGATCTATTTTTGAAATGGCTGGAGTCAGTGTTAAAAGATGGAAACATAAGAATAATCCTTTGCCTGGCCAAGACACAAAATAGTGGACTGAATTGCCTTTCCCTCCCTAATAATAAGTGAATTTTTAATGTAAAATTGCTTATAATAGTTTTTCTATAACACTAAAAGAATGTATTTTTGCCGTCAAAGCAATAAAAACTAACAATTCATTTATCAATCAATTATTGTAATGAGAAATTTAAAATTTAGTTATTTGGTTTTATTCATTTTTAGCACCGCCCTTCTAATGAGCTGTGCTTCTCTAAAAAAAATGAAAAGGGATGCTGGGAAAGTGAGCTATTCTGTTGTTCCTGAAACTCTTGAAGCTCATAATGGCAAGGTTGACGTTGCTTTACAGGGTCGTATTCCTGGAAAATATTTCGTTAAAAAGGCCACTATTGTTGCCACCCCGGTACTTAAAACTCCTGAGGGTGAAAAATTCTATGAGCCTTATATCCTTCAGGGAGAAAAAGTTAAGGCGAATAATAAAGTTATTAAATATGACGAAGGTGGCAGCGTCTCCTACAAAGGTTCTATTCCTTTTGAATATGCCATGCGTAAATCTGAACTTTATCTGAAAATACATGCTACCAAAGGGGCGAAATCTCTGGATTTTGAGCCTGTTAAATTGGCAAATGGAGTAATTGCCACCAGTACACTGGTTGACAATAGCCCAATTTCAATACTTGGTTTCCAAAAAAGCACAAATTCTACCGGGGTCTATGATCCTTCAATCGATAAATTTCAACGTGTTGTTCCAGATAAATATGTTGCAGACCTTATCTATCTGATTAATAGTTCAGAAGTACGTGGTAAGGAAATGACCAAAGAGGAAATCCAGCATTTAAGTAAATATATTAAGGAAGCCTATAAGGCTGAACGTAAAGAACTTAAAGGGGTCGAAATTTCAGCGTATGCTTCTCCTGACGGAAAATTGGATTTTAACACCCAGCTTTCTCAGAAACGTCAGGGAACCTCTTCTAAAGTAATTGAAAAAGATTTGTCCAAAAATCAGGTTCAGACTGAACTGAAGACCAAATATACCCCTGAAGATTGGGATGGATTTAAGGAGCTGATGGAAAAATCAACCATCCAGGATAAGGAGTTGATTCTTCGTGTGCTTTCTATGTATTCAGATCCTGAGGTTCGGGAACGTGAGATTAAAAACCTTTCTGCTTCATTTACCACTGTGGCCAGCGAAATTCTTCCTAAGCTTCGTCGTGCAAAAATTACCGCCTCTGTAAATTTAATCGGACGCACTGATGATGAAATCAGTACTCTGGCAATCAGTGATCCTTCGAAACTTAATCAGGCTGAATTACTTTATGCTGCTACATTGACTACAAATCCACAGGTTCAAAAAACAATCTATACCAATTTCACTAAAGTTTATTCAGATGACTGGCGTGGATACAATAACCTGGGTAGTGTTGTTTTCGGTCTTGGTGATTCTGATGCTGCTGCTTCTGATTTCGAAAAGGCTGACAGACTTGATCCTAAAAATCCGATCGTTCAGAATAACCTGGGTTGTATCGAACTGAAGAAGAAAAACCTTGCTAAAGCAGAAGAGCTTTTTGGAGCAGCTACCGGTGCAGGTAATGAGGTTCATGACAACCTTGGAATCGTAAAAATCATGCAGGGACAATACGAAACTGCAGTGAAATATTTCACCGACGATTCACAGAATGTGGCAAATCACGCTTTGGCTCAGCTACTGAATAATGACAATAACGGTGCATTGCGTACCTTAAACGGAGCGGCTGTTGAAACAGGACGTATTGCTTATCTTAAGGCTATTATCGCCGCCCGTACTGCCAAATCCAGCATGCTGTTCGAAAATCTGGGTAATGCAGTTAAAAAAGATGCCGCTTACAAGGAATTGGCTAAAACAGACCTTGAATTTGCGAAATATTTCGATGATCAGAATTTCAAGTTGATTCTGCAATAAAAGAGCAGAGATTCATATAAATCAAAGGGAGTTTAATCGGCTCCCTTTTTTTTGTGTTTTGGAATTTGGTCTAATTAGTGTAACTTTACTGAAGTTTAGTCTGATAAATAGGGATTTAGTACTTCTTTTACTTTGAAAGGATACACTATGGCAGAGAATAACAACTTACTTGCGCCGCTTAATGAAAAGCTTGAATCTTTAAAAAAAAGACACGAGACCTTATCCGTTGAGATTCGTGACTTGAGTGAGGAGATGGAACAACTAAAAAACTTCTATAAGGAGCAATGGATTAAAGAGGAGAATGCTTCAGTAAGTGATATTCCGGATAATTTATCTGATGTTGTCGTTGAGAACCGAAATGAAGCTTCTGTTTCCTCTATTTCTGAACCGAAAACAACCGCAGGTCCTGCTGAATATTTTACCACTGGACCTGCCGGAGGTGCTAAAATCAAATCTGATCTTGAAAAGTTTATTGGAGAGAATCTCATTAATAAAATTGGGATAGCTATCACGGTAATAGGTGTGTCAATCGGTACAAAGTACTCCATTGACCATGACCTGATTAGTCCATTGGCAAGGATTATCCTGGGTTATCTGATGGGATTTGGATTACTGGGCATAGGTATTAAATTAAAGAAGAATTACGAAAATTATAGTGCAGTTCTCGTCAGCGGAGCCATAGCTATCCTATATTTCATGACCTATTTTGCCTATAGCCTGTATGGTTTAATTCCACAATTTGCCGCCTTCGCACTGATGGTTGTTTTCACTGCATTTACTGTGGCGGTGGCTATAAACTATAACAATCAGATTATTTCCCATATAGGAATGGTAGGAGCTTATGCAGTTCCTTTTTTGTTAGGTGATAGTACAGGGAACGTGTCAATTTTGTTTGGTTACATGGCTATTATTAACATTGGCATTCTTTTAACTGCTTTTAAAAAATATTGGAAACCACTTTATTATGCCTCATTTGTAATCTCATGGCTCATTTACTTCTCCTGGTTTTCTGAAAAATTCCGGACCAGCGAATACTTTGAAATGGGCTTGATATTCCTGACTGTTTTCTTTATTATTTTTTATGCGGTTTTTTTGGCCTATAAACTGGTCAAAAAAGAGAAGTTTGATATTGATGATGTTTTTCTGCTTTTAGCTAACTCATTTATATTCTTTGGTTTGGGTTATTCAATTCTAAAAACAGATGATACAGGAGCAGAATTATTAGGTGTGTTTACCCTATGTAATGCAGCCATTCATTTTGGAGTTGGTGTCGTTATTTATAGTCAAAAACTGGCTGACCGAAATCTGTTTTACCTCGTGGCTGGATTAGTCCTTGTTTTTATCACATTAGCTGTTCCCGTACAACTTCACGGGAATTGGGTAACTTTATTGTGGGCTTGTGAAGCCGCCTTGTTGTTTTGGATTGGCAGAACCAAGAATGTTCAGTTTTATGAAAGGATAGCCTATGCCTTAATATTGTTGACTTTTATTAGCATTGTCCAGGATTGGATGGTTTATAATGGCTATGTGGTGGGAAAGCCGGAAACACGAATAATACCCTTATTTAATGTCAATTTTCTGACTTCCTTATTCGTCGTAGCCTCTTTTGGATACATCAACTGGTTGAATAACAATCTGAAATATCGCAATCCATTAATTTTGATGAAAGATTTGGGGATAATTGTTTCTCTATTCATTCCTGCTACTTTGCTTATTGTAGCGTATTACTCCATCAGAATTGAAATTGAGACCTATTGGGCACAGTTATTTATTGATTCAACTATTAAGATAAAACACCAGGGGAGTGATTACTTTGATAATTATCAGAATACCGATTTGTTAAAATTTCAAACCATCTGGATTATCAATTATTCCCTTTTGTTTTTGTCTCTCCTTTCTCTTGTGAACATCAAAAGACTGAAGAATAAATATCTGGGACTTGTGAACATGTGGTTTAATGCATTTGTCATCCTTGTATTTCTCGTTGAGGGTCTGATTGTTCTAAGTGAACTTGGTGTGAGCTATATCAACCAGACATTGGCCGAATATTATCCTACGAATGGTTTTTATATTGGAATACGATATATTTCTTATTCTTTTGTTGGAATAACACTTTATTCTGTATACAGGTATACAATTCAACCTTTTATACCACAAAATTCAAAAAATCTGGTTACAGCTTTTGATTGCCTTCTTTATATCACCTTAATTTGGATTGCCAGTAGTGAATTGATAATCTGGCTTGATATTATGAAGGTTTCCGAGTCATCGAGACTTGGGTTAAGTATACTATGGGGGTTATATGCTGTTGTAATTATTGTTTTAGGTATTTGGAAAAAGAAGAAACACTTGCGGATTGGTGCAATTGCTCTTTTTGGAATAACACTTTTAAAACTGTTCTTCTATGATATAAGGGATCTTGACACAATCTCCAAAACTATTGTATTTGTTTCACTCGGTGTATTGCTTTTAATTATTTCGTTTCTTTATAACAAATACAAAAATATTATATCAGGTTAATTGTAAGGAAGCTAAGGCTCCCGAAAGAAAATGAAACGATAAGAAAGACTTAACCAATGATCTGATTAGTGAATTACTTTTCTATGGTAATTCGTGCATCCACCGCGACAATCTTATCTCCTTTTCCGATCAATGGATTGATATCCATTTCTTTAATCTCTGTTGCAAACCTCAGCATCGAGGATAATCGCACGATAATTTCTGCAAATTTTTCGCGGTTGACTCCCGGTTTACCTCTTAACCCTTTTATAATCGGGTAAGCTTTCAAATTACGGATCATTGAAATTGCTTCGTCGAATGTTAGCGGTGCTAGTCCGGAGGTAAAATCCCTCAGCACTTCAACGAAGATTCCCCCGATTCCGCATAGAATGACGTGCCCAAATTTGGGCTCATATTTTGCCCCCAGGAACAGCTCAGTCCCTTCAGCCTGTTCAGCAATTAAAACGGCTGTTGTCCCGTCAATATCCATCATCCGGTTGAATTCAAGTCGCACAGACTCCTCTGAACGAATATTTAGTGACACTCCACCGACATCGGTTTTATGAATCGGTCCCACTACTTTCATCACAACCGGATATCCAATCTCACGTGCTGCTTTAAGTGCTTCATCACTTGTGTTTGTAACTATTTCATTTACAAACGGAATTGATGCTGCACTAAACAAGGCATGTATTTTTTCAGGGGGTAATTGTCCGGTTTCACAGCTTTCAATAATTCGCCTGATCCTGGGAACATCCACCCCTTCAAGCATGATATTCTCATCGGATGGAGCAGGAGTGCGGTATACCCGTGTCAAAGCCCTGCCGAGAAGTACCTCATCCGGAAAGTTAATATTCCCGTGAGACAAGAAATAGGCCAGATCCTTTTTTACATTCAGAACTGATGGGAGGATGGGAAATATTGGTTTTTTGCAGCTCTTCATTTTAAAGTCAAGAACTTTATAAACATCCTTGACAGAGGTTAATCCGGGACTCCCAAAGATAACCGCCATTCCATCGATCTCCTTAAAATCATTTTCGCAGGCATCAATGATCTCACCCAGTTGTTCTGCAGTTCCGGTAGCCAGAAAATCGATGGGATTCTCAACCGAGGAGCCGGCAAATAATTTCGATTTCAATGAATTTTTGGCCAATGAATCTGACAGTTGGGGAATGGTCAATCCACCGGCTTCAAGCGCGTCGGTCAGCATCACAGCTGGCCCTCCGGCATGAGTGATAATGGCCATATTTTTACCTTCAAGTTTTTTGGTCATTAAAATTCCTGCAACAGTGGTTAATTCTTCCCGACCGTAACACCTCACAATGCCTGCTTTTCGGAAAAGTGCCTCTACCGCCGAATCCGAGCTGGCCATTGCACCCGTATGTGAGGATGCGGCCCTGCTTCCCGCCGAAGAACTTCCCGCTTTGATTGCCGCCAGTCTGAACCCTTTATTCACCAGTGAACGTGCATGGTGTAGGAATTTATCCGGGTTGTTTATTGATTCAATATAAAGTAATTTTACCCGCATCTGGCTCTCCTCCTCTGCGTGCAGATCCCAGTATTCCATTACCTCTTCAATGCCGATCTGGACCGAATTACCGACTGAAATGACCCGTGAGAAATGAACTCCCTTGGGGATCGCAGATTCAATAATAAAGACGGCAGTTGCCCCGGAACCGGACACAAAATCGCAGCCATCTGACCGGAGATGTGGTATGGGGGTTGTGAAAACTCCGGCATATTCCGGAGTCAATACTCCGATGCAATTGGGCCCTATCAGGCAGCCACCAGTTTGATTAATCACCGAAGTCATCCTTTCTTCAAGAAGTTTTCCTGATGGACCAGTCTCACTGAACCCCCCTGAGATCACGATAAATGCCCGAACATTTTTCTTTATGGCCAGAAATTCAATGATTTCAATACAACTTTTTGCCGGAATAGCAAGGATCGCCAGATCGGTTTCAGGCAGATCATCCAGAATATTATAAGTGCTAATACCTTGAATATCTGTACTATTTTGGTTGAAGGCACGAAGTTCGCCCTGGAATTCATGTTCCAGAAGATTTTTGAGGATCTTACCTCCAGGTTTGGTTATATCGTTGGAAGCTCCAACGACCACTATGCTTTTGGGAGCCAGTAATTGCCTGTTTATCATGATCTTCTGTATGGTTGGTTATTTTACTCAAACATACACGAAAATCAGACAAATGCAAATGAGAATAATCACTGCAATAATCCTGAATTGGAAATCAATAAATTTGAATTCCAATTCAGCCTGAATCTAGCTGCTGGCTACGTGCTGCTGGTAACTGGCTGATGAATTATTAATTAGAAAAGAAGATCTTCCGGGCGCCAGTTGCCAATTGCCAGTCGCACAATTTGTCAATAATTCCTGAACGACTCAATTATCGTGTTTGTCAGTTTCATATCTTTAATTTCCTAATTTTGGGAGATGGAAAACGGAGAACAAAAAATTTTTGTCTGGTGTGATTTTTCGGATGGAATGGATGATGCCATTTTACATGGGATCATGATTGCTTCAACGCTCGGTAAGGAGCTGTGTCTTTTCCATTTACTTGACTTCCGGCTTCACGAGAATAGTGAGATTGCGGAAGCTCGGTTAAGAGGAACGACCACTAAAATATCAAATTTCCTTTCTGCCATCCGTGTCCGTTATTTGGTTCATAATCAGGACCTCATTAAGAGTTTGAACGAACTTGCCGAGCTTTACGAATGTCTGGTTTTGGTGGCGCACAAAAAATCAGCCTCTTTTCTTTTGCCGGTTTTGCAATATGCTGCATTCCCGTTTCTGTTTGTATCGGCAAAAACAAATCTGGATCAGATTTACAAGCAGATTGTTGTCCCGGTAGGTTATATGAAGAAGAGCAAAGATCTGGCTTTGTGGGCGAGCTATCTTGGCCGTCATAATAACGCAGGAATCAACCTTTATATGTCGGATGAAGGTTGGAGCGAGGATCAGAAGACGGTAAAAAACAACCTTTTTTCCATCCAGCGGTTTTATGGGAAATTCAGGTTCCCTGTTCAGGTCATTGAGAGTCACACCCCGACCTGGAAGCTTCAGAAGTCCGCACTGGGACATGCGTTGAGTCTTAAATTCGCGATGTTGATCATTGCGGGGAGTTTTAAAACGACCTTTCTGGATTCATTTCTGGGCCTGACAGAGGATAAAGTGATTGCGAAATCGGAGGATTTATCGGTGATGTGCGTGAACTCGCGACGTGACTTTTATACCTTTTGCAGCTAGATTTTATAGCTCTAAATAGCCTTAATTTAGTGTTCTGGTATCCTATTTTAAAGAACTGCAATGTCCACATGACAAATTTATATTGAATATAAATAGAGGCATTTGGCTCGATTTTGGCCACAAATTTGAAGAAATGAGAAGTCTGAATTATTTAAAGTGATACATTTGCCACTTCATTTCCAAGATATAAACGTTTAATTTTATTTAGAAACTACTCAATTAGTTTAATAATTATAATATGGAAAGTAGCGCACTTTTAGTCTTTTTTCTGGCCGCAGTATCCCTTGTAGGATTAGCGATGCTTTTTTCCAGTTATGTCCCCCCAACATCTTCGAACGATGTAAAATTTGAGCCTTATGAGTGCGGGATTGAAACGATAGGTGATGCCTGGCTTCAGTACACGGTAGGTTATTATTTGTTCGCAATACTTTTTCTCATTTTTGATGTGGAGACAATATTCTTGTTTCCATGGGCAATTGTAATGAGAACTGCCGGTTTGACCGGATTTGTTGAGATTCTGATTTTCTTTGCGATTTTGGGATTAGGGTTGTTGTATGGATGGAAAAAACATGCGTTAAAATGGGAATAAATAAAAAAAGCGATTTCGAAAAAAATGACTACCCGATTATCGCTGAATACGAAGGTGGAGGTATTATGCTGGCACAGCTGGATGCACTGGTCAACTGGTCACGTGCCAATTCACTCTGGCCTTTAACTTTTGGTACACGGTGTTGTGCAATCGAATTTATGGCTGCAGGAGCTTCACGACACGATTTTGCACGGTTTGGAGCTGAGGTTGCCAGGCCTTCACCGCGGCAGGCCGATTTGATTGTCATTTCAGGGACCATCAATTACAAAATGGCTCCGGTTCTAAAACGGTTATATGATCAGATGCCTGAACCAAAATATGTGATGGCAATGGGTGCCTGCGCTGTTTCCGGCGGACCATTCTATTATAATTCATACGCTATCGTAAAAGGGGCTGATCACGTGATTCCGGTGGATGTTTATATCCCGGGTTGTCCGCCAAGACCCGAAGCTTTCCTCTTTGGACTCATGCAGTTACAGAAGAAAATTAAACGTACGAAAAATTTTGGCAAGGTCAAGTATCTCGAAGCAAAGCCAATAATTTCTAATAAATCTTCTATTTAAATATTAGGTTAAATGACTAAAGAGGAATTAATATCATACTTAACCGGGAATTTTCCTGAGGCAGAGGTAAAATCCGGGGCTCAATATGCAGAGATGACAGTAAAAGCATCGGATCTTCATGAAACGGCCGTTCAGCTGAAAGATACTGCAGAGCTTTCATTTGATTATGTGTTCTGCCTGACCGGAGTAGATTATGCTGAAAACATGGGGATAATCTATCACATTGAATCAGTGGAGCACCGCCATACCATCGTGCTTAAAGTGAGGACAGCTGACCGGTTAAATCCTGTGATTGATACAGTCAGTGATGTTTGGATTACAGCAAAATATCATGAGCGTGAGGCCTATGATCTGCTTGGAATTCATTTCAACAACCATACCGATTTACGCCGCCTTTTTCTCGAGGATGGCTGGGGATTTCCCCTTAGAAAGGATTATGTGGACGAAATACGAATAGTAGAACGATAGAATTATGTCCGAAATAAGAGAGGTCATTATAAAAACCGACAAGCTTGCTACCGATAAGTATCAGGTAAATATGGGTCCGCAGCACCCTTCGACTCATGGAGTGTTACGTTTGCTTGTCACACTTGAGGGTGAGAAGGTTCTAAATGTTCAGCCACATTCAGGCTATATCCACAGTGGAATTGAAAAGATGTGTGAGGCAATAAGTTATCCGCAGATCATTCATCTCACAGACCGTATGGATTACCTGTCTGCCCACATGAATAATGAGGCAGTTGCCTTGTGTGTTGAAAACGCTCTTCAGGTTGAAGTCCCCGATCGTGTAAAATATATTCGTACCATAATGGACGAATTAGCCCGTCTTGCTTCCCATCAATTATGGTGGTGCGTTTTCGGAATGGATTTGGGTGCTCTTACAACTTTCTTCTATGGTCTGCGTGATCGTGAACATATCCTCGATATCTTTGAGGAGACCTGTGGCGCCAGAATGACTGTGAGTTACAGTACTCCCGGCGGACTGATGTTCGATATTCATCCGAATTTCCAAAAGCGGGTTAAAGATTTCATTAAATACTTTAGAACCAAACTTCCCGAATACGATAAGTTGCTTTCGGGAAATGTAATTTTAAGGGAACGTACCGAAGGAATTGGTCACCTCTCCTATAAAGATGCAATTGATTTTGGAGTTACCGGACCTTCAGGAAGAGCTTCGGGCTTTTCGTGTGATGTCCGTAAACATAATCCTTACAGCGCCTATCCATTCGTGAAGTTCAATGAGATTCTTGATCACCGGTGTGACACCCTTGCACGGTATGAGGTTCGTATTTTGGAGATGTATGAGTCTTTAAATATTATCGAACAGCTCATTGATAATATCCCTGAAGGTGATTATGCAGTTAAAATGAAGGGGGTATTGAAACTTCCGGAAGGTGAGTTCTACCAGCGGGTTGAGACTGCAAGAGGTGAATTCGGGGTATTTATTGTGAGTGACGGTAAGAAGAATCCATACCGGGTTAAATTTCGCTCTCCAGGTTTTTCAAATCTATTTGCCCTTAACAATATGACAAAAGGCCATAAAATCGCTGACCTTGTTGCAATTATGTCTACCCTTGACCTGATCATTCCGGATATCGACCGTTAATAACATTGAAAATTAACACTGACGCTTAAGATATTTTCTATATGGATATTTACAACTTTACAACGTTAACCCACAACATTCACACGGGTTTAGCTCAAAGTTTCGCACCCTGGCTTGCCACAACCATTGAGTGGGTAATCGTAGGGGTTGCATACCTTTTATTTGTTGCACTTTTTGGATTGTTTCTGGTTTATGCCGAGCGGAAGGTTTGTGCGGCATTTCAGCAGCGATTGGGCCCAATGCGGGTAGGGAAGTGGGGATTACTTCAGACAATCGCTGACTTCATAAAGCTGTTGATGAAAGAGCTGATCATGCCCCGCAAGGCCGATTGGTTCCTTTATAACCTGGCACCATTTATCGTTATTATTGCCTCGTTTCTTGCTATTGCTGCTCTCCCTTTTGCACCGGGGCTTCAGTCAATGGATTTTGACATCGGTGTTTTTTACCTGACCGCTGTTTCCTCGGTAGGCGTTATCGGGATACTTCTGGCAGGCTGGTCAAGTAACAACAAATATTCGCTGATTGGCGCTATGCGTAGTGGGGCACAGATCTTAAGTTACGAACTATCTGTTTCCCTTTCACTTTTAACAATGGTAGTATTTGCCGGAACGATGCAGTTCTCTGCCATTGTAGAGGGGCAACGCGACGCCTGGTTTATCTTTTCAGGCCATATTCCTGCTATTATCGCATTTGTCGTTTTCCTCATTGCAGGGACAGCCGAAACAAACCGTGGTCCGTTCGACCTTGCTGAGGCTGAATCTGAACTGGTAGCCGGTTTTCACACCGAGTATTCGGGAATTAAATTTGCGATGTTCTTTCTTGCTGAATACATCAATCTGTTTATTATCTCGGCAGTGGCTGCAACCGTATTTTTAGGGGGCTGGATGCCATTGCATTTCGGAAATCTGGAATCTTTTAATCATGTGATGGATTTTATCCCTCCTGTAATCTGGTTTTTCGGAAAGGTGTTGTTTGTGATTTTTGTAATCATGTGGTTCAAATGGACATTCCCCCGTTTACGCGTTGACCAGATCCTTACACTTGAGTGGAAATACCTGCTTCCCATCAACCTGGTTAATATTTTGCTGATGGCGCTTGTTGTCCTGACAAAATTTCATTTTTAACTGATTTATAAGTAGATATGAAGTCTTTTATCGAATATATAGTTTCAATTTTCAAAGGGGTCTGGACTCTTTTGGTCGGGATGAAAGTTACCGCAAAGTACTTTTTTACTCCATGGAATAATGTCACTCAACAATATCCCGAAAATCGCGATACGTTGGTTATGTTTGATCGCTTCCGGGGAGAGGTGATCATGCCGCACACTGAAAATAATGAACATCTATGTACCGGTTGCGGAATTTGCGAACTCAATTGTCCGAATGGTTCCATCGAGATTATTTCAAAGTCGATTATTACTCCGGAAGGTAAAAAGAAGCGGATTATCGACCAGCATATTTATCACCTGGGAATGTGCACCCTTTGCAATCTGTGTGTGAAGGCTTGTCCTACAGGTGCTATAGTGATGGGTCAGAAATTTGAACATGCTGTCTGGGACCGTGCCCTGCTTACGAAGGTACTCAATCAGCCCGGTTCAAAGATTGCTGAAGGGGTAAAAGAATAAACGGATGACCCGTTTTTAAGGTTTCTAAGATCAATTTGATTCAGAATATAAAGAATAAGAATTATGCTTAATCAAGTAATGTTTTTTCTGTTTGGTGCAATGATCGTGATTTTCTCGTTGCTGACAGTTACCAGCAGGAAGGTCCTCCGGGCCGCGGTTTATTTGCTTTTCGTGCTGATTTCGACAGCCGGATTGTATTTTGCACTTAGTTACAACTTCCTTGCTGCCGTACAATTGACGGTTTACGCCGGTGGTATTGTGGTTTTGATCATCTTCTCGATTTTGCTGACTAGTCATGTGAGCGAGCGCGCAGTGATGGCGCCGTTGAAGGAAAGTCTTCTCTCGGCTCTGGCCACTGTGGCAGGGGCAATCCTGACACTGATAACTATCTTAAAGTTTGTTTTTGTTCCCGGTACCGGAGTTGATCCGCATCAGAACATTACAGATGTTGGTAATGCACTTGTCTCTTACAACCGGGACGGATATGCGCTGCCATTTGAGGTGGTATCGGTTCTTCTGCTGGCTGCAATGATCGGAGCAATTGTAGTGGCTAAAAAAGAGAAAATCTCCAAGAAATAATACCCTGATAATTAAAAGCTCAGATAATCTAATTTCAATATGATCCAGAACATTCCGCTCAGCTATTATTTGGTAATCAGTACGCTGATGTTTTTTATTGGCATCTATGGCTTCCTGACCCGCAGGAACCTGATTACCATGCTTATGTCTGTCGAGTTAATTCTTAATTCAGTCAATATCAATTTTGTGGCGTTTAACCGGTATCTCTATCCGCAACAGCTTCAGGGGCATTTTTTTATGCTGATTGTCATTGCTGTTGCAGCTGCAGAGGCCGCGGTTGCTATCGCCATCATTATCAACATTTACCGTAATTTTAAATCGATCGATGTGGAGAATGTCGATGAAATGAAATATTGAAAATTTAATAACCGAAAAGAGAAACATCAGTTATGGCCGATTATACGTATACTTTACTCATTCCGCTGATTCCGCTTTTTGTATTTGTGCTCCTCGGACTGACGGGACATAAAATGAAACCAGTGGTCTCCGGTTTGATCGGAACTTCCGGTCTTGGAATTTCAGCGATCCTGGCTTATGCCACTGCCTTTAAATATTTCTGGACCGGTCATGCTACAGGTACAGCCTACACTTCGATTAAGGCTTTTGAAGTTTCATGGCTTCACCTGACCGACAAGCTCACGATCCATCTTGGTGCATTGATTGATCCGATCTCTGTAATGATGCTGGTTGTGATCACCACCGTATCCCTGATGGTTCATATTTACAGTATTGGTTATATGAAGGGGGATCCTGGATTTTACCGTTTCTTCTCTTTTCTCTCGCTGTTTAGCTTTTCGATGCTTGGATTGATTTTGGCCACCAATATTTTTCAGATGTATATCTTCTGGGAGCTCGTTGGAGTGTCATCCTTCCTGCTGATCGGGTATTACTACGAAAAACCGAGTGCTGTTGCAGCTTCCAAAAAGGCATTTATTGTAACACGTTTCGCGGACCTTGGCTTTTTGATCGGTATTCTGATGCTTTCATTTAATACCGGCACCTTCGATTTCCAGACGCTGACCGATCCTCACGGACCCGCAATTGCTTCTGTCGGTGGTGCAGCTTTCATGGGAATGTCTGTATTAACCTGGTCTTTGATTTTCATATTTGTGGGTGGTGCCGGTAAATCGGCGATGTTCCCTTTCCATATTTGGTTACCCGATGCGATGGAGGGCCCGACACCCGTTTCCGCATTGATCCATGCTGCAACCATGGTTGTGGCCGGAGTTTACCTGGTCGCCCGTCTTTTCCCCGTTTACGCGCTTGCTGCCCCCGATGCACTTCATGTAGTGGCTTGGGTTGGTGGATTTTCCTCTATTTTTGCCGCGGTTATTGCCTGTACCCAAACCGATATCAAGCGGGTACTTGCCTTTTCGACCATGTCACAGATCGGATATATGATGCTGGCACTCGGGGTTTCAGGATTTGGTGGCGAAGATGGTTTAGGTTTTATGGCCTCCAACTTCCACCTGTTCACACACGCCATGTTTAAGGCGCTTTTATTCCTTGGAGCGGGAGCTGTAATCCATGCCGTTCACAGTAATGAAATAACAGATATGGGAGGTCTTCGTAAACATCTTCCCATAACCCATATCACCTTCCTGATCGCCTGTCTTACCATTGCAGGTATCCCTCCGTTCTCGGGATTCTTCAGTAAGGATGAGATTTTAGCTGCCGCATTCCACAGCAATAAATTCCTGTTTGCCATCGAATATATCGTTGCAGGGTTGACCGCATTTTACATGTTCCGCCTTTACTACGGCATATTCTGGGGAAAGAATACCCATTATCACCATACGCCACATGAAGCGCCCAAGGTGATGACCATTCCGTTGATGATTCTCGCTTTTGGTTCCATATTCGCCGGATTTCTTCCATTCCATAATCTGGTGACTTCAGACGGAAAAGGTTTTGAATCGCATATAGACTGGATGATCGCCATTCCTTCGGTCCTGATCGGGGTTATCGGAATTATCATTGCGACAATCATGTATAAGAAGCCGACCGCCATTCCCGATAAGCTGGCCGGCACCTTCAAGAACCTTTATAAATGGGCGCACCGGAAATTCTATATGGATGAGGTTTATCTTTATGTAACCCGTAAAATTATCTTCCGCTATATTTCTGCTCCAATCGCCTGGTTTGACCGCCACATTGTGGATGGCACGATGAACGGGATTGCAGGAATGACTGTCTGGGCTGCTTATGCAATCCGGGGTCTTCAGTCCGGGAAACTTCAGCAATATGCCTTTGTTTTTGTCGGTGGCACCGTAGTTTTAGTCCTTATTTTTGTTTACCTCGTTTAAGAAACTGAATATAAGATGAGTATACTTAATTTATTTATAATCGTCCCATTGCTTACGGTTGGCGGCATTTTGCTGACCAAGGATCTAAGGCAATCACGGCTGGTATCGGCTGTCGGGATGGGATTTCAGATGATTTTGTCATTTGTATTGGTCTACCTATACCTGCACGAAAGAGCTGCAGGGAATACGGCGACTATGCTCTTTACTTACGATGCCCTTTGGTTTCCGACTTTAAATATCCACTATGCACTTGGTGTTGACGGGATTTCAGTTGCTATGATCGCACTGACAGGTATTGTTGTGTTTGCCGGGATATTTGCCTCCTGGAAGATGACCTATCTTCCGCGCGAGTTTTTTATCTCGCTGATTATTCTGGCCTCAGGGGTTTTTGGTTTCTTCATTTCGGTCGATCTTTTCACAATGTTCTTGTTTTACGAATTGGCCGTGATCCCGATGTACCTGTTAATCGGAATCTGGGGTAGCGGACCAAAGGAGTATTCAGCGATGAAACTGACATTAATGCTTATGGCCGGATCTGCTATGCTTATGGTGGGAATCCTAGGGATTTATTTCTTTTCATCACCTGATCACTCCCATCTGACATTTAATTTGATGGAGATATCCAAAATCAAGATTCCAATTGAGATGCAGCGTTTCCTGTTCCCATTCACCTTTATCGGGTTCGGTATTCTTGGCGCGCTATTCCCCTTCCACACATGGTCACCCGATGGTCATGCCTCGGCACCAACGGCGGTTTCGATGCTTCATGCCGGAGTATTGATGAAACTTGGAGGTTATGGGGCATTTCGCGTAGCGATTTTCCTGATGCCTGAAGCAGCCCACGAACAAGCCTGGATTTTCTTGATTCTGACTTCAATAAGCGTTGTTTACGGTGCATTTTCAGCCGTTGTCCAGAACGACCTTAAATATATTAATGCCTACTCATCGGTAAGCCATTGCGGACTCGTTCTTTTTGCAGTACTGATGATGAATCAGACAGCCATGAATGGAGCTATCGTCCAGATGATCTCACACGGTTTGATGACAGCCCTTTTCTTCGCCTTAATCGGGATGATTTACGGTCGTACGCACACACGGATTATCCAGGAGATGGGTGGTCTGATGAAGGTGATCCCTTTCCTTGGAGTTGTTTATGTGATTGCCGGTCTTGCATCTCTTGGCCTTCCGGGATTCAGCGGATTCGTGGCAGAGATGATTATTTTCGTCGGAGCTTTCCAGCATGTGGATGTATTCCACCGTGTTATCACCATTTTGGCCGCTTCGTCTATTGTTATAACGGCGGTTTATATTCTTCGGGTAGTGGGTCTGTTATTGATGGGCCCGATAAAAAATGATCATTTCCTTCATTTGGATGACGCAAAATGGTACGAAAGGATCTCAACTGTCACATTGGTACTGGCAATTACAGCAATAGGGGTTGCCCCGTTCTGGCTTACCAATATGATCAATTATAGTCTTGCCCCGATTGTAGAGAAACTTTCTGCCATTCAGATAACCAGTTTATTTTAATTGAATTATTCAGTTTAATAAGATATCATTCTATGAACTTTAGCGATATTCTGACCATGAGACACGAACTGATGCTCACCTTGCTGGCATTGGTAGTCCTGATCATCGACCTTAATCTTCACAATAGGGATAAGCATTACATTATTCCAATAACACTTTCACTGTTTTTCATTCATACGGTGGTGGGTTTTCTCCCTGCAGAGAAGAGTGTTCTTTTCGGCGGGATGTACCAAACCAAACCGCTGTTGGTGATGATGAAAAACATCCTGAATGTCGGGGTTTTAATCATTCTTTTGCAGTCGGTAACCTGGTTGAAGAAAGAGGAAAACCGCGAGAAAATCAGTGAATACTTCATCCTTCTTTTCTCTACCCTGATCGGGATGTACTTTATGATCTCTTCAGGTGATTTTCTGATGTTTTACCTTGGTCTTGAATTAGCTACTATTCCAATTGCCGCCTTGGCTGCCTATACCCATCACAATACGAAATCGGCCGAAGCGGGGATTAAGTTGCTGCTTACCTCAGCCCTTTCTTCGGGTATTCTTCTCTTTGGGATATCCCTGATTTACGGCTCCACCGGATCTATCTATTTTGATACAGTGACTAACCTCTATCAGAATTCACCAATGCAGGTGCTGGCCTTTATCTTTTTCTTCAGTGGAATGGCCTTCAAACTTTCGCTGGTTCCTTTCCATCTCTGGACAGCTGACGTTTATGAAGGTGCTCCGATTAATGTAACTTCTTATTTATCTGTCATATCGAAAGGAGCCGCTGCTTTTATTCTGATAATTGTGATGTTTACGGTTTTCAATAAGATTGCCCCGATTTATAACCATATCCTTTATCTGATCGCAGTTCTGACCATGACCATTGGTAACCTTTTTGCGTTACGGCAGAAAAATATGAAGAGGTTCCTGGCTTTCTCATCGATTGCACAGGCAGGGTTTATCCTTCTCGGTATCCTTGGAGGCAATGTGCTGGGAATGACTTCCGTGATTTATTTCGTGCTCGTTTATATATTCTCCAATCTTGGCGCATTCGGGGTAGTTTCAGCCATTTCGACCGTTACCGGAAAAGAGTCTATGGATGATTATGACGGACTTTATGCCACAAACCCCAAACTGAGTTTGCTGATGATGCTTGCCCTTTTCTCACTGGCAGGTATACCTCCGGTCGCCGGATTCTTTGGTAAGTTCTTCCTTTTTGCTTCTGCGGCATCTGCTGGTTATTACTGGCTGGTTTTTATCGCAGTTTTGAATGCAACCATCTCACTTTATTACTATTTATTGGTGGTGAAGGCGATGTTTATTAATAAGAATGAAACTCCATTGGCCTATTTTAAAAGCGATTTGGCTACCCGGACAGGATTGGTATTAGCCGGTCTCGGTATCTTTATCCTCGGATTCTGGAGCCAGATTTACGAGGTGATTAACAATCTGAGTTTCGGTCTTATTCACTAAACTGCTTTTAGGGCATTTGCAGGAATGCTTCCGGCAGGGATCAGACTTCGAAATGTACACGCATAAAAAACAAAACATCATGACACTGAAAGCTAAACATATCGTTGAGGAGATAAAAGGAGTACGTTGCACCATCATCGAAAAAGGGGCAACTGCCGTACGTGTTGAATTCCTGAAAAACCTCCTTGAATTCAATAAATTTGAAGTAATCGTTGCTGATGAACCCCTTGTTGAAGGATCGCTTGCACTTTTCACCATTGGCACGACCAACCTGGTTTTCAATCCGGTAATTGCCGTTTACGAGCTCTCTCTGAAGACTCCGGCGGGACAAAAGGTTTCACCCGCATATTGGAATCAGGATTCTACTGAATGTGTAGATGAATACTGGGAATTTGCAAAATAGACTGATTTTCAATTTTCTTCCTGATTTTTTCCATCAGGAGCAGCACCGTTATTTCGTGCTCAAGACTAAATCCGGGACTTTTCTTTTCGGTGATATTCCGGATGAAATCACTGATCTGTTCAATAAGTGGATCCATGGGTATCTCCTTTTCAATTTTACCTGTACTCTTATCCGGTATATGCCTGATCCTGTTTTGTATAAAATCAAAAATTGTCACCTCACCGCCGGTGTGAATGGATAAAAAATGACTCTGCTCCTGTTCACTGAAGACCATCCTGAGGGTGGCGACGGAACCGTTTTTAAAATTCAGGTCGACATTGATGAAATCCGGTTCCAGTGAAGCGAGTAATCCACACAATACATCCACCTTTTGAACCGAAGAGCCGGCTGCCCTTAGAATCATCAATAAATTATCATTCAGTAATTTATCTATCTGCTCTGGCTTTGACGGGGATGTCTGTGAGACCTCAATGAACATGGCATCATTTGATTCAACTTTTATCTTTTCATGAAAAGGGTGAAAAAGAAAGTCATTTTGAATCCGGATATAGGTGTTTCCTTCATCAGCCAAATGGACTAATTGTTTTCGCTCTTCTTCGGTAAGGCTTAACTGGTCCGATAAAAAAAGATGGCAACCGTTACGGATTGCAAACGACAAATACTCCAGGGTGCAAAATTGGGGGTCGACGACTATCAACAGATCACAGATCAATGGAATTAATTCCGGAGAGGAATAAATCAGCGAACGATCAAATGAAGGATGCCGGCGCTTTCCAGAGAAGAAAATTCCATCCCATTCCACCCCCTGGATCGTTCGCAGGGAATTAAACGTGAACATTTTTGTATCGCCAGGAAGTATGATCGCAGTGCTTAACATCTTGAAACAAATGTACTTTTATACTAAACTGTTTAGCTGTTTACCTCAAGGTTTTTATCAACCGTCAAATGTTGACAAAGCTCAATTTTATGATAATTTTGTGCATCACCGGACCTATGGCAGGGTTACTCGTTGACTTTGCACTGCGGCAGGAGAAATGGCCAATAAAAATTGAACATTATTAATTGATAATTATTTAAACGACAGATGGCACAAATAGAAGATTCCTTTATGCATCAGGGAATGCGTCGGAAACTGGTGGAAGAGATCCGACTGAAGGGGATAACCGATGAGAAAGTTCTCGACGCTATTGGTTCAATTCCACGACATCTGTTTATGGATAGTACTTTTGTTCAGTTTGCCTATGTCGATAAAGCATTTCCAATAGCGGTCGGTCAAACCATTTCACAGCCGTATACAGTCGCTTTTCAAACACAATCATTACAAATTAAGAAATTCGAACGGGTACTGGAGGTTGGAACTGGTTCGGGATACCAGGCTGCCATCCTGTGTCGCATGGGAGCTTCTGTTTATACCATCGAAAGGCAGAAAGCCTTATATGAATTTGCAAGCAATCTTCTGCCAACTTTAGGTTACCGTCCCCATTTTTTTTATGGAGATGGCTATCTTGGCCTCCCTACCTATGGTCCGTTTGATAAAATTATAGTAACTGCAGGGGCAGCCTTAGTCCCTGAACCATTGAAACAGCAACTTAAAATTGGCGGGATCCTGGTAATCCCGGTCGGAAATAACAAGTTGCAGATTATGAAAATCATCACACGAACCGGTGAACACGAATATACGGAGGAGGATAGGGGGGGATTTGTTTTTGTCCCACTATTGGCAGGTCTATCCGATTGATCCAAATGACCATGCTTCAACCTAACCGGGAACATCCGAAAGAAAAGTTAAGCCTCCATCCACGGAACAGGCACAGAGAGCGTTATGATTTTAAGTTGTTGATTGATAGTTGCCCTGAATTAGCTCCACATGTCAGGATGAATCCCTACAGTGACGAATCGATTAATTTTTTTGATCCGGAAGCGGTGAAGGCGCTCAACAAAGCATTGTTAAAGTACTATTATAACGTTCAATATTGGGATATTCCTCCGGGTTATTTGTGCCCTCCCATCCCCGGAAGAGCCGACTATATCCATCATATCGCAGATTTGTTGGGTGGCTGTAATCGGGAGAAGATTCCGTCTGGGATTCAAATCAAATGTCTGGATGTAGGAGCAGGGGCCAATTGTGTTTATCCCATTATCGGAAATAAGGAGTACGGTTGGTCATTTGTAGGTTCAGAAATTGATCCGGTTGCACTGGAAGCAGCACAAAGGATTATCAATTTGAATTCCAATTTAACGGACAAGGTAGCGCTGAGACTCCAGGATAATTCCAAGTATATATTTGAAGGTATTATTGAACAGAACGAACGTTTTGATTTATCGGTCTGCAATCCCCCTTTCCATGCATCATCTGCCGAAGCGCAATCGGGGACAATGCGTAAATTGAAAAATCTGTCAGGCAGGAAGATCAATAATCCGGTACTGAACTTTGGTGGTCAGCAAAATGAACTTTGGTGTGAAGGGGGTGAAGTGAGGTTTGTAGGGGATATGATTCGCGAAAGCCAAAGATTTTCAGCCTCTTGTCTGTGGTTTTCCACGCTGGTCTCAAGAGAATCCAATCTTAAAAATTGCTACGAGGCTTTAAGAAAGGTGGGGGTAGCCGAAGTTAAAACCATTCCGATGGGCCAAGGGAGCAAAATCAGCCGGATTGTGGCATGGACGTTTCTTAATAAAGATGAAAAGGAAAGATGGGTTAAAGAGAGGTGGGAACCGAAACTTAAGGTATAAAAGGTAATTTGTAATTTCGCGTAGGGAAAATCTGTCAGTAGGAAAAGGGGTAAACAACCATTGTATTGTCCCGGACAAAAGAACCTCATATTCTCAATTTTTCTACCGACCTTAAGTTCCAGACGGAACCTGAAAATAAAATTTTAGAGATTTTAAGTTTCACGATGAAAATAACCATTGAAACCTCAAAATTCTACTCCGGTTTTCTCACTTTAAACTGCAAAATCGGATGAAAAAACTGTGGTGCCGGACAAAAAATGGCCGACTTTCTCCTTAAAAGCTTCGGTGGCGAAAAAATTAAGTTTGACTTTCTGTATAATCACTGCGGTGTCCATGTAAATTACTTCGATATCCAAATAAGTTTTATGTAAATTGCAGCAAAATTCGTTAAAATGGCACTTAACTTTCGGTGTTTTATCAATTACGTTGAAAAGCACATTAATGGAGACGAAAAAGGGGAGGCTCAAATATTCCTGGACCACTTTTTTCAGGCTTTGGGATATTTGGATGGATTAAAAGGTGCAGGGGCTGATTGTGAATTCCGCATGAGGGACGAGAAAGGTTCTACCAAATTTGCCGACCTGGTCTGGAAACCCATCGTCCTGATTGAAATGAAAAAACGGGGGGCAGATTTGACCATACATTACCAGCAAGCCTTTGACTACTGGGTAAAATTGGTCCCCAACCGACCCCAATATGTAATCCTCTGCAATTTTGACGAATTCTGGATTTACGATTTAAATAAACGGGTTTATGAACCTCTCGAAAAGATCAAAACCGTTCAGTTAGTTGATCGTCAGGACGCTTTTGGGTTTTTACTTCCAAAACCCCAGACCCCGATTTTTAATTACAACCAGGAAGATGCAACTGAGAAGGCGGCCTATTACATTTCGCACGTTTACCGCTCTTTATTAGGAAGGAGGATTACACCCGACATAGCCTTAAAATATTGCCTGCAAATGGTTCTGACCATGTTTGCAGAAGATACCGGATTATTGCCTGACCATATCTTTACCCGGATTATCAAGGAATTGTTGAAGGAACCCGGTGGCGCGGGAGATAAGATTTCCAAATCGTATGACCTCATCAGCGGGCTTTTTAATGCCATGAATACCCAGGGCATTACTGACGGTGGCCGATTTGAAGGTGTCGAATATTTTAACGGAGGACTGTTCGATAAAATATTTCCGCTGGAACTTACCAGTCACGAAATCACCCTGATTGACATGGCTGCATCTTTTAACTGGTGCCATGTGAATCCCGCAATCTTTGGTTCCATTTTTGAATTTGCACTCGACAGTAAAGAGCGGCACAAACTCGGCGCCCATTATACTCATGAATTGGATATTAAAAAAATAGTCGTCCCGGTGATCGTACAACCCTGGACCGATAAAATTGAGGCTGCCCAAACACTCGAAAATTATTTCAGCCTGCTCACCGAATTATCAAATTTTAAGGTGCTTGACCCAGCCTGCGGAAGCGGGAATTTCTTGTTTGTGGCCTTCAAGGAGATGAAAATCCTTGAAAAGCGTTTGCTTTCCGAAATGCGCGAAAAGTTTAATAAACCTGCCGATGCAAAGTTGGTTATTCCCTTCCTGATCAATTATAAATACGTGGCTACCAATCAGTTTTATGGTCTCGATATTAAACCTTTTGCTGTTGAACTCGCTAAAGTGACTTTAATGATTGCCAAGGAGCTCACCTGGCTCGGCGCCAGGGAAGATCACGACAATAAATACAAACCTCTGCCGCTCGATAACCTCGACAATAACATTCTTTGCGAAGATGCCTTATTAAATCCCGACGGCTCACAACGCCAGTGGCCCGAAGCCGATGCAATCATTGGCAATCCACCCTACCAGAGCAAAAACAAGATGCAGCAAGAGTTCGGCGTTGAATACATCGAGAATTTGCATAAGGCCTACCCCGAAATTCCGGGCCGGGCAGACTTTTGCGTATATTGGTTTTACAAAGCACACCAAAATTTAAAACCAAATCATTTCGCCGGGTTGGTTGGCACAAACACGATACGTCAGAACTATAGCCGTGAAGGGAGCCTCGATTATATCGTAAAAAATGGGGGGACCATTATCAACGCTGTTTCGTCCGAAAAATGGATGGGTGAAGCGGCCGTATTTGTTTCTATCGTTTGTTGGACCAAAGGCCAATTTACCAAAGAGAAAACATTGTATTATTACGACAACCACAGTCAATTATTCAGCGCTGTGATGCCAATTATCAGCAGTAGTCTCAGTTTAAAATCAGATGTCACATTGGCAAAGACTTTGCGATGTAATAAAGAACCCAAAAAGGTATTTCAGGGACAGACCCATGGGCATATTGGATTTTTACTTTCGGCTTCAAAAGCTAAAACAATATTAAGGGAAAATCCCGGATATTCAGAGGTCCTTAAACCATTTTTGATTGGAGATGAACTCGTCTCAAATATTAAGGCCCAACCCGAACGATTTGTTATTGATTTTACGTACAAGGATATCCATCAGGCTTCAACCTATACCGAGCTATTTAAAAAGATAGAAAAAGAAGTTCTTCCAGAAAGAGAGAAGCGAGCAAAAGAACAGGAGAGTGAAAACAAGAAAGCATTTGAGGTAAATCAAAACTCTAAAGGAAACAAACATCATTTGAATTTTTACAATAAATGGTGGCAATTAAGTTATGGCCGAGATGAAATGTTGAATTCAATTTCACAATTAACCAGATATATTGCATGTGCCAGGGTAACTCAGAGGCCTATATTTGAATTTATATCTTCAAAGATTCATCCCAATGATAAAGTCATATGTTTTGCCTTCGAAGATGATTATTCATTTGGCATTATTCAATCGGGTATTCATTGGCTTTGGTTTACTGAGAAATGTACGACATTGGCTGAAACGCCCAATTATAATTCGGCAGCGATTTGGGACACCTTTCCCTGGCCGCAAGACCCATCAGAGAAGCAGATCATGACTATTGCAAAGGCGTCGAAAGCATTGCGTGATGAGCGTAACCAGGTTATGAATGAGAATAAACAGAGTTTGCGCGATATTTACCGGCTGCTTGAGAGGCCGGGGAAAAACAGCATCCGCGATTTGCAGCAGGCGCTCGATAAGGCTATTCTGGAGGCTTATGGGTTCGATGGCTCATCCGATTTACTGGCTCAATTGCTGGAACTTAATCTTCAGGTGTCCGAAAAAGAAGCGAAACGGGAGGTGGTTCAGTCTCCCGGGTTGCCGGTTTGGTTTAAGGATCGGGAACGGGTTGTTTCGGAGGATTGTGTGAAATTTTTGGGATAATGAAGCTGACCTGGATCCTGAAATCCTTTATCAGGATAGTGTCAGGATTAATGATTAATGAGAATTCATATTTTCTCTATCTTTGTCAAAAAAAGTCATATGCATACTTTTAGGTTAAACGTAAACGAAAAGGTTTATGACAAGTTTTTGAGGCTTCTTGGTAAATTCAACAAAGATGAGATAGAAATCATCGCAGAGACTTCTGATTTTACAAAGAATCAAAAGGATCTTGATCACGAATTAAAGGAAATACTTAATGGTACTGCCCGTTTTATTGAGATGGATGAAGCTGAACAAAGGCTTGAAAACGTGATAAGAAAGCATGAGAATCGTATATAAGGATACTTTCCTGATTCGATTAGAGGACCAAATAGAGTTTATTTCACTCGATAGCATTAAACGAGCCAGAAAGTTCAAATCTGATTTATTGAACAGGATAAAGGAAATCCCTTCGAATCCTTATCAATACCGAAAATCAATTTACTTCCAACAAGATGATATAAGAGATTTGATTTTTAAAGGTTATACGATTGTCTTCCGGATAACCCAAATGAGAATTGAAGTATTTGGTTTCGTAAAATATCAAGAAGGACCATCCGATCAGTGAAATTTTCCCGGATTGTAATTTTATCTTCGTTATGCCAAATAATATGGATTAAATGAACCGCAAGCTGAGAATTCATCTGTATGTAAATGCTTTTATTTCAACTATTTATTGAATACAAACCTTCCATTTACTATGTATATAAAAAAATTCACTTTTAATCCGGTAGAAGTAAATGCCATCGTGTTATGGGACGAAACGCTGGAATGTGTGATTATTGACCCCGCCTGTTTTTATCCGCATGAAGAGCAGGAACTTAAAAATTTCATAGATACCAACCATCTGAAACCGGTTCGGTTGCTCAATACCCACGGCCATTTTGACCATCTGATGGGAAACGGATTTGTCGAAAGAACATGGGGATTAAAGAGTGAAATCCATAAGGAGGATAACTTCCTGGTTGAATCGGCCTCGAGTCATGCCTCGATGTTCGGAATGCCCATGACCAACCCACCCTTACCCGGAAGCTACTTTGAAGATGGCGATCTGATTACCTTTGGAAATTCAAGTTTAAAGGTCATTTTTGTCCCGGGGCACGCTCCGGGTGGCGTGGCATTCTATTCGGAAGCAGACAAATTCCTGATCGGCGGGGATATCCTTTTCTACGGATCTGTCGGGCGTACCGATTTACCGCGTGGCAATCATGAACAGCTGATCACCGGAATCAAGGAAAAACTCATGGTGCTTGATCCGAATGTGAAAGTTTATTGCGGGCACGGTCCGGAGACAACGATTGGAGCCGAAAAAAGAAATAATCCGTTTTTGAATTAAAAAAATGGCAGAAGGCAGAAGTTCAAAGGCAGAAGTCAGAAGGGACAAGATTGGCTGGTCTCTTTGAAAATATTATGGATTTAGATAATCACCCAACAAAATCATATTTTAATCCTTTGAAAGGTATTAAAATTGTGCATGAAAATATAAACAACAGATACTATGGCTATAGATAAATTTGTGGGCCGCCACATCGGACCACGCGGGGAAGATATTCAGGAAATGCTTAAAGTGATTGGGGTACAATCACTTGATGAGCTAATCGATCAAACGGTTCCCTCCAATATCCGGCTCGAAAAACCATTGAATCTTCCCAATGGTTTGACCGAAAGGGAATATTACCGCAAGATTCTGAAACTTGCTAAAAAGAATAAAGTTTTCAATACCTATATCGGGATGGGGTGGTACGACACCATCACACCAGCAGTGATTCTACGTAATATCCTTGAAAACCCTGTCTGGTACACTTCATACACTCCATACCAGGCTGAGATATCCCAGGGAAGACTGGAAGCGTTGCTGAATTTTCAGACAATGGTTTGTGAAATGACGGCTATGCCTCTGGCAAATGCCTCTTTATTGGATGAAGCTACTGCGGCAGCCGAGGCTATGCATATGATGTACGCGCTCCGGTCGAGGGCTCAGGAAAAAGCGGGAGCCAATGTCTGTTTCGTGGATGAACTGATCTGGCCCCATACCCTGGATGTCTTGATCACCAGGGCTGAACCGCTTGGAATTGAACTGAGAGTTGGAAACTTCAGGGAAGTGTTACCGGAAGAAAATTGGTTTGGAGCAATTTTGCAGTACCCTAATTCTAACGGAGAGATTGAAGATTATGCCTCCTTTACAAAATCGGTTCAGGAAAAGAGTTGCAAAGTGTCAGTTGCTACTGATTTGCTGGCCCTTGCATTGTTGACCCCCCCGGGGGAGTGGGGTGCAGACATCGTCTTTGGTTCGTCACAACGTTTTGGTGTTTCGATGGGATACGGAGGACCGATCGCAGCGTTCTTTGCTACGCGTGATGAATATAAACGGGATCTTCCCGGCCGGATTATAGGGATTTCGAAGGATGTGAACGGGAAAAATGCGCTGCGCATGGCGCTTCAGACCCGTGAACAACATATCAAACGGGAGAAAGCAACCTCCAATATTTGCACGGCACAGGCACTTCTGGCTACAATGGCCGGAATGTATGCGACTTACCATGGTCCCGAAGGGATCAGGGCCATCGCTGACCGGGTACATGGTATCGCCTCATTTTTGTCCGGGGAGATCACCAAGCTGGGATACCAGCAAGAGAATACAAATTTCTTCGATACGATCCGTATCGATCTGCCGCGCCATGTCAAACGGGAAGATATCGAATGGCTTTCCCTCGATCTGGAGATGAATTTTCGCTATTTCTCAAACGGGCAGGTTGGATTAAGCATTGACGAAACCACAAATATTGAGGATATCAACTGGATTCTGGAGGTATTTGCCAAGGCCGCCAACAAACCGGTTCCTGTAATTACTGCAATCCCTGAAAATAATACCATTGATGGCCCATTTCTCCGTAAAACAGCGTACCTGAAACAGCATGTTTTCAGTAAATACCGCTCCGAGACTGAAATGGCACGCTACATCAAGCGGCTGGAGAAAAAGGATATTTCACTCGTTCATTCGATGATCTCCCTGGGATCTTGTACGATGAAACTGAATGCAGCAACGGAAATGTTACCGCTCAGCTGGATTGAATTTAATGGAATTCATCCTTTTGTTCCAAAGAACCAGGCCATGGGTTATCATGAGCTCATGGAGGAATTACGCCGTGACCTGGCAGAAATCACCGGTTTTGCTGACATCTCACTGCAGCCCAATTCAGGAGCAGCCGGTGAATATGCAGGGCTACTGGTGATCAGGGAATATCATAAAAGCAGGGGAGAGGGACACCGTAATGTCGCTTTGATCCCCTCCTCAGCCCATGGAACAAATCCTGCAAGTGCCGTAATGGCCGGGATGAAAGTGGTGGTCGTCCCATGTGACGAGCGGGGAAATATCGATGTAAATGAATTAAAGGTCAAAGCAGAAGAATTTAAGGATAATCTTTCATGCTTCATGGTGACCTATCCTTCCACGCATGGGGTATTTGAATCGTCGATTACCGAAATGTGCAGCATTATTCATCGGTATGGCGGTCAGGTTTATATGGATGGTGCCAATATGAATGCCCAGGTTGGTCTGACCAATCCGAGCCGGATCGGTGCCGATGTTTGCCACCTTAATCTCCATAAAACATTTGCCATTCCCCATGGGGGTGGTGGTCCGGGAGTTGGCCCAATTTGTGTGGCAAAGCACCTGGTTGAATTTTTACCGGCCCATTCAGTAATGAATAACGGTCATGTTGGAATTCATGCCGTTTCGGGTGCACCCTGGGGAAGCGCTTCTGTCCTGACCATTACCTACGGGTATATCAAGATGCTGGGCGCTGACGGGCTCACGGATGCAACCAAAATTGCCATCTTGAATGCCAATTATATCGCAGCCCGGTTGAAAGACAATTATGGCATATTATATACCGGTGAGAATGGCAGGGTAGGCCATGAGATGATTTTGGAATGCAGGCATCTTAAGACTGCTTCCGGTATTTCGGAAACCGATATTTCAAAACGACTGATGGATTATGGGTTCCATGCCCCGACACTCTCATTCCCGGTTCACGGAACCCTGATGGTTGAACCAACCGAAAGTGAATCGAAAGAAGAGCTGGATCGTTTTGTGGATACGATGAATGCAATTTTTGATGAGATCAAAGAGGTTGAAACAGGGGTTGCGGACAAGACTGATAATGTTTTGATGAATGCCCCGCATACGGCTGAAATGCTTACTGCCAACGAATGGACGCATTCCTATTCCCGCGAAAAGGCTGCTTTCCCGCTGGAGTGGCTTCGGGAGAATAAGTTCTGGGTTCCTGTTGGCCGCGTCGATAATGCCTGGGGTGACCGCAACCTGTTCTGTACCTGCGAGCCACTGGAAAGTTATAAATAATTGTTAATGTCCTAACGGACAATGGTATTTCCTTGATTGGTTATTCTATTGAAATGGATGCCCTACGGGCAAAAAAGGTTTAAATGTAATTTTTAAACGGTTTCTAAATGTTCGATTTTGTGGTACTTTGTGTCTAGATGCCATTTGGTACTTTTATATTTCGATTTTTCGGAGAAGGATTCAACTTATAATTCAAATCCAATATTTTGAAAAAATGGTCATTTTCCCCAATGCCAAAATTAACCTGGGGCTGAATATCCTTCGAAAAAGGGGGGATGGCTACCATGAACTCGAAACCGTCTTTTATCTGATAGGATTGAAGGATGGTCTGGAATTTATTGAAAATAAGCAAAATAAGATCAATTTTTCGAGTTCGGGTATTCCGCTGAACATTGATTTTGAAGAAAATATTGTAGTGAAGGCTTATCGTTTACTCGCTGCAGATTACCCGCTTCCCGGATTGGATATCCATTTGCACAAGGTGATCCCCTTTGGCGCCGGCCTGGGTGGAGGCTCTTCGGATGCCGCCTTTTTACTGAAAGGTCTTAACGAAAACTTCGGGCTGGGCTTAACAACGGAGCAGCTAAAGGGTTATGCTCACAAATTAGGGGCCGACTGTTCCTTTTTCATCGAAAATAAGCCTGCGTTTGCTACCGGAATAGGGGAGAAGCTTCAGGAAATTGATTTGTCTTTAAATGGCTATTTCCTGGTTCTGGTAAAGCCTCCGGTTGGTGTTGGGACAAAGGTTGCCTACGCCGGAATCAAACCGGGAGCTCCCAAATGTGTGTTGTCTGAGGCTATCCAAATGGCTCCTGAAAAATGGCAGGAGAATCTTGTAAACGATTTTGAAGCTTCTGTATTCCCGCTTTTCCCTGAAATTAATGAAATTAAATCAAAACTGCTCAGTCATGGTGCGGTTTATGCCGCCATGTCAGGCAGCGGATCGTCTGTTTTTGGGTTGTTTAAAACAGAACCCGATTTCATGAAAGGAATTTTTACTGAGGACTATTTTATTTGGAAAGAGTGGATTTTGTGAACATCAAATATATCAATTGTATAATAAAGGACATTTATGATGTAGAAGTTATCAATCTTAATTTATACAGGTATATTCATCGTGATATTTCAATGTTGAAGCCTTGATCAAAAAAGGCCTGATATTACAATTCAAGTAAATTCAATTCATAAATTCGATGTTAGCAAGATTGAACCTCAAACAGGCTCTTTTTTTAGCGCTAATATTTGTCTGTTGAATAATACTGATTCAACCATCTGTTTTTGGACAATGAACTGTTCCTGGCAACAAAATTGGATTTTCTCATCGGATATTTTGCATTTTTATTATCCGGATTGTACAAGAAATTTCCCTTTAATTAATAAAATGAATTAAAGAGATAAGATCATTATTAACGCTGTTTTCCGTATCCTATGTCCCTTTGATCAAATCAAAGGCAAATCTTTTAAACTGGGCTTTATCCTTGTTAAAAAACAAGAAGTGAAATCAGTCTTTGATTTCGAGACGGTTTTGATAAACAAGTTTAAGATTAAAAATAATATAATTTGGAGCGAACCTTTTAAATTAGTTGAATAGAAAAGAATTTACTTACCTGGAGTGTAGTGCCTACTCGATCCCGGTGGTGACAATAACACTTTACAAAACAGACACCTGCTATCAAGAGAAACTTTAATCTGATATTCTCCTTTCTTATTGGAAGCTAAAAAAATTCAGCCAAAGAAAAATATTGTCAAAAAATAAATTTGGGAATAGTTGTCTAAACAGTTAACTTTGTTCCATGAACTTTGAGAGACAGGTGATCGCTTATAAGAACTATTTTCTCGACTTCTATGTGATGCAGACGGACAACGTTCAGGTAAAAATAGAGTGGACGCTAAATCTAATTCGTGTTACCCGACAAGTTCCGGAGAAATATTTCAGGCACCTGGAAGGGACTAAAGGACTTTATGAGATTAGAATTGAAGTAGGTAGCAACATTTATCGCATCTTTTCATTTTTTGACAAAGGGAATTTAGTGGTTCTTGGAAACGCTTTTCATAAGAAAACTCAAAAGACACCGAAAATGGAATTAGAAAAGGCAATTAAAATAATGGAGGAATATCAGGATGAATACAAAGCGTAATATTACCACACTAGACCAGATTCTCGACAAAAAGTACGGGAAGAAAGGACAACCCAAACGTGAACAATGGGAACAACAATTTGAATCTTTCCGTCTCGGAGTTTTACTTGAAGAGGCAAGGATTAAATTAGGTATGACACAAGAAGAACTGGCACAAAAATGTGGCACCAATAAATCATACATTTCAAGGATTGAAAATAATTCATCGGACATTAGGCTGTCGACATTAATGAAAATTATTCAACAAGGACTTGGAGGCCATTTAAAATTGACGCTGCAACTGTAACTGAATAAGGTTCTTGACTGTAATAACAGCTACTCAAAATCGGGTTTCAGCACTTCGCTGACGGAAAATTGGCATTCGAAAAGCGGCATTGCGCAATTAGCTCATAGGTTAAATTGCCTTGCATGTGTAGCTTCGAAACGACATCCCAACCTAAGAAAATCAAATCTTCATATTTGACGGCGAACAAAATATTTTAGTAAATAATCACTTCATCTGCAAACAAAAATCCGTGCTGCCCATTTTTTGCAATTACCCTGATGTATCTCCCCTTTTCTCCCGCAAGATCAAATTTAAACTCTTTAAAAGTGAGCGCGGATTGTGTTAATGGAATGTCGTTATTGACCGTTTTCACCTTCCGGAAATCTTTCCCATCATCTGAAAGTGAGATCTCCACAAAATCGGGCATAAATACTCCCGGGCCGGTTTGCTGAATAAATGAGACCGCAAGTGTTTTCAATGCAAGGGGATTCTCCAGATCAATGGTCACATCCATGTCATTGGTGTCAAAACCCTGCCACTGCCCGTCCCCGTAAGTGAGTGAGCCGCGGTAGCCATTGACCAGCGTTGCCTCTTTTTGGGCCGGATAACCTTTGCTGTAAGGCTGATTGTAAACCACTTTTTTCCCGATTGCCAGATGAAAATCGATATCCAGTCTGGTCGGTTTTCCTTTCATTTTCCCATTTTCAAAGATTGCAGCACAAATCTTTGCCGGTCCTGTAGCCTCAAAACCTCCGTTGTATGATTGAGAAGATGTTGTTGGTTCAGACCCGTCTAAAGTATAATAAATCTCCGGATTAAACTGCTCGCTTTTAAAGCTGACTTTTACCTTTTTTGCATCATAGTCAAATTTGGTTCCAATTTCCAGGCTATAGGCCGGCCGGCAATAGTTTACATTCAGCCGTTGCAGGAGCCGGTAATGTGATTGCAACCTGGTCCTGAAACTCTCAAAGTTGCGATCTTCCTTCTTTGACCAGGTCACCTCAGCCATGGCAAGCAACCGGGGATAGGTCATGTAATCCAGATGTTCGATCGTTGGAATAAATTCTGTCCAGATATTTGCCTGGGCTCCCATGATAAACTTGGCTTTTGATCCCTCAAGCTCAGCCGGAACAGGTTCATAGGAATAGACATTCTCAGTGGTCAGATATCCGCCAATGGCCAGCGGCTGGGTTGCAGGATCTGCCTGGTAATGGTCAAAATAGCAATAATTGCCCGGGGTCATAATCACCTCATGCCCCATTTTTGCAGCGGTTATGCCACCCTCTTCGCCGCGCCACGACATGACCGTTGCAGCAGGGGCAAGGCCACCTTCGAGGATTTCATCCCATCCAAGAAGCTTTCTACCCTTTGACGATAAAAATTGTTCAATCCGGCGGACGCCATAGCTTTGCAGTTCAGACTCATTTTTGAGTTGCTCATCCCGCATCCTTTTCTGGCATTTCGGGCACTTTTTCCAGGCACTCTGATCGGCCTCGTCGCCTCCGACATGGATATATTCCGAGGGAAAGATTGCCATCACTTCCGTGAGTACATTTTTCAGAAAAATAAAGGTAGAATCATTGCCCAGACAAAGTTCGCCGTTTACGAATGGCTTACCGGAGCAGGCAAGATTGGGATAAACCGCGAGTACCTCATCAGAATGTCCTGGCATCTCGATCTCCGGAATAACCGTAATTCCGCGTTGGGCAGCATAAGCGACAATTTCCCGGGCTTGTTCCTGGGTATAATAACCTCCATAAGCATTGGGATTCCCTTCATCGAGGTAATGGCGCGGGCTGTCCCACCACTCCTTCCACGTTTTATGAGTACGCCATGCCGTTTCGGAGGTCAGTTCGGGATATTTTTTGATTTCCAGCCGCCATCCGGGACCGTCGGTCAGATGCCAGTGGAATTTATTCAGTTTGTACAAAGCCATCAGGTCGAGAAAACGTTTGATTGTAGGGACCGGAAAAAAGTTGCGGGATACATCCAGCATTACTCCGCGGTAGCCAAACCGTGGATGATCGGTAATCTCAGCACAGGGTACCTCCCCCGTTTTTGGCTGAAGCAGGATCAATTGCAAAAGGGACTCCATACCATTCAATGCCCCGGTGTGTGTTAAAGCCATTATGGTGATCTTTTCCGGGGTAATTACCAGGCGATACCCCGCACTGTCGGCCACGATTTCCTTACCGGCATGCACAAAGTTAATCAGGGATGGGCCATTTGTTTCTGGCTTCAATCCAATTGCCTTAATATCAGCCTGTTTTGCAAAGAGGGTGGCTACTTCTGAAAACGCAGGGTCGCTCTTTATCCTGGTCACTTTTGTAATCCTGAAAACACCGGAATGTTCGGTTACCTGCGAGGGTTGTGGGACAATGGCAATTCTGCCTGAATTTTGGGCCATAGAAGGTACTGCAACAATTACCAAAAACCATATTGCTGCATAGTGTTTGATTGATATCATAGTGGAAAAGATTTCAATTTTAAGCATACGAAGTTAGTCTATTTTTATTAATTTTAGCCTTAGTTTCAATCAGCCATGAAGTTCAATTTTAACCAAATATTTATAGCAGGAATTATGAAAAAATTACAATCCAGAAGGAATTTTTTAAAAGTGTCGGCCACTGGTGCTTTAGGGGCAATGGTTCTTTCAGAATATGCATTTAAAGCGGCGCCGGTTGATCCCAAAACTTTCGGTATTGGTCTTCAGTTGTATACCATCCGGGATGCGATGGCAAAAGATGTTCCCGGATCTTTGAAGAGGGTTTCTGATATCGGGTTCAAATACGTTGAACTGGCGAGCTATTCCAATGGGAAATTTTATGGATACGAACCGGAAGAGTTTAAGAAACTGGTAAACGACCTTGGTATGGAGGCCATCAGCAGTCACACCCAGGTTGAAGCATTGGGTATCACACTGGATAATGCCAAGAAAATGGCCGAGGACCATGCCAAACTCGGTGTTAAATATTGCGTACAACCCTGGGTCGTCGAAGAGGCCCGGACAACCATCGCCAGCTTTCAAAAAATGGCCGCAGACTGGAACAAGGTGGGTGGTATTATGAAACAACATGGAATCCAGTTTGGATACCACAACCATAATTTTGAATTTGCCAAGGTAGAGGGTAAAACTCCTTACTATGATGTCTTTATGAAAGAACTGGACAAAGATCTGGTGACTATGGAGCTTGATCTTTTCTGGGCAACCAAGGCAGGACAAAACCCTGTTGAAATGTTCAAGAAATACCCGGGACGGTTCCAACTCTTCCATATGAAAGATATGTATACCAAGGAAGCTCCATTCTATGTTCCATCAACCAAGGATTTTGCACCTGTAGGGGCTGGTATTATCAATTTCAAGGAGATTCTGGCTGCCAAAAAAATTGCCGGGTTGAAATATATGTTTGTTGAGCAGGACTGGACAAAAGATGGTAAACCGTTTGATTCTATTCAAACAAGTATCACTAACCTTACCACCAAGTTATTGCGTTAAGACTACTTTTTTAAATAGAATAGAGGCTGTCTGGAAATTTTGATTTCCGGCAGCCTCTGTTTTTTGAAATGCAGGGATTCAGGATTCAATGATCTATCGGATCCGGGAAAAAAATATTTTCCTGGATTAGTAGGAAATATTGGGAATGTGTTGATTAAATTGTATAGTTTTGTTCTATGACCGATCAGAAGGGAGATACCGAAAATTATTGGGGAACTGCCATAATCATAGTTCTCTTCTTCATCCTTATTTCATTTTTTCCCGGCAAAACACTCCACCAGACCTCCTGTTCCTATCAATATGCCTTAAAAACTGAGTTTAGTTTAAATCACTCCAAGGCTGTTGCAGCAGATGCAATCCCAATGCCTTCCATTCATAAAAGCTGTTTGTATATTATTTATAATGAGAATATTAATCTTTTCAGTGAGGCGATAAAGGTGATTGCTGACAACCGGAAAATTTGCCGGCAGTTTTCATGGCTTCAAAAATCTGAATTATTGATAAAACTTTGTCTCCCCGACAGGTTTTGTTATCACCCTGTTTCAACAGACAATGAAGATTTACCGGTTTTAAGTTAAATTCCCGTTTAATTTTAGTGGAATCAATAATTTTCCTTCTTTTAAATCAAAAGGAGAACTGAATTATTAACTTAAAATTTTAAAAAATGAAAACAATAATCTATTCAATAATCGCAATCTTCCTTTTCACGACCCTTGCAACAGGTTTGACCGGCAAGTCAAATCCCAAAAATACTATACTGATTCAAGCTACAGACAAAGCAGGGTCGGCGGCTCAGCTTTCACAATCTGCTCAGATTATTTCAGCCCGGTTAAAGGAATTCAGCCCGGAAGAGTTTACCATCTCCATGATTCCGGAGAAGAAACAAATTCAGGTAGCCGTTGGTCCGGACCTTGATTTAAAGGCGATCCGGAACCTGCTGACCGCAAAAGGTGCGTTGGCAGTTTATGAGACCTACGACAGGGCAAGCCTGACGGAACTTTTAAAAGGAGATACTCAGCTTTTCACCCTTTTAAATGTAGGTAATTCAATGGACTATGGAGCAAAGATCGGATGTGCTTCAGTTTCAGTGGATACCAAAGTAAAGGCGTATTTGAAGAGCCAGGGGCTGGATCAAAAATGTATATTTATCTGGGATTCCCAGTCCGGAGATTCGGATGAATGCCTTTATGTTCTCAAAATAAATGTGGGAAAAGGTCCGCTTCTGGTTAAATCAGAGATTGAAAATGTTCATAGCGGCCAAAGTAAATCCTCCAAAATCAATGATATAGAGATTCGGATCAAAGAATCGGCTGTACATTTATGGGCTGATGCGACTGAACGGAATATTGGCCATGCCATTGCAATTGTTATGGATAATCATATTCTGGCAGCTCCTATTGTCCGTTCAGTAATCACCGGAGGGAGATGTGAAATTTCCGGAAATTTCACCCAAACGGAGGCGAAATCTATCGCTTCACTCGGGAATAATGGTGAACTGCCACTCAATTTCAGAATTGTGAAGTAATAATTATCAGGAGGCTGTCTCAAAAGTAAAAAAAGACTTTCGGGACAGCCTCTGGTTTGAATACATTTAATCCCTGTTCTACAAATATAAACGGTGCTCTGCCCCTTTACCGCATAAAGTCTGATATAAAAAGAGTTCTGTCGGGTTCGCGACGCAACGGAAGAACCTAACGGCAGTAATTTCAAAATAAGGGAAGAAAGAGGATTTTATCTTCCTTATTTATTTGAATGGCTCTTGTCGTATTTTTTGATTTTATTGGCTACCTGTTCTTCTGCCTGATCATAGATTTCCCGGATAAAATCCTCATTAAAACTCATGGTCCGTTCCTCAAAACTAATTTCACCGAGCCTGTCGAAAAGCCGCTCCTTGGCTACTTTCAGATCCTTTCCATAGATATGAAACGAATCGGCATGCCAGTTTAAACGTCCCAGCCTGACGGTTTTGCCCGTTTTTTCGGCTACACCTGCAGCGATCACCTCTTTGTTAAACTGAATGAATCCGAACATATTCATAAAGTTGGCTCCCCAGGCATCATTACTCCGGAAACGGATGTTGCAATTGAGCCAGTAAACACCCTGCTCGTCTTCAAGGATGCGGTACCACAACGATTGCAAACATGGGGGGTCATAACAATCGAGATCGATATTTGGCATCCAGGTAATCATCTGTGCCTGACGTGTGAAAGGCTGTTTCGACAGCTTATTGATAACCGATTGAATCTGATCAACCTTGAAAGGTCCAACCTCCTGTGATTTGTCATCAATCAACTCTTTCCAGACCCCGTAATGCTGTAATCTGCCATGATAGGTGTATTCCCACCGATTATCGTTTTCTATATTCAGGTTTTTGGTCCAGTGGTCTTTGACTCCCTTTAATTCCATCACATATTCCTTCAGTTCCTCAATTCCTCCGGGGAAAGCCATATGGATCATCGGATCGGTTTCCGGCTCTTCAATCGTTATGTTCATGGTACAATCCATGCTTTCGGGGTCTTCAGGTTTGTCGTACTGGGTTTTAAACCGGGTCCCTTTTTGATATACGGCGAGGATGGCGGCTTCGTAAGCCTCGGCAAGAGTCTTTTCAGCAATAGCGATAACCGGAATGTTTTTCATGTTAAGAAAGTTGATTAATAGTGATTTATATTGAAGTATTTACTGGTCCGCGGTTGACAAAGCTATTAAAATATGGGATTATTTAGGGTGATTTAGAGCATGTTTAAGGAATAAATTCTTTCCATATTGTTGCCATTATTTGAGGTTGAGTCACGAATAGAAATCGTTCCGGATCTTCCTCAAACTGTGAGTAGATTGCTTTTCCCGGTTCGATTCCAAATTGAGAGTATCGTTCAGGAGCCTTTAAAGTCAGTTCGCAATCAAGATAATTCGGATTTTTAGACCATCCGGTTTCACCTTTTGCATTGATTATTGGAAACCAGGCAAGCCCTTTATGTCTGCGGACATCCTCATATTCAAATCCATACTCCCGGTCGCACCAGGCACCAAAAGTCAGGGGTTGGTCCGGGCCAGCACTGATGGTTGCATGTGCCCAGCCTGGTGGAACAATGACTACATCTCCCGGTTCGGCGAAAATGGCAAAGCACCTGCCCGGCTGGTCGCTGGCCGTTTCCTGCATGTAAATAATGGCTTTCCCCGACCAGATCTCATAAACTTCGGGTGTTGACCACCCTGAATATGGAGAAATCCGGTGAATATGTCCCTGGCTGCGGACAGGTTCATCTCCCAAACGACCCGCGGCATAAGTTACCGCCCCATACAATAAGTGACATTGCGCTAACATGGGGAGGTGTTCCGATTTGCCAACATCCATGGCGATCGCATAGACCGGATCGGGTCCATGGCAATCCGGGTTGTGCAGGCTCTTACGTATCGATTCGAGTGTCCGGTTATCAACTTCCGGTCCGAAAACACCGGGGCCATAGGTAAATCCCATTGGGTCTGCCGTTGGGTGGATATCAAAGCCGGGATAGAAGTTCATACTTCCTTAATTATCTAATAAATAATACTTTTACTCAATTTTTTATTTCTGATTTTTTCTTACATCAATCCTTGCCTGTGACATCCTTTCACGCAAACCACCTTCATTCAGAAATTCCTTTTCCAGTGTTTGAATCTGCCTTGAAAGTAAATAAGATGTAAGATTGATTAATCCAATCATCACATTGGCTGCCACTTCAGGATCTGTGCTTTCAATTCCTTTTTGATAGTCATGATAGTTGGCATCTTGCTTTATGAGTAATTTTGTTAGCGGGGCATAATATTTGTGATTTTTATCCCATTGTTTTAACTTCCTGACGCGTAAAAAATCTTTGTAATCGGCTAAAAGTTCTTCAAGCGAGGCGCGGGCAACATTAGTGAGTTTAATTTCCATTTCTTTTGAAGTGCCCGAAGCCATGCTGCCTTCTATAATGTTTTGCTTTCCTGAGCGGGCAGCTTGTACCATTTGATCAATTGTACGATCGTAGGGCCGAAAATATTTCTTTGTAAAATAGTAAGTTCCATCATAAATGATTTCAGATTTTTGATAAGTTATCAATTTTTCGTACCCACCATGTTTGGGGATAAAACCGTCAGGGTTATATTGCTTATCCATCTTGTTCAAATTTACAATCAAACTTTTAGTTGGACAAATTTGACATGTCGGACAGATTAATTGTCAAAGAGTCAAATTTGTCCAAAAGTTACGCAATTATGAGGTTATTATCAACTACATCATCCATTTTTAAGAACAAATAAACAATCAAAACCTGACATATCCTTTTAACGTTCCGCATTTCTGCCCTTCACCCGGTCCGAACGGTCGGATGGTGTATGCTCCAACCCTGGCGGGAACAATAAACACCTCGGCGTAATGGACCACAAACGGTTCAAAATTATTTAATGGACTCTCCACGATTACCTCATCACCTTCGACCAGGCAAATCACCTGAACCCCGCCATTGGTATCATGGTCCACCTTTTGGGTGAACCAGTGACGGCGGGTTTCGATAAACTCACGTTCATGCAGTCCGGTACTCTCTTCAATCCAGCCGTCTCCCTGAGCAACTACCTGAATGTGATTTACCAGATTTTCTTTGGTCCATTGCGTGGTCCGGTCCCATTGGATCACCTTTTTACCGTGTTCAATATTGATAGGCCGGGGTTTTCCATCCATTCCCAGCCTGCCCCAGTCCCACAGTTTGAACGTAAAAATATAGGGTGTTGCGCTGATCTCAAGAACCATGCTGCTTTTCCCTGAACAATGGATTGTTCCGGCTGGTATCAACACATGATCGTGTTTTTTCATTGGCCACGTCTGCACATGTTTTTCGGCATCGAACGATTTTCCTCCTGCATGTGCTTCTTCGAGTTCAGTCATCAATGCTTCAGGGTTTACCCCCTCTTTCAGTCCAAGATAGACGATGGCGTCATCCCCGGTTTCCATCATGTAATAGCTCTCGTCCTGGGTATAATGCATCCCGAATTTCTCCTGGATATATTCGGTTAGCGGATGGACCTGGAGACTCAGGTGACCCCCTTCCATGGTATCGAGGAAGTCAAACCGGATCGGAAACTCATCCCCAAACCGACCGTGGACCGGGTCGCCAAGCAACTCACGCGGATGACGAAATACCATGTTAATTGAGGGTATCTCAATCACATCATCACCGAATTTAAGCAGAAGGCTGTTCTCCTCTGGAACGCAGTTGAAACACCAGGCATAGTTGGGAGCCGACGGGTCAAGATTACAAACCTCTTTCATCCACTGTCCGCCCCATGGCCCCGGATCAAAAAACGGCACCACACTGAAAGGCCGGTTAATGGCCAATTCCAAACCCTCTAAAATCGCTTTCCATTCAACAAGTTTGGGTTCATTGATTTTATTGGTGTCGAGCAGGAAATCGATGCGGTCGAGTAAGGTTTTCTTGAGCCGGTCGCATGCGCGCCAGTCCACAAAGAAGCCCTGTTTGTAGAGTAACATCCAGTCGGCGATATCCCTGTTATTCACCCCGATATTATCCACCAGGTGTTTGCGCATCCTCAATTGGATCTCCCAACGGGCCATATCTGCGTAGACCAATAAATCGGGTTTCGGACATAACAAGGATGCTCCATAGCCGTAAATCAAGATCACACCTTCTTCCATCCCTTCGATCTGTTTCTGAAACGTTTTGACTTTTTCAGGGTCGAAAAAAGCATCCATCGAGAGACGTGTCAGAAACCCAAAAATCCGGTCATTGGTAACGTCAGGGAAGGTCAGTTTTTTGATCTCCTCCTCAGACAGCATAAAATCTGAAGCATTAATAAAAACAGAGGGTTTAAGTCCGGCCTGAAGATTGGCAATCAGTTCTTCATGGATGACTCCCTGGTATGTTTCGACGATCACGAACCTTTTCTTTTTCGGAATTTTATGGATTGCCAGGGATAATCTGGCGCAAATATCGCTCCACCCGTTTACCACCCGATATTGCTCATTTTTTACCTCAACAACCGGCAGGTTATTGAATTTTGAAGGGTTTTTTAAATAGCTTTTTGTCATTTTTATTCAATCTTTAAATCCCTGTAACTTTTTACAGATTCACCTTTATAATTTATTTCAGCTTGCATCTGGTAATTTCCCTTGACCAAAGGCATATTCATTTTAAATCCGACCACTTTTACCTCAAACTTATTAAGTATTATTTTTGTATTTTGAACCGAAAGGTTTTTTCCTTCACTAAATACTGACAATTTTACTGATCCTTTCCACTCTTCTTCGATATCGTTGAACACATGAACTGGGATTGTAATTTCGCTGCCGGGTTTATACGATTTTTCCCACAATTCAATCATCAATCCAACCGGGTTGAATGCCGGTTTCACATAGTTCACAAAATGAGGCTCATACGTCAGCATCCCAATATCGGTGAAATTGTCGCTGGTCTGCCCGCGGGGCTGTCCGGAACGTGAATATCCAAGACCACAAAAGTGCATGATCCCGGCGCATTTGCGATAAGCCCTCCAGTATTCAGTGAGGATTGCCGTATTTTTGGCACAAGCCTCAAATTTCTGATCATTTGTAATGGCCTCGGGGAAAACTATCCGATAGACCCGATCAGTCAGAGTTGTGGTAGTTCCATCTCTGTTAAGCCAAAGCCATGAGTATTCATTTACAATAACAGGATTATGATATCGTTCGCCGTTTGGCCTGGGATTAAATTCATTAGGGTCATTATTTGGCAGACGAATCGTTGAAAACAGTTCTTTTAAATAACCCCCTTCTGTTGGATTTTTTCCATCGAAGTATCGAAAAAATAAATAAGGGTGTGCTTCAATAGCATCATTCTCACTAACCGGGGAAGCCCACCCATTATCCCATGGAAGATTTGACAAATCAAGTGAACGCACCAGCTTTATTGCTTTACCTGTAGTATCATTCACCGATTCATTTTGCCCATCCCACACCGCAATACACGGATGGTTCCATCGCTCACGAATCCAATTCCGGTATTCAGCAGCAAGCTGTTTGGAGGAAATTCTTCCCTGAAATTTTCCAAAGCCTCCCTTATCTCCTGTCCAGACCGGGAATTCGTCCTGAATCAGCATTCCCAGGCTATCAGCAGTCTCGTACCATTTTTCAGGTGGAAATCCAATACAATAACGAATACTGTTCCAATTCATCTCCTTAAACCGGCTGTGTAATTTTGTGATCCATTTATTGTCCCATGGCAGACTCCCCCTTTGGGGATCTTCAAAAAACCGGAAAATACAGACATTGGTTCCCCTCAGGAAATAAGGTTTGTTGTTTAGTAAAAATAGTGCGCTATCCCGGCTGACTGTAAAGGTGCGCATTCCAAAACGTGTTTTTGAATAATCTCCTGAAGTAGTAAGCTCCAGGTTGTACAAGAATGGATGTTCAGGTGTCCATAATCTGCATCCCGACATATTAACAGTAAAATCTACTCGTTCGAGATTTGCCCCCGATTTATTTTGGGGGGACAAAGATCCACGAGCAACAACTTTTCCAGAAACAGTTTCACGAATAATATACGAAACTTCTGTCTCTGCCGGGCCGGATTTGGTTACGATTTCTGCGATTACCCGTAGTCGCTCATTTATTACATCCGGTACAGTCTGTACATTCGAAATAAACGGATAACCCGAAATAATTAGTTTTACATCATCGTAGATCCCCGGGATATATTTTATTTTCTCGAAATCATTCCCGTTTACCACGGTATCGGGCAGGTTATTCCTGCATCCGACAGCAATGATCAGTTCATTCTCTTTACTCCCCGCATTGAGAAATGGTTTCAGCTCAAACAGTGACGGTGTGAAATTGTACAAATTCTCGCCAACCAGCTTTTTGTTTACAAAAACCCAGGTATGATAGGCTGATTTATTGATCTTTAGTTGAACCACAGGAGAGGACAATTCTTTTATTGTAAAAGTGCGTTTGTACCAATACACCGAATTGTTATAGATTGAATCCTGACTGTCGATTTTTGGTCTCGACAGATCCACCAAGCCCGGAACTTCAACACAAGAGGTAAATTTGGAGGGGATGGCAGTCATTGAATCTGTTTTAGTGATTTCCCAGATACCATTCAAACTGATGATCTGCCGGTGAATCACCTTTTCCATGCAACTACTTAAAAAGAATACGAATAAGAAAAATAGAATTATGTTTTTCATAAAGATTGATTCTAAGGTTAGGTTCTGAAATATGGAATTGCGCGATTAAATATATACTTAAAATTTCTTACTGAGCTCAAATTCAAGTTCTTCCAGTGTTTTTCCTTTAGTTTCGGGAACAAATTGCCAGACATACAACGAGTTGGCCAGGCAGATCACGGCGAATATCAGAAAGGTGATCCCCCCGCTTAATTTCTGGAGCATGATTGGAAAGGTGACAGATACAATGGTGCAGGCGATCCAGAGGGTGACAATAGCCACGGACATCCCTTTGCTGCGAAGCCGGTTGGGGAATAATTCGGCAACGACCACCCAGACTGCAGGTCCGAGTGAGGCGCTGAAAAAGGCGATATACCCCAGAATAAATACAAGCACCATAATGCCTGAGGTCTGCTTCATAAAATACAGGGCTGACAAACCCAGGAGCATGGTCATCATCCCAGCTGAGCCAAAGATCAACAATAATCTGCGGCCAAACCGATCGATCAGTGCCATCGCGATCAGGGTGAAAATCACATTTGTACACCCTATGGCGATGGTCTGAAGCAAAGCTGTTCCGTTGGAGTCACCCACACTGGCAAATATCTTGGGTGCATAATACATAATCGTGTTGATTCCTGTAATCTGCTGAAATACAGCCAGTATAATTCCAATGATCAGTAGCGGCCTTATTTTTGATTGTATTAAATCGCTGAAAACCGCCTCCTGATGGATTTTCAATGTCTCTTCAATTTGGTGCAATTCACAACCGGCCAGCTCTTCTCCCGAGGTTTTGATTAAGATATTCAGCGCTTCCCTGCTGCGCATCCTGGCAACCAACCATCGCGGACTTTCTGGAACCAGAAACAAACTAAAAAAAAGCAGCACTGCCGGAGCTGCCATTACCAGCAACATCCATCGCCAATTGTTTACACCCGTTCCAACAAGGAGGTAGTTACTGAAGAATGCGACCAGAATTCCGACAACAATGGCAAGTTGATTTAACGAAACCAATGAGCCCCGGTATTGAGCCGGTGCCAATTCTGCAATGTACATGGGAGAAAGGATTGAAGCCACACCAACTGCGAGTCCGCCCAGAATTCGTGCAATCAGAAAGTATAGGAGAGAATGGGCCGAGGCACTTCCTATTGCCGAGATAAAAAACAACAAGGCTGCAAACATGAGCACTTTTTTCCGTCCATAGTGATCCCCTGCTTTTCCGGCAAAAAATACGCCGCCAATGCAACCAAATAACAGGCTGCTCACAGTCCAGCCCAGGCCCGCTTCAGACAAACCAAAATAAGGCTGAATAAAATTGATGGTTCCTGAAATTACAGCGGTATCGAAGCCGAACAGAAGTCCGCCCAATGCCGCAACGACAGATATCATGAGGACGTATCGATTCATTTTAGGTGGTTTAAGTATTGGTTAATATTTTGCTTCCGGAATTCTCATTTATTTTACCCTGATTATAGTGACCCCCCATGCCGGAAGTTCCGGATTTCCTGGTATTTCCTCCAGTTTTTCCTCTCCTGTATTGCTTTTCCAGACCTGTTGGATCGGATTCTTATTCGAAATAAGTTTGGTCCTTACACTTGAATCGGAAGAATTGAAAAGGGTAACCATCCATCCATCTCCGTCATCGCACGGCTTAAATGAGGTCACAAGAACCTGAGGTTGATCGGGATAGATTCCGGAAAAAACAGGAGTTTCCATGGAAGCCTGCTTAATAAGTAAGGGCTGACTTAACCCTATGGCATATTTTGAATTCTCACTGGGCCTGAATTTCCTGTGAGGCCTCAGAGCATAGCGGAATGTTATTAATCCCTCCTGGTAAGCCCTGTAATTGGTCCCCCAATGATTGTTTATGGCCCATGAGAACAATATTTGGGTTGGTTCGATATGTTTTCTCCAGATGTCCGGATTGGTTTGTGATCCCAGCATCACCGCAGTGATTCCTCCCACCTCGAAGAGAGGTGCATCCAGGGTGACCAGCTCAATACCTGTGTTATTATTGGATACGTCGGCCCACCTCCCTGCGGTCAGCCAGTTCTTGCAGGCACTTGGAATCTGGTCTTTTTCGGGTTGCATCACACCGTAAGGGACATCGATATTTATGTCGCCATGATTGACCATGAACGGAAATGCAAAGTTTACACTCTCTTTTCCGCCCTTCTGTGCAAATTTCCAATCTCCTGGCTTAGGGTTTATTTCAGCCCGTTTTTTATCCACAACGTTTACCAGTTCAACCTGGTCTTCTCCTGCAAAGACTCGCACTTCACGCAAAAGCTTGTTGCATCCCGAGGCTTCAGATTCGATAAGTAACGAAGCAACCAGCGGACCTTTCTCTTTTACCGTGATTTTAACCTGATCTGTTTTCCTGATATCGTTAATCTTATCCGATTCCAGAAATGCGTAATCATTTATTCCATAACCCGAAGCACTATTCACCAGGTTAATGTCTTTTGCAGATACCGATTTTAAGGAAGAAATTGCACCTGTCCCAGGATCGATTGTGATTGAGATCAGTCCATTATCCATAGAGTTTTCCCCGATTTTTATATGCGCTGCAGAGAATGGTTTGCTGTCGGAAATGTGCAACCGCCTGGCTGAATAGGGGGGAAGAGATTTTACCAGGATGGCTAACTCTCTGGTCGATAACCGTTGCGATGGAATGAGCTTACCATCTGAACCGGTTACACAGTCACCAGCCTTTGATAATGAATCGGGGATCATAACGACTTCAGACCGGCTCCAGGAGTTGGTGTTATAAATGTCGAGATCTGAACCCGGACCTTTTTTCTCATTCATTATCAGTCCCTTATCTAGCAAGTGATTTGACTGTCGGCCGGCATCAAGAACATATCCCTGTTTAATCGCCCACTGTTCTTTGGTCATCTTGTTTTCCGGATCGGTAACGCTGCACCAGGCTCCCCAGGTGTGTTCGGAGTAGAGGAGCACATTTTTCCAGGCTTCCTCAAATTCTGCGGCAGGATAACCTGCGGGATTTTTCATGGCCCAGATGGCTTCAGCCTGAGACAAGCGATCGGAATTAGCCCTGCTCATTCCGGTTTCGAGTGCCGAAGAACCGGCACCATCTTCCCAGTATGGGCTCCAATCCCCTTTGATCCGTTTCAACTGACTTCCAAATTTATGTTCAAATGCTTCGAACGCCTCACTTGTTGAGGAGATGATGAAGCGGGGATAGGTATACTTCGAATTCCAGTTGCTGATAAATTCACAAATCGCAGGATCGGGTTCGGCATTATCTCCATGACCGCTCCAACGCAGGTAGGCGATATCATAAGGATAATTTGTGGTGTTCAGCTGTGTGGCAAACTTATCGGCAAATTCAGTGGAGAGTTTACCGATCGTGTGAGACAGGGCATATCCCTTCAGGGGAACCCACACCAAAACTTTCTCCTGCCCGGACGGTGAAACCCAATAAAATGGCTTATTTTCCCATTGAACCAGGATGTCACCGATCCGGTCGAAATAGTTGGGAGCCGTAGAAAAATATTTTATTCCGGCCTGTGCCATTGCGGTGACCGTCCCCCAGGTTTGCCCGGGAACATCACTGGTCATGGCAGAGGTAATGGGTACACCGGTCCTTTTGGCCAGCTCTGTGGAGAATTTAAACAACCTTGAAAGTTCCTCCGGACGGCACAATCCTGTTAACTCGTTAAGATACATTCCGTTTAATGCCACCTCACCACGGCTGACTGCATCCAGAAAATCCTTTCGTTGAGCCTCGTTCATACGGTTGAGATAAAGATCTGCGGCCCAGGCTACCTCCACATTCCATACAAACCTCGAACCCACGGGATACAGGGAAGTTCTTTTCGCAATTTCCATTCCTTTGACCAGGTTCTGAACCTGCTTATCCTGAACTACTGTCTGAATTTCGGTATACCCGATATCAGTATGGGAATGAGGAAGAATATAGCATACCAGTTTTTTCACGGGTCTCAGGGTTATTTTCGCGTGATAGGGGGTCATCCCCCTGGATTCAATCGTTAATCCGGCGATTTTTATTTCAGTAACTGCTTTCACCGGAATTTCCAGACTATCAACACCCTTCTTAAACACAAAGGTGAACGGTTCATTGCCATCCACATGAACGATAACGATGCATGAATCGGCTGAAAGGTTTGCTTTGATGAGGATCGGTTGAAATTCAACCTTGTTTTTTTCCAGAAGAAATGGCAAAGCCTTTATGCCCGTAATTTCAAGACCTGAACCCGTAGGTTGCTGAGCCATCGACGCGGAAATCATCAGGCATGTCACTAATAACAGGCTGAAAATTTGACGATTAAATCGGTTTTTCATTGAATTGTTATTTGGAATTGGGTTGTTTAATGGTGAATATTGTAAATAATTATTATTTGTTTTTGATTTTGTTTATTCAGACACCAACACCGGTTGCCCGTTAATTTCAATCAACCGTGCCGAAAAACCGTTCCCGGCAATTTCGTCATAATCGTGACCGGCATCTGAAGGCCAGCATGCGCCTACAACCAGGTTTTGATCACCCGTATTGGCCAGACGGTGGGCAATATCTTGACCGATATAGTGGAGAGATCCCGGGTAAACCTCTTCTCCCCAAGTATTTCGGTCGCGATCCATGAGAATTAGGACACCTTTCCCCTGAACACCCCAGTAAAATTCAGCACAGTCTGACTGCGCATGAAAATGCCCCTTGGTCATAAAATATTCCCGACCAACCTTTCCTGGCATGATTGTAGATACTCCAAAGAACAATCCTCCGGGAGTCCCTTCAGCGACCGGTTGCCACGACTGAACAGAGTACACTACCGTTTGGGAAGGAAACTTTTTCACGGCCTCGTGATCCAAAAAGATGGGGGCAATTTCGTCCATTTGACGCTGCTGGAATTGAACTGCAGATCCTTTCATTTCAAAATTGGTCAGCCCAATTTCAACCGGTGATATGAATATTTTTAAATGTGTCATTTACCTGCAGGGTTTAATTGATAAAAGGAATAATCCGTGGCCTTACCTATTTTCAGGAACCTGCGGCTGATCACGGGATTACCGTTTTCAGGGGTAAATTCGGCGACAAGGATATAACCACCGCTCTGCGCCGGCATTAGGATTGAGACCGGGATGTCAGTTCTGACAAATGAATTAAGATTTACCGGGAAGTTTTGTTCTGCAAAACTTTTTCCTTCCTGATTAACCAGCCGGATTTTTACTGATCCGTTAACCGGCGCCGTTAGATTATTAATTCCAGTCAGGTTAAACAACAAGGTTGATCCCGGTTCGTGAGGCTGACTGTTTTTAAGGTACCGTTCGTCCGTGAGATTGATGTAGGTCGCGGCCGGTGCAAAGGCATGCCGGAACCAGTCGAGGGTGGGAGAGGGTTTCAGATCTTTGATATTTCCGATAAACCAGTCTCCGGTATATCCGTAATTATTGGCAAGGTAACAGAAAGCCAGAACTCCTGCCGGATTAGGGTTGCTTCTGAGCCATTCGGTCTCCAGTTCCATCCAGTAAGCCTGAAATTCCCGGTTTTGGTCGGGGGTTGATTCTGAACCCAGATAATATTTATAGGTGAGTAGGGTCAGTTTGCTCGGTGTCCCGTTCCTCCATAGCCATACCCATCCGTATTCATTGATGAGTTGAGGAACTCCGGCTCCGTCGATTCGCTGAATTACCTCAGGTTTGAAATTCAGGTTTCCCAGCGGATATGGATCTTTTTCAAAATTTGCAAATGATTTCCAGGGCATTGGTCCCTGGTAGGGGTGAGGTTCATCCATGTCATCCTGAACCATATCTTCATTGGTCATATAACCTGCATCCCAGACACGTGTCGGATCGAGCTTTTTCAATTCGGGTATGAGGGTGTTGCCAATGAAATCATCTTTGTTTTCGTTGATGGCATCCCAGATTGCGATACTCGGGTGGTTGCCGTCGGACCAGACCCAGTCGGTATATTCCTTACGGATCTGATCGTCCCATCCGTGATTTTGCCAGTAAAGCCATTCGTTTTGGAACATCAGCCCGTATTCGTCGGCAAGATCGTACCAAAAATCTGGCGCTATGCCGACACAGATACGCATCATATTCCAGTTGAGCTTTTTAGGAAGATCAAATAAAAGTTTCTTCACCCATTCATGATCCCAAACCAGGTTGCCACAGTCGGGATCTTCAAAGAATCGCTGGAGTGTAACATTGGTACCTCTGAGGATGATCTTTTCACCATTGAGATAAAAAAACTTTCCTTTCCGGGCAAAATCACGCATACCAAACTGTTTGGTGAGTTCATCTGAAATTCCTTCAGCGCTTTTTAATGTTGCTTTAACCAGGTAAAGAAAGGGTTTGTCGGGCGACCAACTGGTGAATTCCGGCATGGGAACTTCAAGCACTGCTTCTGTGAGATTATCCCTTTTGGCGATCAGCCGGCTGCTCTTGCGGGCAACTATCTTTCCGGATAATTTTTCAGCGATCGAAACATTCAGGGATACCGAATCACTCATCGCATCGCCGACGAATATCTGGGCAGGCCGAAGATTCCGGAGTATTGCCTTGACTGTTATCATTCGGTTTGCAACCGATGGCAAAGCAATCAGGCGGTTAATTCTTACTTTCCCGGTGAACGAAATGAACACATCATCCCAAATTCCGGGGAGATAATGCTCTTTTTCCTTATCGGTTCCTCCCGCTGCCTCACTGGGCAACCAAACCCTGTCGCCAACTTTGATCAGGATTTCGTTTTCGAATCCGAACTTAATCGCTTTTGTGATTGGAAAATCAATCGGGGTATAGCATGCCATAGAGGTACCCATATCAAATCCGTTTACATATACCTGGGTCACATACTGGCTTTTTTTGATGGTAATCATCGCTTCACCGGTTTCCAGATCCTTCGGAATATAAACAATCTTACGGTACCAGCTATACCGGGGGATGTAATCGATATCGTAAATGTTGTGCTGATCTTTGGCCACCACCTTATCGGGACGTTTGAAAAACTTGTCGTAATCTTCAATTTTAGGTGTTGCCAGATGGACCAAACCTGGAACAGGAACCGTTCGTGTGAATTTTGCGGGTGGAAACGCACTGGTTGTCTGATCAAATTCCCACGTTCCGTTCAGGTTGATCGTGGTGCGAGGATCCTGCTGTCCAAAAGCCAAGTTTAAAGAGAAAAAAACAAACAAAAAGAGGATTGAAATTTTCATCATCTAATTGATTAATTATTATTTATGGGATAAATTAGAGGTTACAGGGAACATCGTAAGTCTGAATTTAGTGGTTCCATACGGGACTAAATCGATTTTAACAGGAGTCCCGTTTTCAATTGGTTTTTCAGGAAGAACTTTGTTTTCTGTGGGTATCCAGTTAAATTCCCGCGCCTTTACTTTTAGCTTTAAAGGGGAAGTAAGCGACCAGTTCCAGTGATCAGGCATTTTTGTTCGTTCAACCGTGATCAGTTGCTGTGCATCTTCCGGTTTTACATCCAATGCATAATTGAATTTTGCCCCTGATACCTCCTGATCCGGATTGATATCTGGAATTGGAAACGAAAACAGAATTGGTCCGTAATATACACAGGCATATGGGTTGCGGATTGTCGTATCTTTTGCCATTTTATGGTAATTGTCGAAATAGGAGATCTGAGGATAGGATGTTTCGTTGCCTTGAACTACCCGTGCGGTCATTGGTAAACCGATTTCAATCAGGTCATTTGCTTCCCATTTTTGAAAAAGTCTGACAAAGCCATTCTCCTGTTTTACCATTTTCAGGGATTTTCCATTCACCTTTAGCGATGGATTGGCACACCATTCGGGAATACGCAGGTAGAGTGGAAACTCGGCAGATTCGGAAGGGATAACCGACATTTTGATCACTTCGTCGAATGGATAGTTGGTTTGGCAATTAATGGAAACTGAATTATTTTCGCCTACAACAGCTTTCACCTGACAAGGTCCGTACAATGTTGCAGCCAGACCATGATCGGCCGTAGCCATCCACATGTTCATCACAAAGTTGGGGAGAATCCGGCAATTATTGGCGACACAACACAATACAGAGTGGCCTAACCTGGTAAATTTAAAACAATCTTTTCCCGGGGAAGTTGGTTCCTCTCCTGGAAGTTGATTGTTGTAACGGTTCATGCTTTGGTAATAACACATGGTGGAGAAATCGCGTGCAACCGGTGCCGGCGCAGCATTAAAGAATATGTTTTCAATCTTATCCGAATATTTTTCTTCGCCGGTGATTTCCAAAAGCCGGTTAAACGTGTTGATGGCCGCCGAAATATCGCAGGTTTCAATATTACGTGTGGCTCCAATCCCGGCATGAAACTCCTCACCCGAAGTGACACCTACCGGCAGAAGATTGGTGCTTTCGGCCCATTGAAGTGCCGTTAAAGTGGTACTTAGATCTTTTTGATCGCCTGAGAACTGGTAAAGCAGGGCTGGCACCCGGATATCTTCATAAAAAATTACATTATGACCAGGCTCCAATTTGCTGGCATTCCAGTTGGCTACAAGTGCCTGATATTGTTTCGTATTTCCAAAGCTTTTGATATTCCGAAGAATTGCAGTATCTCCTGTGAGAAGGTATGTATCTGTCATGGGTTCGATATTTACTGATCCCGAGACTGCCCTGAAATGCTCAATCAGTTTTGGAAGCGAATAATTGCGGTAAACTTTTGTAAGTGCCTGCAGTACCCTCTCTTTACCAGATGCCTGATAATAGGCAACCAGCGCACGACCCATGTGGGAATGAGCCCAGCTGTTGAATTCAACCCAGCCTTGCGTGCTGTCGATCAGTGCTTTGGGAGGAAGCCAGTAGATGAAGGTTTGGCCACCCCGCAAAACACCACCGACAACTGTATCAAGTCTGGCCGATGCCTTTTTGATTAAAGCCGAATCCTTAAGGATATATCCAAGCCTGATCGCTCCGTCGAGCCAGTAACTGCATTGCTCGAGCGGCCATCCGCCGCCGTTTGCCGTAGCTCCCCGGGCCTTGAAACCATAACCTTTCCAGGCCTCACCAAAGGTGGGTGAATACTCATCCAAATGACCGGTTATTCCGTAGGCAGCATCTTTTGCCCAGTCGAGGATCCACCCTTCCGGGGAAACAGCTCCGGGTTTAAGCGGAAAGAAGGCTGGTGAGATCCTTAGTCCGGAACTGTTTTTTACCATTGTGCCCGTGATATCGGGTGCCTGTTTGGAGGTACATGCCAGCAATGCCGTTGCTGTTATAAAAAGGAGTAGTGCCTGTCTGGCTATTTTCTTTTTCATAATTTCAGATATTATTTGATTATCAATCACCTAAAATGAATTACGCAGATTCAGAAGAAACGGGTTGTCAATTTTTTCTTTTTTGCCATCCAGGATCATGGTTGCCATGCTCTTTCCCATCCGTGCAAAATCAGTAGATATGGTTGTTATCCCGGAGGCAACGATCCCTTTTAAGGGAGCTTCATTATATGAGATAATTCCCATATCCTCTCCAAGGTGAAGTTGTTTCTCAATAGAATAACGAACAATAAATTCCAGATCACGATCATCCACAACAATAAAGGCATCTCCCGGTTTTATATTGAATAACTGAAGGTCGCTGGTCACTTTAAAATCAATTGGCTGTTGTTTGCAAAAGTCGCGGATTCCGGTCATAATATCCCGGAAATGGGATTTCTGATGCCTGATGACCAACACAATCCGCATGTATTTCCCGACCAGGGTTGAATTTTGTTTCAGGATACGGTAGATATCCCGTTCAAAGTCCTGACAGACGTAAGGATAAATATCTTTATATTGCTTACGACCCTGATCCAGAATAAATACCTTGTTGTCTGGAAGTTTACGGATCAAAGGAATTGCATCGGGGTGGTCTACAGGCATAATCACAAATTCGGAGTAGTCGCCGATTGCCCCTTCGATAATGGTCTGGAACATCTTCATATTATTATGATGAAAAAAGATCTGTTCGGTTCCATCCTTTCTCAGGGCCTCTTTAAACGAATCGTATAATTCCTCCTTGTAGGCAGTCAGCCGGTCGAAAACCAGCAGAACCTTGTGTTTATAGTCTGTATGCTCATTCTGAACAAAGTAGCCTTTCCCCACCTGGGAAGTGATAATCCCTTTGGATTTCAATTCATTATATGCAGCTATTACGGTATCCTGCGACAACCTGTATTGTTGACAAAGGGAATTCAGGGAAGGGATTTTATCCCCTTTTCTGAGCTCTCCGAGTTTTATTTTTTGGTGAATCGCCTCAATGATCTGCCTGTATTTGGGAACCGAGGGATTCTCTTCAAACTGAATATCAAGAGCCTTCTTCATTTGTAAAACATCAGCTATTTATTCTTTTCAGCCCAAACTCTTAACATCTGGATGGCTTTGGCCAGTGCGCCTGCCGAACCCTTAAATTGTGCTGATCCATTTGGCTTTCCATCAACGTAATACCATTCATAGAAACCCCTGTTTTTTATAACCAGACCGATCATTGGCCTGATTTCGTCATATGCCTCTTTTTCGAAGCCGTTTGCGTTAAGTTGCTGAATCATTCGGGCTCCAAACCAGGTCCAGTCTCCGCCATTTTGGTAAATATAGGGTTTCCCCATCCCTCCATGGAAGAACCCGTCAGGATAAACGGGATATAAGGTCAGTCCGATGCTTGGGGCGCCCGATAAACGGACATTTTCAACCATTTGCCTGTTTGAGGCTTCAATTTCAGTTTTGCTGAGCAGCCCGGCCTCGATGGCAATTGCAGTGCCACCATGATAAAAAACCTTAGACTCATCAAACCCGGCAGGGATAGGCGATTTGTCCAGATAAATATGGGGTATGAATTTTTGTTTTTGTTTATCCCATAAATATTTACGCGTATTTTCTGTAATGGTTGTGCGAAGAGTATTCCATTTTTCAGCCTGGGAAGCGTCTTTTGTCATCTTTGCCAGATAATCAAGGGCGATGATAAACATTGCATTATCATAAACATCAATCGCAGGTGTAGTGGTTGAATCGATGTCTACCACGTTATCGGTGTTCGGCTGCACATCCCCCCAATCGGCAGTCATGGCGCCCCAGAGCAATCCATATTTATTGCTGTAACGCTCTTTCATTAAGTAGTCCACCATCATCGCCATACGATCCAGCACAGTTTTCCCCCCGACATTTTCTGAAAGAATCGTGATATCACCAGTGATCCGGACATACTTTCCGACAGTCTGCATCAGTGAAGTCTCCTGATCGGTTTCAACCGTGTTTTTAAAGCCAACATGCGCTGTATCTAATGCCGAGCGGTATTGATTCGGATCCCCCCAATTAAAGTCCTTATTTAAAACATAGCCGTCAATTATCTCATGGTTGGGTTGCTGAAGGGCGAAGAAAACCAGAATAGCTCCCCGGATATCTTTAGGATTTGCAGTTTCCAGGGCAATCTCGACGAAAGTGTTCAGATCCCTTGCCCAAACCTGAGAATAGCCGCTCCCGGCATTAAATCCCTTTTTCAGGATATTCCGGGCCATTGTATCGACAATTGTCAAAGAAGAATCATTAAGAATTTGGTTTGCCAATACTTTTTTGGGATAATTATTCCAGGAGCAACTCATCCCGAAGCAGATCATCATAACGATAAGAATGGAATTTCGCATAAAGAAATTTTGGGTTAAACTAATTTTTAAAAGTTTAAAAAATATTAATCCTCTGGGTAGTACTATGCAAAATTAGTTAATATTTAGATCCATTATATCAGTGCATTAAAATATATGAAAAACTATTATTTGCAATTTTGTGGTTGTGTGATTCCTCTCAAAGCTGCAAAGCCGCAAAGAGAAATAACTTAGCGGCTTTAGAAGTGAAAATGATTAGACTTTACGGAACTTTAATCTTCGCTGAAATTATTTAAAGGCTCCAGCCATTTCTATATTGGTAATGAAGGAATTTGTCGGCTTCCGGGAGATTGGGGAAGCTGAATTTCTCAGGATCCCAGTTGAGAACCTGGGTACTCATTTTTTCCTTCAGTTCCTTGCGCAGAGCGATATTTCCCAGGAGGACGGTTTCTGTAAGTGGTCCGGCCCAGTCAAAGTTGGATCCTGCAGGTGCTCCCCCTTTGCAGGCATTTATCCACTCCTCCTCATGCCCTGGGGAGGAGGGGAGATATGGTGCCGGAACTTTATAGGAATCACGTAATGATTTGGGAAGGATCTTGTCATCCAGAATTTTTCCTTTGTGACCCACATAAAGTGTACCGCCTGATCCCATTTGCATCCCTTCATCAAGTTCGCGAATCCTCATTGGGCGCAATCCGCCGTCATACCAGGTCAAGGTAACAGGGGCCATATTTTTGCGCTTCGGGAACTCATAACGGATCATTGAGCCGGAAGGATATGATTCTCCATTTACCAGTGTTGAGACCGCCTGAATGGAAGTTGGATATTTCAGTTTTAGAGCCCGAAATATTGGATCGAGTGAATGGCAGCCGATATCACCCAACGATCCGGTTCCGAAATCCCACCAGCCTCTCCAACTAAAAGGGTGATAAGCAGAGCTATATGGACGCATTGGTGCCGGTCCGATAAAAAGATCCCAATCGACTTCGGGTGGAACCGGAGGTGTATCAACAGGCCGGGCAACGCCCTGAGGCCAGTAGGTATCAATAAATCCCCGGTTTGGTCGGTCGGTCCAAACATGAACTTCATGGATCTGACCAATTACACCGTCCCAGATCATCTCCCTGAGCCGGCGTGTTTGCTCACTCGCCTGCCCCTGGTTTCCCATCTGTGTGGCTACCTTATACTCCCGTGCAGCCTGTGTAAGAACTCTTGCTTCATGAACGGTATGGGTAAGAGGTTTCTGCGTAAAGGTGTGTTTTCCCCGCTTAATCGCCTCCAGACTAATTACCGCATGGGTATGATCAGGAGTTGCAATAACCACAGCATCAATGTCTTTCTGGCTATCCAGCATCATCCGGTAATCTTTGTATTGTTTTGCCTTGGGATAAGTGGCAAAGACTTTTTGGGTGGGCTCCCTCCAGTCGATATCACACAATGCGACAATATTTTCGGTCTTACCGACACGGGACAGATTTCCCTTTCCCATTCCCGAAATGCCGATACCGGCAACATTCAGCTTGTCACTCGGGGCGATGTGCCCTAATCCGGATACAGAATGCGCCGGAATAATCATAAATCCGGCAGATGCCACAGTGGAATTACCTATAAATTCTCTGCGGCTCAAAAGTTTCGAATTGCTGTTTTTCATAATTGTATCATTAAGGTTTGAAGTCCCGCTGGTGATCAGTACAACAAATATAAATAATTGATTCCATCTTTCTCAATTATACAATTTAATTCCTAAGGTCCTCAATATTGTCTGAACCTATTCAATGACATTGAATTTCCCATTCCTCCAGTTTCTCTATTATAAAAACTGACAGAGAATTATTTTTCATACATGTTTGGTAGTATAAATCAGATTGTTTACTTTTGCACTCCAATTGTTCGAGTTGGCTTTAAAAGAGGAGATGTCGGTTTCCCGCCAGCAGGACCAGAATAAAATAAATTGTAAGAATGTACGCAATTGTAGAAATCGCCGGACAACAGTTTAAGGTTGAAAAAGAAAGAAAGGTTTATGTTCACCGTCTTCCTCAGGATGAAGGTGCGGATGTAACGTTTGAAAAAGTTTTATTAATTGACAACGAGGGTGTTATCAGTATTGGTGCCCCGGTAGTTGAGGGTGCAAAAGTTACTGCAACAGTGCTTAAACATCTCAAAGGTGACAAAGTGATCGTCTTCAAGAAGAAACGTCGTAAAGGTTACAAAAAGAAAAACGGTCATCGTCAATACCTGACTCAGATTCAAATTACAGAAGTTTTAGCGTAAATTTTAAAAAAGATTATCCATGGCACATAAAAAAGGAGCCGGTAGTTCGAAGAACGGCCGCGAATCTCAAAGCAAACGCCTAGGCGTGAAAATTTATGGTGGACAGGCTGCTGTTGCTGGTAATATCCTTATTCGTCAGCGAGGAACGGCTCATCACCCGGGAGCAAATGTCGGTATTGGCAGAGACCATACCCTTTTTGCATTGATCGACGGAACAGTTGAATTTCAGAAGAAAAGAAATGATAAATCATACGTTTCTGTTCTTCCATTCACTTCTGTAGAGTAAATCCCGATTTAAGAATACGGGTCTAATCTCCTGTTTTATTACTGTGGTAATGGAACAGGAGATTTTTTATTTGTACTTTTGTTTGCTGCATGACGTTATTAAAAGTCAAATAACTGATAAGCAGGTTATTTTGGTCTCTGATAACTTTAAAAACAACAGGAACATCAGAAACAAATAGAAATAGGATACAAATAGAAATAGGAAATAAGTAGAAATATTCGGGAAGGGCCAACCTACAGAAATAATAGAAACATAAAGACATGTTAAATTTAAAATTCATACAGGACAATCCTGAATTGGTCATTGAAAAACTGGCGGTCAAAAGATTTGATGCCCGTGCCATCGTTGAAAAGGTAATTGAACTCTATAAAAGACGGAATGAAGTTCAAAACGAGGCTGAAGGCCAAAAGGCTGAGATGAACAGGATCTCCAGAGAGATTGGTCTATTGGTTAGAGAAGGGAAACTCACCCAAGTGAATGTAGCAAAAGAACAAACCACACAACTCAAGGAACAAATTAAAAGTTTTGAAGGAGAGTTTGATAAGATCGAAGAAGAGCTTGCTCAACTTCAGGTTTTACTTCCTAATCTCCCGTCTCCATTGGTTCCGGCTGGGAAAGGTGCAGAAGATAATGAAATCGTTGCTACTGGTGGTGAAATGCCCAACCTTCCTGTGGGAGCCAAGCCTCATTGGGAGTTAGCCACACAATATAACCTGATTGATTTTGAGCTTGGAGTAAAAATAACAGGAGCCGGATTCCCTGTCTATAAAGGTTTTGGAGCCAGAATTCAACGTGCCCTGATTAACTTCTTCCTGGATCAGGCTCGGGAACAGGGATATCTTGAAGTTCAACCCCCTTATTTGGTCAATGAAGCTTCCGGATTTGGTACAGGTCAGCTACCTGATAAGGAGGGACAGATGTACCATGATGCCACTGACAACCTATTCCTGATCCCAACCGCTGAGGTTCCGGTCACCAATATTTTCCGTGATGTAATTGTGGAAGAAAAAGATCTGCCCATCAAAACGACTGCCTATTCGGCATGTTTTCGTCGTGAAGCAGGCTCTTACGGTAAAGATGTGCGCGGTTTGAACCGGCTGCATCAATTTGACAAGGTGGAGATCGTTCAGGTTGCTCATCCGGATAAATCTTATGACTCATTAACGGATATGGTTGCATATGTACAGACTCTGGTTGAAAAACTTGGTCTGCCATACCGGATATTAAGGTTATGTGGAGGTGATATGAGTTTTACCTCGGCTCTTACCTATGATTTTGAAGTATGGTCTGCTGCTCAGGAGCGTTGGCTGGAAGTATCATCAGTTTCCAATTTTGAGTCTTTCCAGGCCACCCGACTGAAACTTCGTTTTCGTGAGGAGGGACACTCAAAACCAATTGTTGCCCATACCTTGAATGGCAGCGCTTTAGCATTACCCAGGATTGTTGCAGCGATTCTTGAAAATTATCAGACTACTGAGGGAATTCTAATTCCCAAGGTTCTTGTTCCCTACATGGGTGGATGCGAATTAATCAATTAAATATGCACAATCCTTTTTCAGCTTGCATTTTTAATAACCCTTCTTTTTGAAAAATAGAATATTAAGTTAATTTCTATGGATAAACAACATAGTGGCATTGCACAGGTCTCTTTTGCCGGTTTAGTAATCACCTTAGGTATTGTATTTGGGGACCTTGGAACAAGTCCACTCTACACGATGAACGCAATCATCAATGCATCAACACTATATAATAGGGAGTTGATATTTGGTGCTTTATCTTGTATCTTCTGGACTCTTACACTCCAAACAACTGTCAAATATGTTATTATTACGCTTCGGGCCGACAACCACGGGGAAGGGGGAATATTTGCGCTTTTTGCACTAATCCGGCGGAAAAATAACCTGATTGCCGTATTAACGATGATCGGAGGTAGTGCACTATTGGCTGATGGAGTTATAACCCCTTCGATTACTGTCACATCAGCAGTTGAGGGGCTGAAATTGTTTTATCCTCACATCCCTGTCGTACCTATTGTTCTTACTATTTTATCAGTGCTATTTTTCTTTCAGCAATTTGGCACAGGGTTTATGGGGAAAGCATTTGGTCCGGTGATGTTTATCTGGTTCTCAATGCTGGCTATGCTTGGACTGACTTTCCTGGTAAAAGATCCGGGAGTATTGGCAGCAATGAATCCAATGTATGCGTTACAGTTTATTGCAAACTATCCCAATGCAGTGGTACTCCTGGGAGCTGTTTTTCTTGCCACTACAGGTGCAGAAGCCTTATATTCGGACCTTGGGCATTGTGGTATCCAAAACATTCGCATTTCCTGGGTATTTGTAAAAATCTCGTTACTTATTAACTATTTTGGTCAAGGAGCATACCTTCTGAATCATATGGATCATATGAACAGTGCCAATCCTTTTTTTGCAATTATGCCCCAATGGTTTCTTTTACCCGGAGTGGTAATTGCAACAGCAGCTTCCATCATCGCCAGTCAGGCCTTAATAAGCGGATCATATACACTTATCAGTGAAGCAGTTTCCTTGAATATCTGGCCAAAGATCCGCATTAATTATCCTACAGACATAAAGGGACAGGTTTATATTCCATTTGTAAACTGGTTTCTTTGGGTTGCATGTACCTTTGTGGTGATCTATTTTGGGGAATCATCTAAAATGGAAGCTGCCTATGGACTTTCAATTACAATAACAATGATCATGACTACTTCGCTGTTATCATATCATTTAAGAAATCGTAAAGTACCACTTGGTTATATTATCCTTTTACTATTCGTCTTTTTATCGATTGAAGGGACCTTTTTATGGGCCAATCTGCATAAATTTGCCAATGGTGGTTGGTTAACCATTGCTTTGGCCTTTGTTTTCTTCATTGTGATGTATGGATGGTATTTCGGGCGGAAAATCAAAAATAAGTACATCAGCTTTGTGAATGTGAATAAAGATCCTGGAATTTTCAGGGAACTGAGCGCTGATACTTCTGTCCCGAAAATTGCTACAAACCTGATTTATATCACTAAGGCAAACCGACGTGATCAGATTGAATCTAAGATTATGTATTCAATCTTCAACAAACATCCCAAAAGGGCTAACACCTATTGGTTTCTCCATATTGACAACCTTGAAACTCCCAATACTTTTGAATATGTTGTCCATCACATAATTCCCGGGGTGTTGATTAAAGTTGATTTCAGACTTGGATTTAAAATTGAACGAAAGATCAACCTCTATTTCAGAGAGGTAATCGAAGATCTTGTCAAAAGTAACGAAATTAGTATGGTCAGTCAGTATGAATCGTTAAAAGCGCACAACATACCTGCGGATTGTCTTTATGTAAACCTTGATAGAATCTTAATAAGTGATTACAAACTGCCACTTAATCAAAGCTTTATTATGGGTCTTCATAACTTCATCCGTAAGATAAGCATCAATGATGTGAAAGCCCTGGGGCTCGATTCATCCAACGTCATTGAAGAAAAAGTGCCAATTGTTATTGAGCAGCAGCTTAAAAAGAGAATTCTGAGGGTTAATCTCCCTTGAATCATCTGAAAAATCAGAATAACCAAGCCGGTGTCTTTATCTGGCTCTCTTTTGGTAAAGCCTAATATCATAATACTTTACAAACAGGGATTCTGTGTTTTTAATTTTTATTGTTTTATATCAATACCAATGGAAGGGATGAAATATCGATTAATTATTATTTTCTTTGTTGTTTTGTCTTCATCCCTTTTTGGAAATAATAAAAAAGATATCTATAATGCTTATATCAACAATGCCATGCCGGTTTGGAAGGGTATTATTGATCAATTAGAAAGTAAACCTGAAAAAAGCAATGATTTGTTGCTTGAATTAGTCAATTTCCAATACGGTTATATCGCCTGGTGTATTGGGAATAATCATAAAGATGAAGCCCTTGTTTATCTCAAAAATTCAGAGAATAACCTCAAATTGCTTGAAGAGAACAAATTTAAGATTTCAAAGATCTATGGATACAAATCAGCATTCTATGGTTTCCATATTAGTTTAAGCCTTTTTTCGGCGCCATTTCTCGGCCCTAAAAGCACTTCAGCTGCTAAACAGGCGATTAGTACTGATCCGGATGATTTTTTTGGTTATGTACAGCTAGGAAATGTCCATTTCCATGCACCCTCTCTTATGGGAGGATCTAAGTCTGAAGCTCTGAAAGACTATCTGAAAGCTAGGAAGTTGATGGAAAGTAAGGCACAGGAACTAAGTGATGACTGGAACTACCTGAGCCTGCTTGTCTCCATTGCAAAAACCTATGAGCTGTTAAATGATACAACCAACGCGAGATTAGTTTATGAGGAAATCCTCAAATCCGAGCCTCAGTTTAAATGGGTCAGAGATGAATTATATCCCAAGTTGATAAGGAAATTAAAATAATAGAGGACGATGATATGATTCAACTGTTGATAGTCATACCAAACCATTAACCAGGGCTTTTCGACTATCTGTTGCCATTGTGCCCCTGGTTCAATTGGAGTATTGGCAATCAAAAGGAGACAGGAAATGGTATGAATTTATATGTTACCCAATTTGGATTCTTTATCCGGGACCAGTTTTTAGATGTTATCTTTGTTTGAATTTATTTGATTCATAGTATGAAAGGTGGTCTCCAGTATCGGCAGGCGTTGACAAAAGCAATGGCATTTTGCAGTCAATCTGAAAGGTGTCGTTTCGATGTGACTGCAAAACTAAAACAGTGGGAACTTTCAGATGAAGAGATTACCCGTGCGCTGAATTACCTGATTGAAGAACGGTTTCTGGATGAAGTGCGATTCGTTCGTTTCTATGTTAATGATAAACTGCGCTTTAACAAATGGGGCAAAATCAAGTTGACCTATATGCTGCGGCAGAAACAAATTCCGGAAGAGCTGATCAGATCGGAACTAAACCAGATTGATGATGATATTTACCAAAAAACTCTTCTTGATTTGCTAAAGACGAAACTTAAATCTGTCAAAGGTGAATCTGATTATGAGCGAACAGGGAAGCTGGCTGTTTTTGCTCAGGGACATGGGTTTGAAGCAGAACTGGCATATAAACTGGCAAGCCAAATAGTTGATAATGAAGAATAAACACAGAATAAAAAATGCAGAATGCAAATAGCAACGTGCAAAATAGCTATTATGATTAGTGATTCTTCCTTTTGAAAAGTATTTCCTAATTTTTAGATTGCCTATTAGTCTATTTGCCTGATTGCCTAATTGACTAATTGCCGAAATACCTGATTTTCTCATTAGCACATTACCCCTTTATTCCTAACTTTGCATCTTAAATCTTAAAAAATTCTAAAATGATCCTAAAGGACCAGCTTAAAGAGCTTGTTGAGCGCCGGGATGCGCTGAGGAGGTTTCTTTGACGTCGATAATAAATTAATCAGGCTCGAAGAAGAAGAACTTAAAACCCAGGATCCCGCTTTTTGGGAGAATCCAAAGGAGGCTGAGCGCCAGATGATGGTGATCCGCTCAATTAAGCAGTGGACTGACGGTTTTAAATCAGTCGATCAGGTAGTTGAAGATTTGCAGATCATGTTTGATTACAGTGAAGCTGGTGAAATTACCGAGGATGAACTTGAGGAGCATTTTATTGAAGCGAGGGGACTTACTGAAGACCTCGAAACTAAAAACATGCTCCGGCGCGAAGAGGACAGGCTTGGCGCTGTTTTGAAAATTAACGCCGGTGCCGGTGGAACTGAGTCGAACGACTGGGCCGATATGCTTATGCGCATGTACCTCCGATGGGCCGAAAAGCATAAATATAAGGTTCGTGAAGCGAGTTTTGTCCCTGGTGAAGATGTAGGTGTAAAGAGCGTTACCATCGAGATTGAGGGTGAATTTGCGTATGGTTATCTTAAAAGCGAAAATGGGGTGCACAGGCTTGTACGCATCTCACCGTTCAACGCTCAGGGTAAAAGACAGACTTCTTTTACTTCAGTCTTTGTGGCACCATTAGTAGATGATACCATTGTCATTGATGTAAATCCCGTAGATATTTCCTGGGATACCTTTCGTTCAGGCGGTGCGGGAGGACAGAATGTAAATAAAGTGGAGACTGGTGTACGGCTTAAACATGCACCTTCGGGTATCATCATCGAAAATACGGAGTCGCGATCACAGCTACAGAACAAAGAGAATGCTATCAGGTTGCTAAAATCACAACTTTATGCACTTGAGCTTCAGAGACGCCACGAAGCAACAACAAAAATTGAAGCCGGTAAGAAAAAAATAGAGTGGGGATCCCAGATCCGCTCTTATACCATGCAACCGTATAAACTGGTTAAAGATGTCCGGACCGGATTTGAATCCTCAAATGTACAGGGGGTAATGGATGGAGATATCGATGGGTTTATTAAGGCATTTTTAATGGAATTTTCTGAAGGTGAAAATTGATTCAAAATGTCATTTCCATAATTTGATGATGTAGAGACGCACGATTGTGCGTCTCTGTTGTTTTGCGTCCATTTTCAGAAATACAATTCAAAACAATTATGGGGTAAAGTTGTTTTTAAGCAGGGATGGACAATTCAGTTAAATTTTCCATTTTTGTGTGCTAAACTGCAAATTAAAACTTAATTTTATATAAAACTAAATGACCCGGTATGGAAAACATGAATGATGAGATGATTTATTACCCCTCGCAATCTGTAATTGAACAGGCAAATATTAAAGAATATGATCAGTTGTATGCACGGTCAATTGAAAACCCGGAGGTTTTTTGGTCAGAACAGGCCGAACAACTCTCCTGGTACCGCAAATGGGATAAGGTCCTTGATCGGAGTAATCCTCCTTTTTTTAAGTGGTTTGAAGGGGGAAAAACGAATATTGTACTCAATGCGATAGATCGTCATCTTGAAAATGCAAATCGTAATAAGCTGGCTCTTATATGGGAGGGTGAGCCTGGTGATGTCCGAACCTTCTCTTATCATGCCTTAAACAGGGAAGTTTGTCAGTTTGCGAACATACTAAAAAGCATGGGAGCTAAAAGGGGAGAGGTAATCACCATCTATATGCCTCAGATACCTGAACAAATCATCGCTATGCTGGCTTGTTCAAAGATTGGAGCAGTTCATAGTGTTGTTTACGGAGGATTTAGTCATGAAGCATTGGCCGACCGGATTAATGATGCCAACAGCCGCATCGTGATAACCGCAGATGGCGGTTACCGGCGAGGTAAAGTCGTAGAGCTGAAAAGCGTAGTGAACAAAGCAATGGAATTGTCTCCTACCATGGAAATCTGTATTACTGTAAAAAGAACGGGGGTAGAGGTCTATATGGAAAATGGCCGTGATTATTGGTTGCATGAATTATTGGCACTGCCTATTGCTTCCAATAAATGTGAAACGGAGCAGATGGACTCCTCTGAAATGCTGTTCCTTTTGTATACCTCAGGTTCTACAGGTAAGCCTAAAGCATTGGTTCATACCCATGGAGGCTTTAGCGTTTATACCTCCACGACTCACCGGATGGTGTTCGATATTAAACCTGAAGACCGTTACTGGTGCGCTGCCGACCCGGGATGGATCACAGGACACAGCTATATAGTGTATGGACCTTTATTGAACGGTGCCACCATAATGTTATACGAAGGTGCACCAAACTTCCCTTATCCTGACCGTTGGTGGAAAATGGTAGAGAAGTATGGCATCAACATCCTTTATACCTCTCCAACAGCAATTCGTAGCTTAATGCGTTTTGGCGATTCATGGCCTAATCGAAATGATATCAGTTCATTGAGATTACTTGGTTCTGTTGGAGAACCGATAAGTCCGGAGGCCTGGAAATGGTATTACAAGGTGGTCGGTCGTGAAAAGTGTCCAATTATCGATACGTGGTGGCAGACTGAAACAGGTGGTTTTATGATCACCCCGCTCCCTATCACTCCGCTAAAACCAGGGTCTGCAACAAAACCATTCTTTGGAACCGTAATCGATGTCGTCGATGAACACGGTGAAAAGGTGAATATAGGCGAAGAGGGAACTTTAGTGATTAAAACTCCGTGGCCGGGAATGACTGCCGGAGTTTATCGTGATCCGCAACGGTTTATTGATACTTATTGGACTAAATATGCAAAGCAAGGTTGGTATCTAACCGGGGATTCGGCCAAGATAGATCAGGATGGCTATTTCCGGATTATCGGGCGAACAGATGATGTCATAAAGGTAAGTGGATACCGTTTGGGAACAGCAGAAATAGAAAGTGTTATGGCTAGTCATCCTGCTATTGCTGAAGCAGCTGCAATAGCACTTCCTCATGCGCTTAAAGGGAACTGTATCCATATTGTGGCAGTCCTGCGTTTGGGATATACGGCAAGTAAAGATCTTGAACATCAGATGATTCTGCATATGGTTGAGCATCTCGGGCCAATTGCAAGACCAGAAGAGATTACTTTTGCTGATCAACTGCCAAAAACCAGAAGTGGGAAAATAATGCGCAGGGTATTAAAAGCCAGAGCTTTGGGTTTACCTGAAGGAGACTTAAGCACACTTGAAGAGTAAGTTTTGGCTTCATTTGTTCATTCGATATGAATCTGAATATATTTGAATTTCAGGGGTTATTTACAGCACTTTAACCAGATTCCATTTTTTTGTCCCTTCAACCAGTTATAATAAAGGTATAATGCAATTTAAGTTAAAGGAAATATATTTACGTAAATTAAATATATTTTGTAAAAACTTTTGTAAGTGTAAAAATAACGTGCTATATTTGATCGTTTTTATAATCATTAATTTAATTTATTTTGAATAGGGGTATCTTTAACTCTATAATCCAAGATAGTGAGCCTGACATGAAAATACCAACTTTAATAAATTCTTCATCCAAGATAAACGGTGAGCTTATTTTCACAACCGATGTTCGCATCGATGGGGAAGTTTTTGGGAAAGTAGAATCGGATAAAAGTGTGATTATTGGGGCTGAAGGATATGTTAAAGGTTTCCTTCGCGCTAATGATCTCGTTGTATTCGGTAGGTTTGAGGGGAATATTATTGTTTCGGGACTTACAATTCTTCATGAGAGTGCTTCTGTTTTTGGAACCTTATATACCAAAGCATTAGAAGTTAAGGATGGCGCTACTATTACTGCATGTGTTGTTATGTATGATAAATTGGAAGCGATTGATGAAGCACAGATTTATCTTGCCGAAGAGATGATTAAAGCTGAACCTGCCCGCAGGCAGGTTCTCACCGCTTCCCATGTCAAGATTTCATTTGATGATGCTCTTGATTCAACCAAAGCAGATGGGTTAAAAATCGTTTCAGACCTGAAGGATTATCCAACACCCGAACCAGTGTCTAATGATTCAGGTGATGTTCTGTCAAAGATCAGGGAAAATAATGGTAGGGCTGAGGATATGATAATTTACAAACAAAAAGCTGACCTTTTTGATATTGCGGAGAAGGTCAATGCTACTTCTCCATCGGAATCGCCTGTGGAAATTCTCCAGTCTGAGGATGATTTTTCAAAGGAAAAATTGTTTGAAGATGAAGCTTATGAGGCTGTTAACCAAGATGATCCTTTACAATTGACTTCTATTGAAGCCGCAGCAAAACCTATCTTCTCAGATACAGTAACGGAAATCGAGGAAACAGATTCTCTCTGTCCGGTACCCTTTGACGAAGATGAAACGTTCATCCTTTTGACCTCAATGGATGAGCCAGGGGAAGAACCCCAATCCGGAAAATCCACGGAGTCTTCTGTTCCAGAGATTGTTACTATTTCCGAAGTAGATCAGGGCCAAACACTTGAATTCGATTTTGAAGATAGTTATGTTGATAATGGAGAATTGGTTCTTTTCCCATTACCTAATCCGATTTCAATTGCCGGATGCCTGGGGGAGCCGGTAATGGATGATTCCTCTATGTTCAGAAAGGGGAAGAAAAAACCGATAAGGTCGGAGAATACAATAATTACTCAGACCTCAAGAAAAAATAAAGGAGGACGTGGTATTTCAGGATTTGAAGAATTAAGGAATCTCCTGATCCCTGTAAAATATCAGCAGATGAAGCTGGCAGAAAAGAAGAATGATCAGGAGAAGATTAATGCTAAGAAAATTAAGGATAACGAGAATGAAGGGACCAGGTCTAAAGAGTCGGAAAAGAATGAATTATTTCTAAATAATGCGATTCGACATTTGCCTGATGATGACTATTCTTCATTATTTAATTAAGTGTAATACAGAACAATATAAAAATAAGTTCCGTACCTAGAAACTATAATAAAAGAACTATGAAACGATCGTATGTATTTCCGAGTGTTTATGAAGAAACAACTGTTGATTTTGCTAAAGTGGCAGCGAATTTTATTGAAGGAATGAAAATCAATAACTTTAATCAACGCAATTATTTAATTGGCAATATGGCATTAACAGAAGGTAGTGCCCCTCATAAATTTCTAAACAGTTCAGCTCAGGATCTTGATTATCAGTTAATGGCTCTTACAGCCTTAATTATTGCTGCACAGGGTACGGACAATAAAATGGTAATTACCACAGGCTTTCCTTTTATCACGCATGCGATCTATAAAAAAGGAGCACGGGATTTCTATTTGGGAAAACACCAGGTTAGTTTCGATACAAGAACCTTTGGCGGAACAGGTGTTGAAAATATTAGCGTTAATGTTTCTGCATTTGATGTAATGACTGAGATTGACGGTTGTATAAAAGCTATTCGTCAGGGTCATATGGAAGAAACTCAGAACTTCTTTATTGGCAGTCTTGGATTTGGTACTTTTGAACTGGCACTTTCAACTCCTTCCGGTATCATTCAACGAACAGCTCATAGCGAAAAGGGGATTAATTATGCCGTGAATATTTTGGAAAATGAGATTATAAAACAATATTATCTCAACATGCTTACCGGTCAACAGATCGAGCGAGCTTTTCAGCGGGGCTTCTTTTTAATCAATCGCCGTAAAGTGGATGTTTTAGAGATTCGCAAGCGTGCCCTGACCAGCTATTATAATGAAGTCATTTCACCTGCAATGCGCAAGAAATTTTCTGATGAGGACTTTTCAAGAACGAATAAAATTTACCTTGTTGGGGGAGGTGCAATGTATTCCGAATTAATTACTCTTTTCAAGGAAGAGTTTCAGGACATTCTTGAAGTTATTGTTTATCCGGAGCCTTATCTTTGTGCAAGTGAAGGTTATTGTTTAAATTCAGTAGCGATGGTTCCGGCAACCAATAGCCTGGAATTAAAAGAAAATATTACCTATGTTGGCATCGATTTAGGAAACTCAAACACCGTAGTGACCATCTTTAATGAAACAGAATAACTCTTATTCAGGAAGGATTGAATCTTAGTAATTTAAATAAAAAGTTTATTGAAATTTTCAATAAACTTTTTATTTAAAGACATTTCTGACTTACTATTGTTTTACCGCCACTTTCTCGGTATAGCTCACAGCATATTCGATAACACACATATAATTATATGTTTTATGACTTCCGAATGCTACCCCTACTCTTCTAAAACCTGGTTCGAAGATACTTTTTCGATGTCCGCGACTGGCAACGCCATCGTCAATAATCAGTGCCATTACGATTCTCCGGGCACTATTATTCCCATAGTCAATATTCTCAGAAGAAGATCCGCTCCATGTCCCATATCGGTTAATCCGGTCTGAAAAGGTGCTGCCGTCTCTTCCCAGGTGACCGGTTTCGGTGGTTGCCCCCTGCATTTTGACCATATCATTAGCCCCTTTACACATCCCTTTGGATACAGTTAATTTAGTCAGTGGTTTTTGATTCTTCAGAAATTTAATCGCTTCATTCACCGCGGACTTCCCTTCCCTGGTCACAAGAATAGTCTTCCCTGGTTCGTGCAATTCATTACCGACAAAATAGACAGAGTAAGAGGCAAGAAAATCGGCATACACTTTTGGCTGTGTCCTGGCCAGGTTAAGCTCATCAATGACCTCAAGTTCCAGGCCTGTTAAATAGGCAGGTTTATCTTCCACATTGGGTGATTTATCCGGGCTATGAGGAGTGGTAAATGATGTTAATGCATTAAAAATTAATAGAATAGATAAATAGTTTCGCTTTATTTTCATCCATTTGGAATTTAAAGATTTGTAATTGATTGTCTCAGATCACCCCGACTATAGGAAAAGTAAATCCCTGCCAGACATATCAGCCCCGAAATTGCAAAGGCAAGCCGAATACTGGTTACAAATAAGATGTTGTTTGCCTCTTTGAGTTGCGTTCCGCTGAAGAATAGTGAAAAAATGAGTGTTACGATCGTCATACTCATCATTTGGCCTACAATCCGCATTGTAGCTGAGGTTCCGGAAGCAATACCCAACTGGCGCTTGTCAACCGAACTCATTATGGTATTCATATTTGGGGAGGAGAATAATCCGAATCCGGAACCCATGATAATTAGGATAATAACAATTACATATACAGGTGTTTGTATACCAATAAAAGTCAGCATGAATAGCCCGGTTGCGCTAATAAGCATTCCCGAAGTAGCTAATATGCGGGGCTCAATCCTGTCTGAGAATTTTCCTGCAAAGGGGGATAAAAGCGCCATCATCAAAGGTTGAGCAATAAGTATTATACCAGCTTTCTGCGGTGAAAACCCCTGTACCTTCTGTAGATATAGACTCATCAGGAATACCAGTGAAAAGGTAGCGCTGTAATTAATCAGGGCTGCAAAATTTGAAAAAGCAAATAAACGGTTCTGCGAGAAAAGGGTGATATCAAAAATCGGGTGGTCCGACTTTTTACACTGGTGAACAAACAGAATAAAAAAGAATATTCCAGTGATGAGAAGTGGCCACCCAAAAGATTTATTCAGGTTTGAAGAACTGTATACAATTGCAAGAAGGCCTACAGAATAATAGATAATCCCCTTATAATCAATCTTTGCCGGGGTTCGTGCATTTATGTCTGACTTTAATTTAAAAAACACCAGTATTAACGCCGAAATTGCCAGGGGGATACAGAAATAGAAAATACTGCGCCATCCGAAGTGTTGCGTTAAGATTCCTCCGATAAACGGACCTGTTGATAATCCAAGGTAAACTGCTGCTACGTTAAGTCCAAGAACTTTGCCCCGTTCAGCAGGCGGAAAGACGGACACCAGAATTGGCGAACCGGTGGTCGCCGTCATGGAGACACCTAATCCCTGAATTACCCTTATGAGAATCAGTGTAGTCCCATTTGGAGCAATTCCGCACAGGATCGTCGAAAGGGTAAAAAGCAGGATACCTCCTTTAAATACTTCTTTCTGTCCAATGATATCTGCAAATTTACCAATCGGAAGGAGGAAAACTGCAGAAGCGAGCAGGTAGGAAATAACAATCCAGCTCAGCGCAACAGCGTCCAGATGAAACTCCTTCTCAATCGCAGGAAGGGCAATGTTCACACTTGATATCAGAAATGTTCCTAAAAATGATGTTAATACGGCAATTGTTAAAGCCGACCGTTGCCCGCTGGTCATTTGGTTCATGAAAAGTTGTTTTGATGATAGCCGGACAAAAATAACAAAAGCAATTTATTGTTATTTAATTTTAAATTAACATCTCTTTTAATGGGTATTAAAATTTAAACTTTTACCTTTGCACTTCGATTTTATACAATAGCTATTTTGTTATGAATGAGAATGATGTGAATTTATTTCAAGAATTTCCCGCCGTATCCACGGAAACCTGGGAATCTCAAATCCGCACTGATCTTAAGGGTAAAGATTACGACAAGACATTAATCTGGACTACTAATGAAGGGATTAAAGTGCGTCCGTATTATCGGGACGAAAATTTAAGCGGGCTCGAATTCGTTGATACCTTGCCGGGGCAATTCCCCTATGTGCGGGGAAATCACAAAACCGGGAATAACTGGTTGGTCCGGCAGGAAATTGACGTGGCCGATTTAGCCGAAGCGAACCGGAAAGCTTTGGAGGTGCTTTCAAAAGGCGTCACCTCTCTTGGATTTGTTTTTAAGACCTGCCAGGAGATTAGTGTGGACGATCTAAAGGTTCTTTGCAAAGGAATTGACCTTGAAAAAACAGAGGTTAATTTTGTGATGACCTGCAAAAAGCCTCCTTTAGTCAAGAGTCTGATTGCATTTCTGAAAGCGCAAAAGGCTGATCCTTCCAAAGTGAAGGGCTCTGTCAACCTCGATCCTGTTGGAGTCTTTACGTTAAAAGGAAAATTCTGCTCAAGTGAATCGGAGGCATTTATCCGCGCGAAAGATGTTATTGAGTCGGCTGCAGATTATCCCGGAATTCAAATTATTGGTGTGAATGGCCGGAATTTTAATAATGCAGGGGCCTCTATCGTGCAGGAATTGGGCTTCTCCCTGGCAATGGGAGCAGAGTATCTGACACGTTTGACTGACCTTGGATTAGATGCAGGTAAGGTTGCGCCCAGGATCCGTTTTAACTTTGGAGTTGGGGGAAACTATTTCATGGAAATAGCTAAGCTTCGTTCTGCCAGGATGTTATGGGCAAAGATAGTTCAGGCTTATCAACCTAAATGCGAATGTGACAACAAAAGCAGTGAAGGGTATTGCCTCTGTGCAAGTAAAATGCATATACATTCTGAGACATCTGTCTGGAATAAAACAATATACGATTCCTATGTAAATCTGCTTCGCACACAGACTGAAGCAATGTCGGCTACCTTAGGCGGTACGGATTCATTGACTATAAATCCGTTTGATGTGGTTTACGAACAGCCCACCGAAATTGCTGAACGGATTGCACGGAACCAGCAGGCAATCCTTAAGGAGGAGGCTCATTTTGATAAGATTGCAGATCCTTCTGCCGGCTCCTATTATATTGAATCATTGACAGCTGCCGTTGCCGAACAGGCCTGGAGAATTTTCCTCGAAATTCAGGAAAAGGGGGGATATATTTCGGCTTTCCGTGACGGATTGGTGCAGTCACAAGTGAACGAAATGGCAGCAAGGCGCACCAAAGCCGTAGCCACCCGACGCGATAATGTCCTTGGCGTTAATCAGTTTCCGAATTATTCAGAACAGATCAGTGGCGCTTTAAACAGCCAGCTGTTTGAAGCGGTCGATCAGACCTCTAAAGAAGCTGAAGTTGAGACTATTAAGTTATACCGTAGTGCCCGTCAACTGGAGGCTCTCAGGTATTCTACCGATCGTTTTTCCGCTGGCAATAAGCGACCAAAGGCATTCATGCTTACCATCGGGGACCTTGTATTCAGCAAAGCCCGGGCACAGTTTTCCTCAAATTTCTTTGCCGTTGCCGGCTATGAAGTGGTTGACAATAATGCTTTTGAATCGGTTGAAGCTGGTGTCAAGGCAGCCCTGGAAGCTTCTGCAGATATTGTGGTAATCTGTAGTTCAGATGATGAATATACCGGATTTGCTCCTCAGGTTTACAGTCAATTGAAAGGCAAAGCAATCTTTGTAGTTGCCGGGGCTCCGGCTTGTACAGAGGAACTCAAAGCGATCGGAATTGAGAATTTCATTAATGTGAAGACCAATTTACTGGAATCACTGACTGGTTATAATAATAAACTTGGGATAAAATAGGATCTGTTATGAAACCTGATTTTAGAGAAATAAATATCACAAATACCCCGAAACAGTGCTGTTCAGCAGCAGATTCGGGAAAGGAATGCGGAAGTGAAGAATTGTGGATGACCCCTGAATTAATTCTGGTCAAGAGTGTTTATACCAAAGCGGATATCAAAGGTCTTGGACATCTCAATTATGCTGCTGGGATTGCACCATTTTTACGTGGACCTTACTCAACCATGTTCGTAACAAGACCCTGGACTATTCGTCAGTATGCCGGTTTTTCCACGGCAGAAGAGTCGAATGCATTCTACCGCCGCAATCTGGCTGCCGGACAGAAAGGGCTATCCGTTGCATTTGACCTGGCCACCCATCGTGGATATGACTCGGATCATCCCCGTGTGGTAGGTGATGTTGGGAAAGCGGGTGTGGCTATTGATTCGATATTGGATATGAAAATCCTTTTTGACAATATTCCACTGAATAAAATGTCGGTTTCGATGACCATGAACGGGGCTGTTCTACCGGTCCTTGCCTTTTATATCGTAACTGCCCTGGAACAGGGCGCAAAACTTGAAGAGCTTGCAGGTACGATCCAGAACGATATTCTGAAAGAGTTCATGGTGCGTAATACCTATATCTATCCACCCGAATTCTCCATGAAGATCATCGCAGATATTTTTGAGTACACTTCGAAATATATGCCCAAATTTAACTCGATCTCAATTTCGGGTTATCACATGCAGGAAGCCGGAGCAACTGCTGATATTGAAATGGCATACACCCTGGCTGATGGTTTGGATTATATCCGGACAGGAATTAAAGCAGGGCTGACTGTCGATGCTTTTGCGCCCCGGTTATCTTTCTTCTGGGCTGTCGGGATGAACCATTTTATGGAGATTGCCAAGATGCGCGCAGCGCGTATGATCTGGGCAAAATTGGTCAAACAATTTAATCCCAAAAGTGCCAAGTCAATGGCATTAAGGACACACTCCCAAACCTCAGGCTGGTCACTGACCGAACAGGATCCTTACAACAATGTTGGTCGTACCTGTATCGAAGCAATGGCGGCTGTTCTTGGGCATACCCAATCACTCCACACCAATGCACTTGATGAGGCGATTGCTCTTCCAACCGAGTTTTCAGCACGTATTGCCAGAAATACTCAGCTCTATATTCAACAGGAGACGGAAGTTTGCCGTTCTCTTGATCCTTGGGCCGGTTCTTACTACGTTGAGTCTTTAACCAACGACCTGGTCAAAAAAGCATGGGCCTTGATCGAAGAGGTTGAAGCTTTGGGCGGAATGTCAAAGGCTATTGAAACAGGAGTACCTAAAATGCGTATTGAAGAGGCAGCTGCCCGCACACAGGGACGTATTGATTCTGGAACACAGGCAATTATTGGCGTAAATAAATACCGGCTTGAAAAAGAGGATCCGATTGATATTCTGGATATCGATAATACGGCTGTTCGTCTTTCGCAGATTGAACGGTTGAATAAACTTCGGGCCGAACGCAATGAAGCCGAAGTGATAGAGGCTCTTGAAGCTATCACTAAATGTGCTGAGACTGGCGAAGGGAACTTGCTCGAACTGGCTATCATAGCTGCTCAAAAAAGAGCTTCTCTGGGTGAGATTTCCTCTGCCTGTGAGAAGATTGCGGGACGTTATAAAGCAACCATTAGAACCATATCAGGCGTGTATTCATCAGAAGCTAAAAACGACAAAGATTTTGAACAGGCCATCGAGCTTGTCAATAAGTTTGCTGAAAAGGAGGGACGTCAACCCCGGATTATGATTGCAAAGATGGGACAGGATGGTCATGACCGCGGCGCAAAAGTTGTGGCTACTGGTTATGCAGACCTTGGTTTTGATGTGGATATGGGTCCATTGTTCCAGACGCCCGCTGAAGCCGCCAAACAGGCTGTCGAAAACGATGTGCATGTATTGGGCGTCTCTTCACTAGCTGCCGGTCATAAGACCCTGATTCCATCCGTTATGGATGAATTGAAAAAGCTGGGACGTGAAGATATTATGGTAATTGCCGGAGGTGTAATCCCTGCCCAGGATTATCAGTTCCTTTATGACTCAGGCGTTGTGGCGATATTTGGTCCCGGGACCTCTGTTGCTGCTGCCGGCAGGAAGATCATGGAGATTCTGATTGCCGCACAGGAAGACTGATAAATAACTCAATTCATAAAAATAGTGACCGGCTGACTTTCAAATCATGAATAGTTGGCTGGTCACTTTAATTTGGTCTTAAACTTTGATCTTTTTCTCCAGAACAGAAATCATCTTTTCTGCTTCACTTTTAGTTCTGAAGGCTTTTGAGAGTTCAAAGGATTCCTTAATCGCTTTCTTGTCGTAGTCCTCGAGCCACATGATGTAGGATATTTTCCCCTTGAAAACGGCTTTGAGCTTTTTGTCCCAATTAGCAGCAATCATGGCAATTACAAGATCTGCCTGAGTCCCTTTGTAAGTGACCTTCTCCCAGTTAGTGCCTCCAAAATCATTGTGATGATTATTGATATTGTCCAACGGAACTGAGTCTGTTTTAACTGTAAGGCCTTCTTTTTCAATTCGTAATGATGTATGATTCAGCCATTGTTCTCCGTAGTAATTGCTTGCAAGGGTCAGATCCCCTTTTTCATTCAGATAAACCTGGACAAAAGAGCGGGACCAGCTTTTGTCAAATACCTGACGATTTGGGATATAGACCGTATATTTTTCAAATTCCCCTTTTTCCGGCTTGAAATCCCGGATAAGTGTCAAAATGGCGGTTTTGGCTGAGGTAAGTTTTTCGCGTTGATATGATAATTGAAAGGTATAGATCCGGTTAGTGATCCGGATCGCCTTATTGAGCTCTGAACCGGCTTCAGGATAGAGCTTTGGAACTGAATCAAGATGCAGTAAGCAATTCACGGTGTCACCTTTTGCCAGAAGCGACTCCGAAATTCGGATCTTTTTCGATGCAAGCTCACTCTGGGATGGTCCGCAGGCTGATAGTACTGTCTGGAAAATTACCAATCCTCCAATAACGGATAAATTGAATTTCATTTTTAATGGTTCTGAGTTATTAATATTAATCTGTAATAAATGTGTTCCTGCACGATCGGATTTTGAAGACTTCAGTTCTATTATATTTCTCCATGAACCGAGTCAGGTACACATTGCCCCTTCTAACTATTGAATTTCTGGGTAAAGATATAAAAAAACTGAATTTTGGGATAGTCTTTCCTGACAGGATTACCGACAATCATTCATTGTCAGTGATTTATAGCGATTTAAAATTGTGCATTTTTTTTCAGAATGAACTTGCCATTCTAAGAAATAGTTCTTTTCTTTGCAACGCTAAAATAAAATAGCATTCGGTGTTATTTTTCCAATTTAAAAAATTGAATTGGTAGCTGATTAAAAAAAATAGTATTACTTTTACGACCCCAAACAGTGGGGAAATATAATCAGATGGTCTGTTCATCTAAGGGTTAGGATTCAAGATTTTCATTCTTGCCATAGGGGTTCGAATCCCCTACAGACTACAAAATTTTAGAACAAGAAATTTTTTAAAAATGGCAAATCATAAATCGGCTATTAAAAGGGCTAAGCAGAGCGAAGTACGTCGTCTGCACAACAAATATTATTCAAAAACAACCCGTAATGCGGTTCGTTTACTTCGTGAAACAACTGAGAAAGCAGCGGCAGCTGAGCTCTTCCCAAAGGTAGCTACGATGTTGGATAAGCTTGCAAAGCAGAATGTTATTCATAAAAACAAAGCTTCCAACCTGAAATCAAGCCTCGCATTACACGTTAACAGCCTGTAGTTTCTGGTCATAAAATATTCTCAGAAGCTCATCCTTAATCGGGTGGGCTTTTTTTGTTATTCTCCTTTTTATTTGGTAAATTTGGTTGATGCCGCCATTTAATTAAACCCACTGATCATGGAAGCATACCAACGAAAGCCGATTAAGGATTGGGCGCTTGAAGATCGTCCTCGCGAGAAACTTTTATACAGGGGAATAGGATCTCTGACCGATGCCGAGCTAATTGCAGTGCTGATCGGGTCAGGGAATAACGAGGAGACAGCTGTTGAGCTTTCACGACGCATTATGGAGAATGTGAAGAATAATCTGAATGAACTGGGTAAGCTGAATATTGAAAATCTAAAATCGTTCAGAGGCATTGGAGATGCCAAAGCGATCTCTATCCTTGCAGCGATGGAGCTGGGCAGGCGCAGAAACCATTCTTCCGCTCTTGAGATGAATAAAATTACGGGAAGTAACGATGTTGCCAGTTACTTACGACCGCTGATTGGGGATCTTCCTCATGAGGAATTCTGGGCTCTTTTTCTGAACCGGCAAAATAAGGTCATCGATTCGCGGCGGCTCAGTCAGGGTGGTATTACCGGAACAGTTATTGATGTCCGCCTGGTACTTCAAATGGCGCTCGAAAAACATGCCACTTCTCTTATTTTTGCCCATAACCACCCATCCGGAAATCTGGAAGCAAGTGAGGCTGACCGCAAAATAACCAAACAATTAAAGGAGGCCGGCATGATTATGGATATTCCTTTACTCGACCATCTGATCATTACCCAGGGTGGTTATTTTAGTTTTGCAGACGAAGGGTTGCTCTGAAATAGGTTTTCAATTTAAGACAAAACGAATTTTACTTTATTCATAAAATCAGGATATCTGCTGAATATTGGTCGATTTTTGAACGTCTAAGTCCTTACAGATTATTTCATCCGGGGTAAACATTTCAAAAATAAGTAGGGATAATGACGTTTGTCATGCGCTATTGTCCAGACCGGACGTGCTTATTTTCATTTGAAGAATTATTATATCTTTGCTTGTCCAAACACTACCTTCTCGATGACTGAAGATGAAAAATATTTACTTGACAAAATAAGGAAAGGTGATGAAGCCGCCTTTAAGGTCATCTATAACAGGTATGTCCCCCGGCTTTATTATTTTGTATATGAATACATTCCGCACCATGACCTGGTTGAGAATATTGTTCAGGATGCTTTAATGGTTCTTTGGGACAAAAGATCAAAATTGGAAGAAAATACAAATATCGGAGCTTATCTTTTTACCGTTGCAAAAAATAACTGCCTTTACAAACTCAGGGACCAACGCTACAGGCAGAAACTATTCGAATCTGATATTGACGAACCTGAATTAAAAGCGAACCTCGATGCTTTAAGTGTACTTGACACATCCCTGATCACGATGACTGAGATAGAAAGGATTATTGAAACCACACTCAATCAATTGCCTCCTCAGTGTAAGACTGTTTTCACCCTTAGCCGGTTTGAGGAGAAGAAAAATAAAGAAATAGCAGAGGAACTTGGGATTTCAGTGAAAGCCGTTGAAGGGCATATATCTAAAGCATTAAAACTTTTCCGAAATTCACTAAAGGATTACCTGCCGATCATGGCTTTTTTATTTATGCACTAATGATAGATTGTTTTATTGATTCTTAAGCCCTATAAGTGAACTTTTTGGTTTAAGTTTGACAGTTTGGATAACCCTTTTTCATTTTTATTCATTATTGTCCGGGAAATGGCAATCAGTCTTAACAGATTCTTCGCTACACTTTGTTTCGCTCAGTATGACAATTATTTAGATATTAGGAGGTTGTCTAAAAAGGCAAAAAATAAACCGCAATGGTCGCAGAGGAATTTCGCAAAGGCCGCAAAGATTACTAAATCAATAATCTAACATTGCGTTCCTTGCGCCTTCTTGGCGCACTTTGCGGTTAAAATGGACTTTTTAGACGCCCTGCTCTCCAGTACCATAACTTGTTGTCATTCTGAGCGTAGCGAAGAATCTTTGGTTTTTCTCCGGACAGTAGTGATTTTTATTACAATAATTTCAAATCGCAGCTAGGGTAGATGACTATTCGTGCTTTATTATTATGACTTATGAAACATACAGACGACATATTACAAATTGTGACAGGCAACCTTAAAGGAAGTCTTAAGAGCGATCTTATAACACAGATAAATAAGGATGATGAGTCCAGGGAGGAATACCGGAAAATCAAAAATGCCTGGGCACTGGCCTCTTCGACAAAGGAAATGTCTGAATATCAGGTTGAAAATCTGTACCTCAATTTCAAAAAGCAGCTTGCACGGAAACAAAAAACCTATCAGTTATTTAGTAGCTCGATTTTAAAATATGCAGCAATCCTGATAATGGCTTTATCTATTGGCTCAATTGGCTTTTGGGGCTATTATCAGAGTCAGAAGTCGAATGTTTATACTTCAATAATCGAATCAAATTTTAATGGTAAGTTACAACTTCACCTTTCCAACGGAACCAGTGTTGATCTCGAAAAGGATGACTCAAAAATTGCTCTTGGCAGCGATCAAAAGATTACGATTAATAACGAAAAAGTGATCGACTTAACTAAGGGCGGCCAGGCTGATAATTTACAAATGAACGAGCTGGTTGTCCCTTTCGGGAAGAAATCTCAATTGACTCTTGAAGATGGAACTAAAGTATGGTTAAATGCGGGTAGCAGGATGGAATTTCCCACCAAATTCAAAGGTGGCAAACGGGAAGTGTTTTTACAAGGTGAAGGTTATTTCGAGGTGGCTCATAATGATAAAGTTCCGTTTTATGTGAATGCCGGTGAGATTTCAATTAAAGTCCTTGGAACCCGGTTTGATATTTCTGCATACATTTCGGATAAACTAATAGACGTTATTCTTTTGGAAGGAAGTGTAGCAATCAGAGAACAAACAGCGTTCCCATTTATGAAGGACCAATCTATTTTAAAACCTAATCAAAAAGCGAGTTATAACCGAAATGATGGTTCTATTATTGTACAAGACGAACCTAATGTAGCTTTTGCAATTGCCTGGACAGAAGGGTGGTTTAAATTCCATCGGCAGAGTATCGACGAAGTGTTTGACAAATTGCATCGGTATTACAATGTAGAGTTTGAATATAACTCAGAATTCCCGAAAGAAGATTTGATATCCGGGAAACTATATCTTAAAGATTCGTTTGAACAGGTTATGTTGACGATGGAAGTTGTCGCTAAATTAAAATACAGGATTAATGGCAATAAAATCTTTGTTGAGAGAAAAAATCAATAAGTTGCCATAAAACATTGAATATCCTTAAGCTAGCCTTACGATTTTTAGTTGCCAAATAAATATTAACTAACTAATTTAAAACAGAACTGCCTATGAGAAATAAGTTCCTATTTCAAAGTAAAAAGCCGGGAAGTCGGCTAACCTCCCAGCTTTAGAATACTATTAAAACAATGTTTAATAAAAAACAAACAAATGTATGAAAAAAAAACGTAATGTGATGTCCATATACAAATTGGACACAAATGAAATTTTATTAAAAATGAAATTGTTAACCTTGCTGATGTTTATTGCGTTTGTGTCTGCTTCGGCGAGTAGCTACTCACAGGCAACAAAATTCAATTTAAACCTCAAAGCTGTTACTATCGGTGATGTTTTCCAGAAAATCGAGGAGAAGAGCGAATTTGTGATAATTTTTAATGAGAAAACGCTTGATGTCAACCGGAAAGTCGATGTGGAAGTAACTGATGAACCAGTCGAAAAAATTCTGGATCAGATATTTAACGGAGACAAGGATGCCTACCGGATTTTGGATAGCCAGATCGCCATTTATCCGAATGAAATAAAGAAATCAACTTCCATTTTCAAGGTAGAATCAAATATTGAAGAGCAAAAGAAAGATCTTTCAGGCACTATTAAAGACAGCAAAGGGCTCCCCTTACCCGGAGTAAGCGTTGTAGTGAAAGGCACTACTACAGGCACGGCTACAGATTCTAATGGAAAGTTCAGAATAGCAGTTCCAACAGAAGCCAAAACCTTGGTATTCTCGTTTGTTGGTATGAAAACCCAGGAAATAGCTATTGGTAGTAAATCACTATACAATATTGAAATGCTTGAGGAAACAGTTGGATTAGACGAAGTAATCGCTATCGGGTATGGTTCCCAAAGGAAAAAGGATATAACAGGATCAATTGCTACAATTAGATCAGAGGAAATTGTAAGTGGTGGTCCCGTTGACGTATTAAGTGGCATTGAAGGAAAACTGTCGGGTGTAATGATAACCTCGTCATCAGGTGATCCGAGTGCAGGTGTCGATATCGCGATTAGAGGCAAGAACTCTATTTCAGCAGGAACAAGTCCTTTGATTGTAATTGATGGGTTGCCCTATGATATAAATACTTCTGAAATTGCTCAAGCCAGTAAAGGGGACAATAATTCTTCGAATCCATTAAGCCAGATAAACCCGGCAGATATAGAATCTGTTACGGTATTAAAGGATGCTTCAGCTACTTCTATTTATGGTTCCAGAGGAGCCAACGGTGTCATTATTATTGAAACCAAGTCAGGTTCGAAAGGAAAAACATTGATAAGCTTTGATTCAAGTCTTGGTGTATCAAATACGACTAGATATATCCCAGTATTGAATGGAAATGAATTCATTGAATTCCGTAGAGTAGTTGATCCCAAAGGCCTGTTATTTTTCAACAATGGGGACCCGAATAAACCAAATAATCCATATGCTCTAAAGCAGCACAATTGGCAGAACGAAATTTTAAGATCCGGGCTACAACAGAACTACGGTCTTTCACTCAGTGGAAAGACTGATGAAACAACTTACTCAGCCAGTCTTGGTTATTTAAATAATGAAGCAATTGTACATAATAATGATAATCAGCGCTATACATTGCGCTTAAAGGTTGATAATCAGAGAAATAAAAAACTGCTTATCGGAATAAATGCCAGCGGAACTTATTCGATAGTCAATGGAGCAACACAAAGTGGGGGTGGAAATTACTTTAACGGGATCGTCCAGAATCTTTTAATTTCGACACCAGTTGAATTATACAACCCAAATTTTGATCCATCAAGTGTCTACATTTCGCCATCATCGATGATTGACCAAGCCTACCGGAAGTCGGCAACCATGAATTTCATTTCTAATGCTTACGTTCACTATGCTATTACTCCCGAATTGAAACTTATTTTTAGCGGAGGAGCCTCAGTAACGAGTTCAAAGGATTCGGAATTCTACGGAAAAACAACGAGTTGGGGAGTTGGAGATAATGGTTACGGTAATTTAAATGAAGCCAATGCCTATGCAATAAATAGCTCAATTCAATTACATTATACCAAAATTCTCAGGGAGAAACACAATTTGAGCGCTATGATTGCTGCCGAAAACAACATTTATAACTTTGAATGGTTTGGACTAACCCAAACAAATTTCTTGGATGAATCAACCGGAGTATTCGATATAAGCAAGGGTGCCACTTCCAAAAATGTGGGCTCGACTCGCGATCAAACTAAACGTGTTTCTTTTTTTGGACGTATAAACTACAATAGTTCGTTCAAAACTTAGTTATTTATCTGATTTACAGTAAAATAACTCATTATTTATTAGGTTAAAACCGCGGGAATTTGTATCTTTAAAGTATTAATTACCAGTTAATTACTTTAATTATGGCCATCCCCGCGA
>CAIXZH010000005.1 GCA_903923905.1 uncultured Bacteroidia bacterium
GTTGAAATTTAATATTACCAAACGGTTAGGCGGCATGGCAGAGGTTATTATTAGGAAGACGTTCTCAGACAACATTGACAACCTGAATGACCCGTCTCGGTATCTGGCCACTTCAGGACCTTCCTATGCAGCGGCAAAAACGGGATTAAACAATACAGATTGGTATGCAACACTTGCAGTTTCACTGACTTATCAGTTATGGGATGAAAAGGGGAATTGCGCATTATACGATAAGCTTAGAAGAAAGTAATGGTTATTGAAGAACTGAAGAAAAATTGTATTCCCAGACACGTTGCGGTGATAATGGATGGCAACGGCAGGTGGGCAGAGCTTCATGGCAATGACCGGATCTACGGGCACCGGCAAGGTGTTGATGCAGTGCGTTCAATCGTTGAAGGAGCCGGTGAAGTGGGAATCAAATATCTTACCCTTTATGCCTTTTCAACCGAAAACTGGGACAGGCCTAAAAATGAAGTGAATGCGCTGATGTCATTGCTGGTTGATGCAATTGTAAAGGAGATTGAAAATCTGAACGAAAAAAACGTAAAGATGCATGCCATTGGCAATCTCGATTCGTTTCCCTCTGATGTCCAGCTCAAGCTGGCCGAAGCCATCGAAAAAACATCTTCCAATACAGGACTTAATTTAATCCTGGCCTTAAGTTATTCAGGAAGATGGGATATCCTTCAAATGGTAAAACAAATTGTCAGTAAAGCAATCAACGGTGAAATAGTTGAAAAACAGATAAATGAATCATTGATCGTGAATCATCTCTCCACTTCGGGAATTCCTGATCCGGAATTATTGATCAGAACCAGTGGTGAATACCGGATAAGTAATTTCCTCCTGTGGCAGATTGCCTACAGTGAGTTCTATTTTACGCCCATTTTATGGCCCGATTTTCGTAAGGAAAATTTGTTTGAAGCCATAGCCGATTTCCAGCGTAGAGAGAGAAGATTTGGAAAAACAAGTGAACAAATCAGAAGCTAAAAATGTACAAAAAACTAATAATTTTTTCCCTGGTCCTATTTGGCAGTTTTAACCTTTATTCTCAGGTAGTTGCAGACAGTACGAATTTTTCAATCCGGTATGATGGTGCGAAAAAATATACCCTGGCAGGAATAGAGGTGAGTGGTATCCGCTTTCTGGATACTGAAGTGCTTAAAAATTTGTCAGGTTTTGCAATCGGGGACGAAATCAGTGTCCCGGGTGATCAAATTACCTCAGCTTTAAAGAAATACTGGCATCAGGGACTCTTTTCAGATGTGAGGATTTCAGCTACCAAGATAGTAGGTAGTAAAATATGGATTGATATTTATCTTCAGGAGCGCCCCCGTCTTTCCCAAAAGAACTATAAAGGGGTCTCGAAAAGTGAAAAAGAAGATATTGAAAAGAAGGTCATGCTGCTTATCGGAGGACAGGTCACCGACAATCTCATCAATACAGCCAAACGTCAGATCCTTGGAATTTTCCAGGGGAAAGGATTCTATAATACGGAAGTTGATATTATTCAGCGTGATGACCCTTCTAAGGTGAATCAGGTGATCCTGGATATTAAGGTGAATAAAAAAGTAAAGGTTAAAATCAGCAAAATAGAGTTTGTTGGCGTAACTGCGCTTCCCAAAAAAGAATTGGAAAAAGCGATGAAGAAGACCAAGGCGAAAAAGATCCGTAATTTTTTCGCCTCCAAGAAATTTCTTGAGGATAAGTTTGAAGAAGATAAGCTTAATCTGATTAAAAAATACAATGAAAAAGGGTACCGGGATGCGATTATTGTGGCTGACACCATCACAAAAGATACTTTAAGAAATACCGTTCGCCTGAAATATTATATTGACGAAGGGAAAAGATATTATTTCAGAAATATTCGTTGGGTGGGTAACACTATTTATGGTGATCCGCAGCTGAACCTGGTACTTGGGATCCGGAAGGGAGATATTTTTGACCAAAAATTGCTGGACAAAAGACTTACCGAAGACGACGATGCGGTTTCCAATGTCTACCTGAATAATGGCTATCTTTTTTATAATTTAAGTCCTGTGGAGGTTAATGTTGAAAATGACTCTATCGATTTTGAAATGAGAATGGTTGAGGGGACCCAGGCAACTATTAATTCAATCGGAATAAAAGGGAATACCAAAACGAATGAACATGTGGCGCGTCGCGAACTCTTTACACGTCCCGGACAATTGTTCAGTAAAGAGAATATTATCCGTTCTGTGCGGGAGCTTTCGCAAATGGGTCACTTTAACCCTGAAGCTATAAAACCTGATGTGGTTCCTCATCCGGAGGATGGTACGGTAGATATTAATTATGAACTTGAAGAGCGCGCAAACGACCAGATTGAACTTTCCGGAGGGTGGGGTGCAGGTATGTTTGTGGGCACAATTGGATTGAAATTTTCAAATTTCTCGGTACGAAATATCCCGAATAAAAAAGCCTGGAAACCTCTTCCTACCGGTGATGGTCAGGCAGTGTCGCTTCGCGCTCAGACAAATGGAAGTTATTATCAATCCTATAGCTTTTCTTTCACTGAGCCCTGGTTAGGTGGAAAGAAACCGAATTCACTGACATTCTCGATCTATTATTCGAAACAAACCAGTGGAAATCAATCGTATAACTATACCGGCAGCTATGCTGGTTATGGAAGTGGCTATGGGACTGGTATGGGTAATTACGGATCTGCCTATAGCCCATATAATTATGTTATTACTCAGCGAATGGGGGTCATCGGAGGATCGGTTGGTCTGGGTCATCGTTTGAAATTCCCGGATGACTTCTTCACACTGTACCATGAATTGTCGTATCAGCTTTATATCCTGGATAACTGGCAATATTTCTTCTTCAAAAACGGGACATCCCATAATTTTAGTTTCAAAACCGTTTTAGGCCGTAATTCAACAGATAATCCGCTGTATACCAAACGGGGAACCAACTTCTCATTTATGTTGCAGTTAACGCCTCCATATTCAATGTGGTCTCATTTAGACTACAGCAGCACCTTGTTGACCGCCGAGCAACGTTATAACCTTATCGAGTACCATAAATGGGTGTTCAAAGGGGATGTCTATACCCCTTTCACCGCAGATCAGAAGCTTGTTTTGCGTACCAAGTTTGAAACAGGGTATCTTGGATTTTACAATAAGAATCTCCGTTCACCCTTCGAAAGTTTCCGGGTTGGTGGTGACGGGATGTCAGGTTATAGCATGTATGGGAGCGATATCATTGGCTTAAGAGGTTATTCAAACAACTCCCTAACACCGGCAAATGGAGGAAATATTTATGAAAAGATAACCATGGAAATGAGATATCCGATCACACTAAGCCAATCGGCAACCATTTACGGATTGACATTCTTTGAAGCCGGAAATTCATGGTTCGATATGACAACCTATAATCCTTTCAACGTTAAACGTTCTGCAGGTCTTGGAATAAGAATCTTCCTGCCAATGTTCGGTTTAATGGGCTTTGACTGGGGTTATGGATTTGATGACGGATATGTTAAGGGATCAGGAGGTAGTAACTTCCACTTTATTATGGGCCAGCAATTCTAACCTTAAACGAATGTAATTGCAGGATTAGGGTATAAAAGATGTTTTATAGTGAATAAGTGATTAATACTTTGAAATAGTTGGGATTAGCAGTTTTTTTGGTCCGATTTTTGAGCGTTTTCAACGTAAAATACATGAATGGAAATGAAACAAGTTCGATCAAATAGTAAATTTAAAATGGATATCCGATGAAAAAGTTAGTACTTATTCTGTTGTTCATCACTGTATCAGCAGGTTTTGGCTTTGCTCAGAAATATGCCTATGTCGATACGCAATACATTCTTGGGAATATTCCTTCCTTTAAAGCTGCTCAGGAACAATTGGATAAAATCTCCCAGCAATATCAGAAGGAGCTGGAGACTATTCATGCTGAGCTGGACAAGATGTACAAAGATTTTCAGTCAGAAGTCGTTTTGTTATCTGACGATATGAAAAAGAAAAGGGAGGATATCATCATTACCAAAGAGAAGGAATATAAAAAATTACAGCGTCAGTATTTTGGTACAGAGGGGGATCTTTACCATAAACGTCAGGCATTGATTAAGCCGATTCAGGATGATGTGTTCAAGGCAATTCAGGAGGTGTCTGAACAAGGTGGTTATTCCATCGTTTTTGATAAAGCAGGTGGTCTTTCAATGATTTATACGAATTCGAAGTATGATTTAAGCGATCAGATCCTGCAGAAGCTTGGATATAAAAATTAAAGATATATATTTGCGAACAAATTTAAAATCAATAAAAAACATGAGAAATTTTTTTAAAGTAATAGTATTTAGTGCATTGTTTTTCGCGGGTAGTAGTTTGTCTGCCCAGACTTTAAAATTCGGTCATATTGATTTTCAGCAGTTGCTGGCGGTAATGCCCGAAAGAATAGCTGCAACAACTGCTCTTGAAAAGGTTCAGGCTGATCTGGAATCAAAATTGCAGGCAATGCAGAAGGAGTATAGTGAAAAAGGTAAGGAATATGTTGCTTTAGCTCAGGCCAAAGATGCAAACGAAGCTCTTGTGAAAGCCAAACAGGACGAGGTTACAAGTATTCAGGATAGAATTCAGACTTTCCAGCAGACAGCCCAGGAGAGCCTTCAAAAGGAGCAAACCAAATTGATCCAGCCCGTTATCGAGAAAGCGCGTAAAGCCATTACTGATGTTGCCAAGGAGCAGGGTTTGATCTATGTATTCGAAGCTGCAAATGGCATCTTATACCATTCGGAACAGTCTATTGATTTAACTCCTTTAGTTAAAGCAAAATTGGGTATTGTTGCTAAGTAATCCAGTAACTTATTCCGTTCACATATTGAAAGGGTACCGGTTTCGGTGCCCTTTTTTGGTTTTGGAAAACCTTTGTAGAGTAAATTTAAATGCGACACCACGGAAAACCGTTATAGGTGCTTGGTTTATGTATGTTTTAAATTATAATTCGATCTTTATTGCACGTTGGGCATCAATTTCAATAGAAAAACAAGCCGGCAAAAAATCATTGTCCGCTAGGACATTAACAGAGAAACGGTTAATTCCTACGGGAAATTTATTTTCAAAATTATAATTTCCTATGGATATCGATCTCCTACAGAGAAATTGAAACTTTTTTGTACTTTTAGATCACTAATATTTATATAGGTGCAACAAAATTATCAACCTATTGGCGTTTTCGATTCAGGGTATGGCGGTTTAACTATCCTCAAATCTATACTGGAAGAGCTTCCCCAATATGATTACATCTACCTGGGAGACAATGCCCGCACACCATACGGTTCACGCTCTTTCGATGTGGTTTATGAATATACACTCCAAGCAGTGATGAAACTGTTCTCGATGGGATGTCAGCTGGTTATTCTGGCGTGCAATACAGCCTCTGCAAAAGCTTTACGAACCATTCAGCAAAACGATCTTCCGGTTTTCGATCCATCCCGGCGTGTTTTGGGAGTTATTCGTCCAAGTGCGGAGAAGATACCATTTTATACCAGAACGGGTCATATTGGTATCCTTGGAACTTCGGGCACCGTCCTTTCACGTTCCTATCCTTTGGAAATTGCCAAAATTTCGGGGGATCATCTTGTGGTGATGCAGGAAGCCTGTCCGATGTGGGTTCCACTGGTTGAAAATGACGAAATCGATAATCCGGCAGCCGACTATTTTGTGCAGAAAAACATCCGTAACCTGTTTCGTCACGATCCTGAAATTGATACGGTAATCCTGGGATGTACCCATTACCCGCTCCTGATTCCCACCATACTCAAATATCTTCCCGATCATGTGACCCTTTTGGATCAGGGCCCCATTGTAGCACAAAGCCTGGTTGATTACCTGATCCGGCACCCCGAAATCGATCAAAAGTGTTCAAAAGCTGGCTCCCGTCGGTTTCTGACCACCGAATCGGTTCAGAACTTTGAGCCAAGGGCAGGGATGTTTCTTGGGCAACCATTAACGGCCGAGAAGATTCAGCTTTAGTAAAAGAGTAAACCTCTTATTTTAAAGGATATAATAGCTATAGCCCTTAACCCCAATTATCCATCTGATCCCGCAACGCAGATTAGAAAAATAATATCTGCGATAATCCGCGATATCTGCGGGAGTATATTTCCCAGCCCTGGGATTTTTGATTCCGGAAAAGTAAACTATTCCGCCTGATGTCCCTGGTGGGTTCCGCGGTCACGGTGACGGAAGATCTTTTTCTTATTTACGCCACCAGTTTTGGGACGGTCATGGACCCTGCCCGTGGGTCTTCTTCCAAACTGTCTGCCGCTAACTGGATTATAGGCTGGAGCCTCGCTGAATTCGGCCGGAAGCGGGATTTTGATGATCTCACGCTCAATTAAATCCTCGATTCGTTTAAAGTTGTGCTGATCAAGATCAGAGATTAGTGTAATGGCTAGTCCTGAACTGGCTGCACGGGCAGTGCGCCCGATACGGTGGACATAATCTTCCGGATCACGGGGGACATCATAGTTCATCACCATATCAATCCCGTCAATATCAATTCCGCGCGCAACAATGTCAGTGGCTACAAGAACCTGGGTTTCACGGTTACGGAATCGGAGCATCACCTCTTCACGTTCCTTCTGCTCGAGATCTGAAAGCATTCCATCGGCTTTAAATCCCATCCGCCGCAACTCCCTGACCAAACCATTCACATTAATTTTACGTGAAGTGAAGATCAGTACGCTTTTATAGTCTGTTTTTCCCTTTAATATAGATTTTACCAGGGCAACTTTCTGATTTTCATAGACCATATATGCCGCCTGGGTAATATTTTCAGCCGGTTTTGAAATTGCAATATTCACATTTTCAGGATTATGCAATATTCCCTGTGCCAATTTCCTTATCTTGGGTGGCATGGTTGCGGAAAACATCAACGTCTGACGTGCAACAGGCAGTTCGCGCACGATGCGCATAATATCGTCAAAGAATCCCATGTCGAGCATACGGTCGGCTTCATCCAGGATCAGATGTTTTATTGTACTGAAATCGGCATATTTCAGGTTAATGTGTGACAACAACCTGCCGGGAGTCGCTACAATAATATCAGCACCCTGAATCAGGGCTGTTTTTTGCTGGTCAAAGGCTGCCCCTTCACCACCTCCGTACACTGCGAGTGAAGTAGCACCCGAAAAATAGGAGAAACCTTCAATTTGCTGGTCGATTTGCAGAACCAATTCGCGGGTAGGTGCAATGATCAGCGTATTGATACCCTGCCCCGGGTTAGCAGTAATGCGGTTCAATACCGGTAACAGATAGGCCGCTGTTTTCCCGGTGCCTGTCTGTGCACACGCAATCAGGTCTTTACCGTTCCAGATCACCGGCATCGCCAGTTCCTGTACCGGAGTACATTCCTCAAAGCCCATGGATTCAAGTCCTTCCATGATCTGAGGAACAAAATCAAACTCTCTAAATTTCAATTTATTTTAGAATTAAATGAAAATCAATATTTTTATTCAACATACAAAACCAATCCTTTCAGGTATTCACCCTCTGGATGATAGATATTTATGGGGTGATCACCCGGCTGCGAAAGCTGATGCAATATCCTTACATTTCGCTTCGAAATAGCAGCAGCAGAAAACACAGCTTCGCGAAAATTTATTTTGGTGACCACCTGTGAACAGGAGAAAGTGAACAAAACACCTCCGGGACGAATCTGCTGGAATGCCCTGCTGTTTAGTTTTTTATATCCCTGAAGTGCCTGATTCAGCACATTTTTATGTTTTGCGAATGCAGGAGGATCCAAAATAATCAAATCATATTTATTGTTGATATCCTTCATGAAATCAAAGGCATCGGCAATAAAAGCCTCGTGACGTTTATCTCCCGGAAAGTTAAGTTCAACATTTTCATTGGTCAGCTCTATCGCCTTGGCGGATGAGTCCACTGAATGAACCAGATTGGCTCCACCCCGCATGGCAGAAAATGAAAATCCCCCGGTGTAGCAAAACATATTCAGAACATCTTTCCCAAAAGCATAATCACTTAACAGCTTCCTGTTTTCACGCTGGTCGACAAAAAATCCGGTCTTCTGACCCTCTTCCCAATCTACCAGGAAACGGTTTCCGTCTTCCATCACCTCCCTGGTCGTATGCCCGCCATACAAATACCCGTCCACTGGTTCTATAGCGGCCTTAAAGGGGAGCGTTTTGGAACTTTTATCGTAAACTGCTGTGAGCAAATCTCCCAGGACAACCTTCAGAGCTTCGGCAAGCAATTCGCGAATCAGCCACATCCCAACTGTATGTGCCTGCAAAACTGCCGTCCCGTTATAAAAATCGACAATCAGCCCGGGCATACCGTCACCTTCCCCATGAACCAGTCTGAAAACATTGGTCTCTTTACGGGTTGTCAATCCGATTTTCCGGCGCAGGGTATAGGCAGACTGAAATTTATCGCACCAAAAAGAAAGATCAGGATCAACCTCATGAAAAGAGATGATTCTGACAGCAATCGAACCGATTGCACTATGACCCATAGCGATAAATCGGTCATCACTGGTGTGGACAATTACTACATCTCCCTCTTCAACCGCCCCTTCAATTCGGTCAATTGCGCCCGAGAAGATCCAGGGATGAAAACGGAGGATTGATTCTTCCTTCCCTTTTTTTAAAACAACTTTACTAAATTTTGACATGATCCAATTTAAATTCTTAAGGAAGATTAACCTTGTTCTAATCTTCCTGTGCGCTTTCGGCGACTTCCGGTTCGCACACCGGTTCAATGGGTGTGATCAGTAGTTGTTTATAGATATCGCATGAAACCCATGCATCTGTAGCACCGTAAATCAATTGCGGTTCAGTTAGTTCATCGGCATCCCAGTTGGTGAGTCGTTGGGATTTGGAAATTCTGAATCCTAAAATAATTGCAGAAAGCTTTTTAAGACTGAAATTTTCAATCCCGTAATCTTTAACAAGATCCTGTAATTCAATAAACCCTGAAGGTTTAAAGTGGACAACCCGTTGTAATATTTTTATGTCATCGCGAATGGCAACTCCTATTTTCAATATTTTAGGTGAGGCGAGAATTTTGACTAGTCCGGCAGGCAACCCAATTTTATTAATACGGAACAAAAATGCCTGATCTGAAGTCGCCAGTTGAAGTAACGACACAGGAAATACCTGTCCCTTTTTAAAGGCTGGCCTGGTTTCAGTGTCAAATCCTATAATAGATTGATTGCTTAGGTATTTTAAAGCTTTGTCCAGGTCTTCAGGTTGTTCAATTACGTGAATAACCCCTTCAAATGAAGAAAGAGGCAACTCAGCCAGTTCATCGTTGGAAATACTTTTCCTCATTTTGTTAAATCCCTCTGACTTAAAATAGTTGTTAAGCCCTTATTTGATAACTCGATATATCTTTATTCTCTGTTTTGTTCACTCAATTCAACCGTTTCATCCAGGTCTGAAATTCCATAGACCAGGCTGTGAATTGCCCGGAGCCCGTTCACCAAACGCTGGCCCCAGTATTGTTGGAAATTAGTTCGGCATTCCCCAAGAGCATCATTCATAACATCCAATGTGCCAATTCTATAGGATAAAATAAAATCCTTCAGGTCCTGGTAGATATCTGCAATGTTTTCCGATATACTGGCTTCAAGGGCCTCTTCGCTGTACTGCATTGAAGGATCAAAAACCTCCTGATAAGCATCAAACTGCCCTAGTTTTTCCTCCAACTTGTGCAGTATAAAATTGTAATCTTCCTCACCGACAAACTTTTCGGGAGCTTCCTCTGAAATTTCGATATCAGGTTCGGGAAGTAAAGCAGCTTTTAAATAGAGTAACGGAAATAACTTCTGTATCCTGGTTATAAATTCCTTTCTCTGAAACTGATCAACAGCCTCAATAAAAGAACAATACTCATTGGCAACCGTGGCAAATTCGATCACATTCTTCGAATACACCACTTCTGAAAATGGTTCTTTACTCATTAATAATCCTTTTTATCTTGAAGAATACGGCGCAAAGGTAATCAAAATCCCAATAACGAATGGATAACGACCCATTATTGGCTCTCCCCAATGAACGTTAATAATCCGCCTGGACCAATTCTCACTATTCCGTTGTCGAGGAACCACCGGGAAACCTTTATGATTCCTGCTTCTGGCTCATTGATCAACCTGATCAACTTGTCAATAGAACAGTTTTCGGACAGTAAATGTTGCCTGATTTTACCTGAAATACGGGTGAAATCTGCAAAACTTATTCCCGATTCATGCTCCCCAGTACAAACATCGCATGCGCCGCAGGGTTCCGAATGGAATTGCCCAAAATATTCCAACAAAACTACACTCCTGCAATTCCGGTTATTGGCAGCATATTCGAGAACCGAGTCGACCTGGTTTTGGTATTTCACTTTACGATGCTGATAATTATCGGCACTGATGTGAATTCTGTTCGTATCAATTCTTTCCGTTTCGAAGACCAGTACCGGGGTTTTCCTTGCCGGAATATATTCAATGATCTTTTGTTGTGCCAGAAGTTTAAGCTGTTGGTATATGTGATCGCTGGTGCTGCTCAGCCGACGGGCCAGCAATGCTTCATCGATGTTTGCGAAATCGGTAAAAACCCCTGTGTATGATCTGAGAATCAGCTTGATAAAGGCATCAAGTTCAGCATTTTTTAATTGAATTTTGTACAAATCATCCCTGCGAACGGTAAACAGGATGCGTGAATAGTTGTCGATATTTTCTATGTAGGATAAATAACCTTGTCGCTCCAACAGTTTAAGACTATGGTAAACTGCACTGACTTGAAATTCAAATCGTTTTGAAAAATCCTCGATTCGAAAACTGAAAATGCCCCCTTTACCGCTCCCAACTGCGATCATCAGAAAATTAGCGATGGAGTTATAAACTGAACGGATTACCTCGATGACTGGAAAGCTGTCGGTGACCATTTTATGCAGCCTGCGTTTATCGGTAGCATTGTAAAGTAATACAGCGACCGACTTTTTCCCATCACGACCGGCTCTTCCTGCTTCCTGAAAATAGGCCTCCAGCGAATCCGGCAAATCCAGATGAATTACAAAACGGACATCGGGTTTATCGATACCCATTCCAAATGCATTGGTTGATACAATTACGCGACAATCACCGCTCATCCATTTGTCCTGTTTTTGACTTCTCAGATCTGTGGCAAGCCCGGCATGGTAATAATCGGCTGCAATATTCTGTGATTGTAGTAGTTGTGCAATTTCACGTGTTTTCTTCCTGCTTCTGACGTACACAATACCCGATCCTTTGGCTTTTTGAATGGTATCGGAGAGATACCCCATTTTGTCCTCCTTATCACGAACCATATAAATGAGGTTATCACGTCGAAAACTTTTCTGAAGCACATTTTTCTTCCTAAATAATAATTTATCCTGGATATCCTCCACTACTTTTTGAGTGGCTGTTGCTGTTAATGCCAGTACAGGAACGTCCGGGAATAATATACGGAGGTCGCAGATGGTCAGATAGGAGGGTCTAAAGTCATAGCCCCATTGTGAGATGCAATGTGCTTCGTCAACGGCGATCAGGTTAAGGTTCATGCGGATCAGGAAATCCCTGAATTTCTCGGATGCTATTCGCTCAGGTGAGATATACAGGAACTTATAATCGCCGTAGACCGCATTATTCAGGGTAATATCGATTTCACGGGCCGACATTCCGGAATAAATTGCCAGCACCTTAATATTTTTTGATCTCAGGTTCTCCACCTGATCTTTTATCAATGCGATTAAAGGGGTAACAACCAGACACATTCCTTCAGCAGAAAGGGAGTAGACCTGGAAA
>CAIXZH010000006.1 GCA_903923905.1 uncultured Bacteroidia bacterium
CTAAATAAAAAATACGATCATCTCAATTTATGGATAAAAATACCATTACAGGCTTTGCCCTGATTATTGTAATTCTGATAACCTTTAGTTACTTTAATAAGCCATCTCAACGGGAAATTGAGACGGCAAAGCGTCAAACAGATTCTATTGCACAGGTCGAAGCAGATAATGCCCGGCAGGCTGACAGTAAAGCAAGGGATGCTGCTGCAGCTCTTCAGGGAAAACTAATAGGCACTAAATCTGACAGTACAGAAAAAATAGCAGTAAATGATGAATTGAAAAGCCTGTACGGGGTATTTTCAGATGCGGCTAAAGGTACCGAACGTTTTATCACACTGGAAAATAACCTGATGAAGATCAGGGTTTCAACAAAAGGTGGAAAGATCTACAGTGTTGAATTAAAGGGATATAAAAGGTTTAATGGTGAACCTCTTGTCCTTTTTGACGGTGATAAAAACCGGTTTGGGCTCAATTTTTTTTCCCAGAATAAAAGTATTCAGACCGATCAGTTCTTTTTTGTTCCTTCAGTCACGGACAGTGTTATAACAGTTGCTGGCAGCCCTGTTTCAAAAGGGAAGGAGGGTCGCGAAAAGTTTAATACCGAAGGGAAAGAAGCTTCAAGATCGATTACAATGCAACTTAAAGCCGGAGACGGAGTATTGGTTGAGTATACCTATACCCTGAAATATAATTCCTTTATGGTTGGATTTGATATCCATACTGCCGGACTTAAAAAGGTCATGGGAGCCAAAACAGACTACATTAATTTTGCCTGGACGCAGGAGATGCCGCGCCAGGAGAAAGTTTCGAAGTTTGGTGAAGATAATTATGCCACAACCTATTATAAGTTTTACCAGGATGAAGTGAATAAGATTGCCCCAACCAAATCGGAGTCTAAAGCATTGTCCACCAAAGTTGAATGGGTAAGTTTTAAAACGCTTTTCTTCTCTTCTGCGCTGATAGCCGATAAGGCATTTCTCAATGGCCAGATCAACACCAAGAAAAGGGATAAAGATCCTTCCTTTGTTTCGGATATGAGTGCGGATTTAACGATACCATTGGATAATTCGGGCAGTGAAACATTTCCAGCCAGGTTCTTTTTTGGTCCAAATCAATACAATACGCTTAAACAGTACAAGGTTAGTCTCGAAGAAGAGCTGTCCCTGGGTTGGACAGTAATTGGATGGGTCAACAAGTACATCATTATTCCTGCCTTCGACTTCCTAAGAAGATATATAGGGAATTTTGGTTTGATCATATTATTGTTGACCATTTACGTTAAGTTAATTGTAGCTCCATTTACCTATAAATCGTATATTTCTCAGGCTAAAATGAGGTTATTAAAGCCTGAAATAGAAGAGATTCAGAAAAAATTCGGAGAAGAGAAGAAGATGGAATCCCAACAGGCGGTAATGGCACTCTATAAAAAGGCAGGGGTAAACCCCATGGGAGGATGTTTACCAATGCTCTTCCAGATGCCAATTCTGGTCGCGATGTTCTATTTCTTCCCGATCTCCATCGAACTAAGACAACAAAGTTTCCTTTGGGCGCACGACCTTTCTTCATTTGATTCTATTGCGACACTTCCGTTTGAAATCCCATGGTATGGTAGTCATGTAAGTCTTTTCTGCTTGTTGATGACTGTTACCAACATCCTGTATGTGAAGTATAACAACGAAATGAGTTCTGCCGGGACTCAGCAGATGCCGGGAATGAAAACTATGATGTATATGATGCCAGTGATGTTCCTGTTTATCTTTAACAGTTATGCGTCGGGTTTGAGTTTATATTATTTCTTATCGCTGGTATTTACTTTTGTTCAGATGTTTATCTTCAAAAAACTGGTGAATGAGGAACAAATCCATGCCCAGTTAAAAGCCAAACAAAAAATGCCGGTTACCAAATCCAAATTTCAGTCAAAATTGGAGGAGATGTCCAAACAACGGAATGTTCCCCAAAAGAGGAAGTAACTAAATATTTTCAAGATAAAAAAAAGCTGTTCCGAATTTGGAACAGCTTTTTTTTGTGGGCCATAAAATCACGATAGAGCCATCCAAAATTGTTGATGGCAATACCAAGAATGGTCAAATAATGTTCACCGATGGAAAATCCGGGAGTGGGGGATATTAAGAAGCTGAGAACCCGGAATCAGATTGAATATTAATATGTTGGAATATGGCATTTAATGTCGGATACCTCTAATACTCTCCGATTCGGGATTAATTTCCTTAAGATTTTTCGTTACGGCCTGGGGCGAACTGTTGGCATAACAGTAAACACAGAGGTGTTCGCATGTATTGTAAGAGCCAATATCCTTACTAATAATGCAACAACAGTGCTTTCGTTGACCTTTGTCTTTAAGATATCTCCTTTTTACAGGGATTCCGGGTTCAAAAAGCTGATTTTTCTCTGATGGTATTCCGAAGAGCTCTATCAGGTTGGTATCTTTTGCAAAAAGCTTAACAATCAGATCGTCATCAATGCATTTATTGTGTGTGATCTGATATCTTTCCAGATCAATCTCTTCCGCACAGGTCGCAATCTGAAAATCGGGATTAATCTTCCTCCATTCCAGGAGGTAATTCTGAACCCCTTCAGCAAATTCAATTTTTTGAGTCGGGTTAAATTCTACGAGATGTATTGTTGATTTGGTATAAACTTCGGTTTCGCGAATCATGTTTTTAGGGACATTCCGGTACCGGAGGATATCCCCGAAACTAAAAACAAGTTTATCTGTATGGTTAATAAGTTGGTTTCCAAGTTCTAATATTCTTATTAATAACTCTTCTACAGTTAGTTGACTGCTCAGAATCAAGGGATCAAAGCGCCAGATCACCTTTTGTTTTCCGATTAACCCTGAAAGTTGTTTAAAGGTTTCAATCCGATCAGCCAATGGTGGAACATAGGGTTCAAAACCTTCTTTTTCGTAATTATTCAGGGTGTATTGAAAATAATAATTGTATCCGCGTTCATCGAACCAGTGGAGAGATGGTATCATAGGTACAGGATTCTTGGTCCAAAAGATAAAAAGCCGGGCCTCCTGAAATGAAATATATTGAGGTCTGGTTGGATTAAAACGATTCACCCAACAGACATAACCTTTATTGATCCGGTTGATCAGCCATTTTGAATGAAAAGCCGGTATGTCGGTTGACCGGCTCACTGATATAATCAACGGGGCAATGGCCGGTTTCTGTTCGCCAGAGTCATTGATCAGCTGAATTTCTTTCCAGATTTTCATTAAGATATTCTTCCGGACAATTTGTTGTACTAATTTAATTCTTTTTACTGGATTATAGAATTGGCGGGGGAAAAAAAGATGGAACCAGAATTTGCAGAATTGGAGAATGAACAGAATTTATTTGAACTTCAATATATTAATGCATTCATTGCATAAACATTCATCGAAGTGATTTGCAATATATTCAAGAATCTCCTCAGGGACGGGTAGGTCAAAACAGGGGCAATGCGGTGTTCCGGTGCAGATGTGAAGCGTGCTGCAGCTTGCACAAGGGGTAGGATCGAATTTTGAATACATGTGTGATACTATTAAAATAAGCTGCTTCTAAAAAAATACCTCAGTCCGGATATTTTCGGGAGTAATTCCATGGTTTTCGAGTAATTCTGTCACCTCGTTGACCATGCCTGAGTTTCCACAGATATAGAATATTGAATCTTTTCTGATCCCCTTATTTCTGAGATATTGGGTGACCCGGCCGTAAAAATTTTCTCCGTGTTCGCGCGAGGTACACAAATGATAACGCTCTTCATCGTAATCTTCAGAATCGTAAGCCTCATAACCATGTCTGACTCCATGAATGACTTCGTAATCAAGACCAGGATTCGACAGAATTATGCTGTGAAATGGCGAAATTCCGGTACCGGTAGCAATAAAGGAATAATGATTGATTTCTGGAGGGAGGGTGTCCCGAAGTACAAAAAATCCAAACGGACCTGTGATCTCCACCTTTGTCCCGATTTTCATATATTTCAGTTCCCTGGAAACTTCGCCATTATCAACCTCTTTAATTAACAAATCAATTGTTGGAGCCTCCTCAGGACTGTATATGGAATATTCGCGTGCCTTATATTCTCCAGGAACATTCAAAACCAAATACTGACCAGCCTTAAACTCGAAATTAACTTTTTCAAGCTTCAAAATATATGTGGATTCAGTCAGGTTGCTGATACCCAGAATTTTGCTATATGTTATTTTTTTCATGAATAATCTAATTGTAAATGGCCAAACCGTATTGTAAATCAGCGAACTAACAGCTCTGCCTAATCAAATTCCCATATAGTCCTTGCAATTATTTAACCATTGGTATTTTACTTTATAACAGATTAGGCGTGAATATGTTTTTCCGCATGGTAGGATGACCGGACCAGCGGACTACTTTCTACCATACTGAATCCCTTTTGAATAGCGGCTTCACGGTATTTAATAAAGGTTTCTGGTTTTATGAACTCCACTATTTTAAGATGGTGAGAAGTTGGCTGAAGATATTGCCCAATGGTCAGGACTTTACAGCCCGCTTTAAGCAGGTCATCCATAGTTTCGAGTACTTCCTCCTCAGTTTCCCCAAGTCCCACCATAATACCTGATTTAGGTACAATTCCAGAGGAGGCGATAATTTCAATCACCTTAAGGCTCCTGTCATATCGTGCCACATCTCTGACTTTAGGGGTTAATCTGCGGACCGTTTCCATATTATGAGAAATTACTTCTGGTTTGGCATCAATAATAATCTGGATCAAACTGGCATTGGCATAAAAGTCAGGAATCAGGGTCTCCATCGTAATTCCGGGATTGAACTCCTTTACTTTTCTGATAGTCAATGCCCAGAAAGCGGCACCGCCATCATCAAGGTCGTCTCTTGTGACAGAGGTTAATACGCAATGTTTAATTTTCAAGGTTTTAATCGTTTCTGCCAGCCGGACAGGTTCTTCCATATCCACATCATCCGGAATCATATTCCTGACATCGCAAAACCGGCAGTTCCGGGTACATTTTTCACCTAGAATCATAAAACTTGCCGTTGATGCCCCCCAGCATTCCGCTTTGTTGGGGCAGTTTCCGCTTACACAAATGGTATTCAATTGCTGGTTATTGGCCAGATTTTTCAAAGCAACATAGTGCTTTCCGGATGGGAGAGGAGTTTTCATCCAGTCCGGAAGTCTTCGCGTAGTTGTGCTCATATATTATTAATATTCAAGTATATCTAATAATTTAGTATTTTGCTTTTGGCTACTGACGTGTAGCTCTTATGCCTTTAAATAATATCTTCAATTCTTTTGCCTTTTCTGAAATGGTAATATTCAACCGAAAGAGACTTTAGAGCATCTAGTCGCAAACGGCCAGTTGCTAATTTAAAATTCATTTTACCCATACCAATTTTATAGCCTATTTATATTCTCTGTTCAACAACTGTATAATCAAGTTGGTTTAAATTAAAATAGTTCTCGGCCTTTGAACGATCCCGCGAAATTCCGAGAATATATCCGCCACCACCTGAACCACAAATCTTTAAATAGAAATAGCCACTCTCAATGCCATAGTTAAAATGTTCGATCATCTTCTCAGGAATCATGGGCCGGAAGTGAGCAAGCTGCAATTTTGAGTAGCTGGTCAATAAAATTTCAAAAGTAGTGAAATCGGATGCCAGAAGAGCATTTATTGTTTGATTTATCACCGGGATATATTCAAGATCGATCAACTCTCTAAAACCAGATTCCTGATATTTTTCCATGAAATAATTTACCAGAGCTCCCGTATTTCCGGGAGAGTGAGAATTAATTAAAAATAGGGTATAGGTATTAAAAAAAGGGGATAGGTCTACAGTTGTATCCGGATCCTTCATATTTCGGAAAAGTACTGGCTTACGGATCCAGGAAATAAACGGGTCAATTCCTGAACTAACTCCATGGAAACAAGACTCTATCGCTGCAAGGTTTGACTTAATAGTCGGGAGATCCTTCAGAGCACCATTTACTGCGTACCTGTCATAAATTGCCGCTGAAAGGGCACCCGAACTCCCTAAACCAGATCCGGAAGGGATGCTGGAGTCAAAATACATTCCCAGGGCGAGGTCACTTTCAAATTGTTGAATATCCAGAAATTCAAAATCCTCCGAATGGTCTTTAAAATAGTGGTTTAGTTTAGTCATCGCACTATTTGACTCGGATTCATGTTGAGAATAATGTCTCTTTAATGAATCCGGGAATCGGAATCTCCCGGAAAATCGGAGGTAGGGAATGGCCAGAGCATTAGAATTCAGGAGGATGCCGTATTCTCCAAACAGAATTATTTTGGCAGGATAATCCATTAATGTTCAGATTAAGAGGTCATTTGTATGGGGCCGCTCCCTATCTTATCGTCAATCCACTGACCCCCTTCGCAATACGGACTAAGGGTTTGCCTGACAAACGAAAGTACCTGCTCGCGTTGATCTTCATAATAAATCAGATGAACGTTTGGCCCTGCATCGATTGTGTAAAACAGATCAAGTCCGGAAGTTTCCCGAAAAAGTTTGATTTCTTCAATAATATGCAATGTATCAGGCTTTAACAATAATCCTTCAGGTCCGGAAGTCATTAATAGGGCATGCAGGGAAAGGGCTTCATTTTCGGAAATCAGCGCGATTGTCTGGTAATCATTATTGCGAATAGCATTTGTAATTTCTGCCATATTAGCGTTCGCCTGATCTTTCCTCCCTTCACGATAGGGATGGGCCTTCATCAATGCATGACCTTTACTGCTTGAAACAGCCTTTTCTTTTGAACTGACAATCAATATGATATCCATAACCCGATTAAGCCTGCTTTCACCAGGAAAAAGGAAGGGGGTAGCATAATCGTCCGATGATTGGTCGATGGAGGGAATAGTTCCCCAGGTAACAATACCGCCATACAAGGATCGGGAAGCGCTACCCGAACCCAGCCTTGCAATTATTGACCCTCTCTGGTAAAAATCCTCATGTTTTAATTGATTACCAGTGACTTTCTCTTCCATGCTCACCAGACAAAGGGCCAGAGCACTCATTGACGATGCCGAAGAGGCGATTCCGGTTGAATGTGGAAAGTTATTCTCACTTTTAAAAACAAGTTCATAATCAGCCAGAAATGGCATTTCAGTTAACAATGAGTTGAGTAATTCTCTTGTCTTTTTCTCAAATTGAGACTGTTGGACTCCATGAAAAAAGTACCGGAGACTAATATTTTGATCTCCTGCCTTTTTTTTCTGAAAAGATAGGTAGGTCGTTGTGGTTGATTTATCGAGGGTTATGCTTAAAGAACCATTTTCGGGCAGCTGATTCGCCCTTTTCCCCCAATATTTAATCAGCGCAATATTCGAAGGGGCTCTCCATCCAATTGTTATCGTCTCTTCGCTCATGGCTTTGTAGTATTGGTCAATTTGGATATCTTAATATTTGAATTCATATAATCTCATCATATCTGAAAATAGTATTTAAATTTCTGGTTATAAAATAGTTACGTACATATTCTTCAGAAGCCTCAGTAGCAACCAGAACAAAATCACCTCCCCATGCTCCCAAAGATTTAACAGATCCATTGAAATCACTAAAAAAGAGCGATTTAACAGTCTTTATTTGAATGATTTTACTCACTATTTCCTCGTGTCTATCCATAAGAATCCTAAACGTCAGCAAGTCAGTTGCCTTTTCAAGGCCCAGAGTAATTGCAGAGATTTCAGAAATATCCTTTGAACTGACTCCAGATAGATCAGCTTTACCAACGCTCTCCATGGAATTTTGTTTGCGGTTCAGGTAAATAAAATATAGCTGACTGTTGAACCTCGGATGAAAGTTCGCCTCCCGGAAAGAGGGTTTATTGTCTTCTAATTTATAAATAATTGGCGATGATGACCTGGCAGAGGCAATATCATAGCCTGAGCCATTGAAAATAAGATTGTTGAGTTCGAATGCATCACAATTCGCCCAGTAAGCAATATTTGAGATAAGCGAGCTGCTTGAACCAATTCCCCAGGCCGGATCGAAATCCATTGTCGAATTTACCTGGTACTCGCAGGATGATCCTAAGAAACTAAAATTAAGCAGCTTTGCAGCTTTTAATATCTTTTGCAGTGTTTCAGCAAGGTTAAGCTCATTAGTTTCAATAATTTGAAGGTCGGGGAGGATCAAGGTAGTATGAAACCATAAATTATTATTAATTAGTGATTTCCATCTCACTGAGGGAGTCCCGGATTGCTCTGAGACTGATATTTCCTGTTTGAATTTCAGAGGAATGGCAAGTGCAAGTGCCCCTTTAAGTACCAGGTATTCACCGGATATCATCAGTTTTGTTTGGGAACTGAAGGATTTCATCTCTCTGAAATTCATGATGTTATCCTGATTTGCATGATGAAATCATAAACAACAGAATGGCTTACTGTACTGTTTTTAAAATATTCATTCGTCAGATTACGCTCCTGCTCAGTGGCATTTAGCTGATTCAGGATGTTTGACAAATGCATTTTCATGTGGCCGCTCTGGATCCCGGTAGTTATCAGGGATGCAATAGCCGAGAAATTATTGGCTAGTCCTGAAGCGGCTGCAATCATCATGAGTTTACTGGCATCAGGAAATTTTAAAATAGCCATTACGCTTTTGACCAGGGGATGAATTTGGGTGATCCCTCCGACAGTTCCAAGAGCCAACGGAATTTCCAGTTCGTACCTGAAGGTCCTATCTGTTATTGTTACCTGAGTTAATCCTTTGTATTTTCCCTCTTTTGAAGCATAAGCATGCGCACATGCTGCTGTGGCTCTGGAATCATTTCCTGTTGCCAGAAGTACCGCATCAATGCCATTAAAAATTCCCTTGTTGTGAGTTACAGCTCTTGAAATGTCGAGATTGGCAATATCAACAGATTGTTTAAATTTATTCGCAAATAGGTTGCATGACAGATCTTTATTCCATCCTGTAAGTTTTTCTACAGGACATTCAACCCAGCATCTTACCTTACACTCCGGCGTATAATTGGAAAGGATAGACATAATAATTTCCACCGAGTTTTGATCTGAATTCAATTCATCCAGGTTCTGTAAAGTTGTGGCAATCTTTTCAAGACAGGTATTGATAAAATTGGCACCCATCGCATCACCGGTTTTAAAAGAGACATCAATCTGGTAATAATCAGTAAGTTCATTCGTTTTATCGATTAGCTCCAACCCGGTTATTCCTCCCTCGCGTTGTCTCATCTTGTCCGTTAAGTCGTGGGTGGAGTTCAGTAGTTTGCCTTGAATCTGTGGAAATATTTGATGCATCCTGAAAGGATCTCCATTCCAGTTAAAGTGCACCTGACCCTTTTTAGTCATTGTATGAACTTCAGCTCGGAAACCACCTCTTTCGGCCCAATATTTTGCGGCTTTTGAGGCTGCAGCTACAACGGAACTCTCTTCTGTTACAAAAGGGATAATAAATTGTTCATCATTAATGATCATATTGGTTACCACGCCGATGGGAGTTGGAAAATTACCAATATAATTTTCAATCATTTCGCTGAACACGCGTTGTTGATTCTCGTTGGGAGCACAGTAGTCATTAAAAGAAAGTATCTTGGAAACCTCTAATTCTGAATGATCTGCAATATAAGCAAGCCGTTGGTTGCGGTCAAATTTTGAAAAACCGGAAATGATACCCATGTCTTTGAATGCAATAAATAAAATTTGATCTGTCAGTATATTAGATCTTTAAATCAATGATTTGTAGCGAACAGCATATTGGACTGATTATTCAGCCCTATTCGGCTTCTTTAAGGTTAGGAAATTAAGTGCCATCCTATAGCCTTCGATTTGTGCAGCAACGAACTGCTGTAAGTCTGCATATTCTCCCTGGCTATACATTAAAAAAGCCGATCCCTGCGCATAAATTGCCGGCAGAACAGATTTTTGGGTTAGGTAATATCCGTCGAGATAGTTATGAATTCCTCCTGAAATAATCAGTTGGTTACAAGCGAAATCAGCACCATTCATCACCATGTCATTCACAAGATTTACCATCTCTTCAGCAGTAACCCCTACATTTACAAATGGTTGGTGCAATTCATGTTTCAGAATAGGATTTCGTTGTATTTCAACTTTTGAAAAATTAGTTCCCCCAAATGCACCAAATTCAACGGCTGTAAGTGGTAACTGCAGCAAACGGCGAATGCTCTGTGGACCGAAACCTTGCCCAACCTCCTTTACAATCAATTTAAAATCAATTATTTCTAAAAGCTTCTCGATAGTTTCAAGGGGAGGATGGTAAATGATATTCCCTTCCGGCTGAACCCATTCCTGAAGTGGATTGACATGAATGATCAGTCCGTCAGCTTTTAACCGGTCGATCAGGCGCCTTAACTGATCGGTTTCCTTTTTTTCAATCATCTCCTCAATTTGCGCAATCCCCAAATTTGCAAAGAGTGGGTTTTCGTCACCAATGATCGAACGCACGTCAAAATCATCGAAATAAGTCTCTTCGCGGAGGAGCATTCGGCAGGAACCCAATCCCATACCCATTCCAAATTCTTTACAGGCCATCGCCAGGTTCCGGTTTATCTTCCCGGACAAGAGATGTCCCCCTGTCATGCTTGAAATCCAGATCGGAACCTTTAATTCTTTACCGGCAAATGGAATCCTGTCCAGCGATTTCAACGGAAATCCTGAAATCATCGGCTCATAGTAGAAACGGTTATCTACTTCATTCACTAATGTTTGCGATTTAAGTGCCAGATTGATATGATCGGATTTCCGCTGTGAATCGCCAGAAATCGTTTCATTTATCGGGCCTTCAGATTTGTCGGTTATTGCCATGGTTATTAGAAAATGAAACTATAAAACGTAACGCGAAATGACCATTTTTAAGATCTCAGAGGTCCCTTCGCCGATTGAAAGTAGCCTTTGATCACGGTAAAAACGTTCAATATGGTTTTCACGAAGAAATCCAAATCCACCGTGAATCTGAAGCGATTCCCCTGCAACCTCCCGGGCAATATCTGAACAATATAATTTTGACATTGCAGCCTGCTTTCCAAAAGGTAACCCGGCCTCTTTTAGCCGGCAGGCATGGTATAGCGTATTTCTGGCCAGCTCAATTTTCATGGCCATTTCAGCAAGTTTAAATGATACAGACTGAAAATCAGCTAATGGTTTCCCAAACTGTTTACGTTTTTTTGCATAGTCTGCAGCCATCTCAAACGCTCCCTGTGCAAGACCTAATCCGATAGCGGCGATAGATAGTCTGCCACCATCGAGCGTCGAAAGCATAATCTTTAACCCTTCACCACGTTTCCCCAGGATATTCGATTCCGGCACACGGCAATCACTGAAATTTAGTTTCCCGTTATCTACAGCGCGCCACATTAATTTCCCTTTTATCGGAGAAGTTACATAACCGGGAGTTGATCGGTCAAGTAAAATAGCAGAGAGCTCTTTTTTGCCATCTTTTAGGCCTGTAATAGCCTGAACTGTAATACCTGTCGCAATGGATGAACAGCTATTGGTAATAAACATTTTTGATCCGTTTATGATCCAATGGTCCTTTTCCAGATTAGCTTCAGTTTCAACACCCTTGGCATCTGATCCGGCATTCTCTTCTGTAAGCCCAAATGCCCATAATTTTTCACCGGTACATAAACCAGGCAGATATTTCACTCGTTGCTCTTCAGTTCCAAAGGTGAAAATCGGGTTAATACCCAGGGAGTTATGGGCGGCAATTGTAGCAGCAGGGGAGCTGTCTACCCGGGCAAGCTCTTCAACTGCAATAATATAGGAGATATAGTCCAGACCTTGACCTCCATATTTTTTAGGCAGTGTAATTCCGAATAACCCGGATTTTCCCATTTTAAGGGCTAAATCAACAGGAAATTCCTCCTTCTCATCTTGCGCAATAGCTATCGGTTTAACGACACTTTCAGCAAACTCCCTGACTTTTTTCCGAAATTCTATATACCTCTCATCTAATAACTCATTCATTTACAATCCTCCAGAAATATTAGGGGCATTCGGTCAGTCACCTGAGCTCCTACATTAACAGCAATTTTTTTTACTTTGGCATCTTTGGGTGAAAGAATCCGATTTTCAGATTTCATCGATTCAATCACCATTAAAAGGTCCCCTTTTTTTATGATTTGGTTTTCTATTATATTAATTTCCAAAATTTTACCATGAAGTGGTGACTGGATCTCCCCACTTTTAGAATTCGGATTAAATGCCTGGTCAGCCAGAACTTCCGGGTAACTAGTTAACAATCCTGGAAATGAAATGTTGTACCGGATATTATTGAAAGTTATATTTAGATTGTTTTGACTCTCAAAAATAGCAGAAATTCTGCTTGTTTGGTTCTTGATTTCCAGATCGGTAATATTTCCGGATTGATTAATGATCTTAAATGCAGTTCGAACTCCATTTAACACAAATGCTGGATTTGATTTGTCTTTCAGTTCAAGCGTTACAAAGTAAACCTCACTATCAACCGAGATCTTTATATCAGCAGACGTTGAACGCCAATATCCCTGAAAATCCCAGGGGCCATCAGAGTCTTTAAAATCTGCTTTTAGATACATCTTAGAGACAGCCAGGGCAATCAGCGGATATAATTTGTATGGATTGAGTTTATTTATATAGCTTTCAATTAAAGTTGTATGAGTATTACGGCAAAATTCTACTGACAAAATATTTTGCTGATAACTGTAATGGGAGAGAATGGTTTCGAGGTATTTGGTATTGGTTTCAGGACCCAGAATATTCAGGTTTTTAATATTTTTCGTCAGAACGCAGATCGCATTTTCCCTGTTTTTACCTTTGGCTATTAGTTTTAATAATAATGGATCAAATTGATTAATAGTTGATTGGTTACCATTGAAATTAGACTCAATTCTTAGATTCGGTTCGTTGGGTAGGTCAACCGAAAGCAATGCCGAAGAGGATGGCATAAAGTTTTGAGTCGGGTCTTCGGCATAAATTCGAAGCTCAATGGCATGTCCTGTCAGCTTAACTTCTTCCTGTGAAACTGAGAGAGGAAAACCTGAAGCAACCTTTAATTGCTCACTGACAATATCAATGCCAGTGACCTCCTCTGTGACAGCATGTTCTACCTGGATTCGCGGATTCATCTCAATAAAGTAGTAATTACCGGTTTCATCGATCAGAAATTCAACAGTTCCGGCACCGGTATAACTAACTGCTTTTCCAATTTTTACGGCAGCGCCTAAGATCTCATTACGCAACTCAGGGGATAAAAAAATTGCAGGAGCCTCTTCAATGATTTTTTGATGATTTCGCTGAATAGAACATTCACGTTCGTATAAATGAATAATATTATTGAAGTTATCTCCTAATATTTGAACTTCAACATGACGTGCATTATGAATATATTGCTCTGCAAAAAGCTCTCCATTGCCAAAATAGTTCAACGCTATTCGGGACGATTTTTCAATTGTTTCAAATAACTCCTGGTAATTATAAACGATATCCATCCCTTTTCCACCACCGCCATACGAAGCCTTTATCAATAGGGGATAATTTAAATGGATTTCATCAGATACTTTGGAGAGAAGATTGATTTTCTGACTTAAAACTACCGGAATATTTAAGCTTTCAGCTAAAGACTTGGCGTCAGGTTTACTGCTCATTAGCCTTAATACTTCCGAAGTGGGACCGATAAACACGAGATGATTCTCTTCGCATGCTCTTGCAAACGCCGGGTTTTCAGAAAGAAAGCCATAACCGGGGTGTATTGCCTCCGAACCGGTTGCGATTGCAATTTGGACAATCCGCTCAATATTGAGGTAGGTGGAAGTCAGTTCCCCAATCCCAAGGGATATTGCTTCGTCGGCTAATTGAACAAATTCCGATTCTTTTTCCGATTCGGCATAGATAGCCACTGTTTGAATGGCTAATTTTTTTGCCGAACGGATGATTCTTAATGCAATTTCACCTCTGTTCGCAATTAATATTTTAGTCAATAAACCCATAAATTATTGATTAATAATATATTGTATTTAATTCTTGTATTAAAAGCTACCATTTTGGTTTCCTTTTCTCTAAAAAAGCGGAAAAACCTTCCTGGGCTTCAGGTGATACCCTGATTCGGGCCAATAATTCAGGGATTTGTTCTTTATTCCCGGCTAGTAATTTTTCCGTTAATTGATTAATCAGCTTTTTAGATTCCATGATAGCCAGTCGGCCATTAGAAACTATCTGAGTAATGACACCTTCTAAATGTAATTCCATTTCAATTGAAGAGGCAAATGATTGATTGACCAACTGATAATTAAATGCTTCTTCCCCTGAGAAGTTCCTGGCAGTGAAGATAAGCTCCTTGAGATCTATGGCAGACACTTTCAAAAGCAGGTAAGGGGTAATAGATGATGCGGCCATTCCGATTCGGGTTTCACTTAAGGAAAACCTGGAATTTGCCTGACAATAAGCGAGATCACAAACTGCCACTAAACCGTTTCCGCCGCCATAGACATTACCATGAACAACCGCAATAACAATTTTACTGCTATTAAAGATCATCTTGAACATCTCTGATAACTCCAGACTCTCTTTCAGATTTTCCGATGCACTCAATGTAAACGATTTTTTCATCCATAGCAGATCAGCGCCTGAGCAAAATGATTTTCCAGAACCCCGGATTACAACTATTCTTAATTCATTGTCTTCTTCAATTTGCATAAAGAACGAGGAAATCTCGCGTATCATGATATCATTTAAAGCATTATGCACATCGGGTCGGTTCAGCCAAAGTGTTGCTACATGTTCTTTTATCTCTGTTTTTATGGTTTGGTAGTTTTCCATTTAAATATTTTACTTAGGTTTTCGACAATCAAATCCAGGTTTCATCGGTTCTGAACCATTACATTCTGTAGATTCCATTTTTGGGAGGATCAACCCGGTTGTTTGAGGCGATTGATAAGGATAATCCGACAATCGTCCTGGTATCAGCCGGATCAATAACTCCATCATCCCATAGCCTTGAAGTACTGTAATAGGCTGAACTCTCGTCCTCAAATCGCTGAATTAGATCTGTATTTTGAGCTGAACTATCTCCTTTAATCGAATTTAAGACCTGTTGAGCCTGTTGTCCGCCCATCACTCCGATTCTGGCATTAGGCCAAATGAATAGGAAATTAGGATTATAGGCTCTGCCAGCCATGGCATAATTCCCTGCACCAAACGAACCGCCAATGATTACCGTTATTTTTGGAACCACAGCTGTGGCTACCGCATGGATTAATTTGGCCCCATTACGTGCAATCCCTTCATGTTCATATTTTTTTCCAACAATGAAACCTGAGATATTTTGCAGAAAGAGCAGGGGAATTTTTCGGAAATTACATATTTCGATGAAATGAGCCCCTTTTAATGATGATTCAGAGGTAAGAAACCCATTATTAGCAATAATGCCCACAGGAAGTCCCAAAATCCTGGCGTACCCTGTAATGAGAGTTATTCCGTATTCCCGTTTAAACTCTTCAAATTTACTCCCGTCTACGATTCTGGCAATTATTTCGTAGATTTCCACTGGTTTTTTTAAATCGATGGGAGCCAAACCATATATCTCTCTTGGATCATATTTGGGTTCTTCAATCTGATGCTTTTCATAATTCCGGGACTCGCTTTGAGGAATTGATTCAAATATATTACGACAAATTCGGATAGCATCTATCTCATTTTCTGCAAGATGATCAGCAACACCTGAAATTCCCGTATGCACGAATGCTCCACCAAGCTCCTCTGCTGTAACTTCTTCGCCAGTTGCGGCCTTAACCAGGGGAGGACCTCCGATGAAGATGGTCCCCTGATTTTTAACAATAATAGTTTCATCGCTCATTGCAGGAACATAGGCTCCTCCGGCAGTACATGACCCCATTACAATGGAAATTTGCGGGATACCGGCTGCGGACATTTGCGACTGGTTATAAAAGATTCGGCCAAAACCATCAGAATCAGGGAATATACGGGCTTGTTCAGGTAAAAAAATACCTCCGGAATCAACCAGGTAAACGCATGGAAGATGATTTTGCAAGGCAATCTCCTGGCCTCGGAGATGTTTTTTAACCGTTTCACGAATATACGTCCCACCCTTTACCGTTGCATCATTTGCAATGAACATTGACAATTTCCCCTGGATTTTCCCAATCCCGGTAATAATACCTGCGGAGGAGAACTGGTCCTCATATTGTCCAAAAGCAGCCAATGCTGAGAGTTCAAGGAAAGGGGTATTCTCATCAATCAGCAATTCAATCCTGCTCCTGGCGTCCAATTTTCCGCGAGAGCTATGCCTTATGACAGCTAAATCCTCTTCCCGCCTTATGACACTATTCATCCTGGAATGATAAATACCCATAATTTCGGCAAATAATTCAACTCTGGCCTTATACTGATCGTCTGATTTATTGATATTTGATTGGATCTGTTTCAACTATGAGATTTTATTCAATCATAAAGTCTCGGATACTTATCCGGATTATTCGCGTGCATTATTTCATAAACCGCTTCGATAATGGTTTCAGTATTAGGTTTGGAAAAGTACTCACCATCGGTTCCGTAAGCACCCCTATGCACTTTAGCAGAGAGTGTTTTAGGTGGGGCTTCAAGATATTGAAATGCTTTCTGCTCTTCAATTACTTTTTGCATCATATACGCTGTAGCTCCACCGGGAACATCTTCATCCACAAAGAGGATTTTTTTTGTTTTTTGAACTGACCGGCAAATAATCTGTTGAATATCAAAAGGGATAAGTGTTTGTATATCAATTAATTCAACTGATATATCTAATGCTTTTAATCTATTGACAGCGCTGTGCGCAATGGTAACGTTCCAACCATAAGTGACAATAGTAATATCCTCACCCTCCTCCAAAATTTCAGGCATGCCGAGCGGAACGGCAAATTCCCCGAGGTTATCCGGAAGCATTTCACGAATATAATATCCTTTCAGGGGTTCGATTACCAATGCAGGATTATGAGCTTTTAAAAGAGTGTTGTAAAAACCGGCCGCCTGTGTCATATTGCGTGGAACACAAATATTAATACCACTCATGGAACCCAATAACATACTCATAGGTGAACCTGAATGCCACATTCCCTGCAATTGATGACCTCTGGTGCGGATGATCAACGGTGCAATCTGTTGTCCACTCGTACGGTAATAGAGTGTAGAAAGGTCATCTGAAATTGTAGGTAATGCATAAAGCAGATAATCAAGATATTGAATTTCAGCAATGGGACGAAAGCCTCTCAGCGCCAAGCCGATTCCCTGGCCAATGATCGTTGTTTCCCTTATACCGGTATCGAATACCCGGTGACCGCCATACTTTTCCTGCATCCCTTTCATACCCTGGTTGACATCTCCTAATCTTCCGGTGTCTTCACCAAAGGTCAGCAACAAAGGATATTTAGCAAAAAGCACGTCGAAATTCTGATTAAGTACTTCATGAGCAGGTACGGATAATGGCTCAGAAGCATATACAGGCTTTATTTCATAGCTTGAATTATAATGATCTAAATCATTAAATATATGAGTGTTATAATTTTCATAACCATTCTTTTCAAGCCTGGAAACCCAATTTGAAAGATTGCGTTTATTTTTTTGAAGCGAAGCATTTCCATGCATCGATCTGAGCTGGGTTTTCGCTAATGCCAACAATTTTTTTCGGGTAGGAAAGGGGGCAACCAGAACTTGTTCCAGTTCCTGGCTTATTTTATCATGAAGCGGATTGTTATCGATTCCAATTGAATCGATCAGATCCTGAAGTTGTTGCTTTTCTTCATCAAAATCCTGAATAAATGATTGCCAGGCAAGTTCCCTGGCTAGTCTGGCACGCTCAACTGCCTTGTTTTCAAGTGAAACCAGGGTGTCAAGATCGGTCATTTTTTCCTGAAGAATCCATTCACGAAACTTCAAAATTGGATCATGCTCCTTTTCCCATGCAATTCGTTCATCACTTTTATACCGTTCGTGTGATCCGGATGTGGAATGTCCCAGCGGTTGTGTCAGATCAGTAATATGGAAAATAACCGGTATATGTTGTTCACGACAAATCTTTATCCCTTTTTCAAATGTCCTGATTAAAACAGGATAATCGTACCCCTGACAAACAAATATTTTGCATCCCGGATCTTTTTCGTCAGCTTCAAACCCTTTGAGCGCCTTGGAAATACTGGCTTTGGCTGTCTGAAGTTCGACAGGAACGCTTATCCCAAAACCATCATCCCAGATTGCCAGGGCAAGAGGAACCTGAAGCACGCAGGCAGCATTGATGGTCTCAAAAAACATCCCTTCCGATGTACTGGATTCACCGATCGTGCCAAATGCCACTTCGTTGCCGGTAATTCTATTTTCCAGAAATTGCTGTAAATCAGGATTTTCTCTCACTAGCTTTGAGGCTTGGGCCAATCCTAAAAGACGGGGCATCTGTCCAGCTGTCGATGAAACATCCGAGGAAGAGTTTTTTTGTTCAAGCAGGTTATCGAGTCCTATCCCTTTACCATATGTCCTGGTCGCATGATGGTTATTGAAATTTCGCCCACCGGTTGACGGGTTATTTTCAAGGTCAGTATCTCCGTATATTTGTGCGAAAAATTCTTCAGGACTCAGCAAATGTGCTGCCATCATGAAGGTTTGATCCCTGTAATACCCTGATCTCCAGTCTCCCTTTAAGAAATATTTAGCGTAAGCAACTTGTGCAATTTCTTTTCCGTCACCAAAAATCCCAAAATGGGCACGCCCTGCATGAACCTCTTTTCTCCCTAGAATACTCAACTGCCTGCTAAGGAATGCTGTGTAATAATCGTCAATAACGTTCTCTTTGGTAATAGGAAACGATGAATTTAGCTTGTCTTCTTCCAGATGCATATTAAATTTTAAAAATTAAATATCGATCCAATATTATTCCGTTTTAATAACGGATACTTGCCCTTTAAGTTTAAAAACCGACTCATTAAATCAACTCAAATTGCATCATAGCCTAAAAAAACTGATTATTCTTTGCCAATCCCGTTCTCAAAACTATTCTGAAGGGTAACCATCTTGATTGCGGTAACAGCTGCCTCGTCGCCTTTATTACCCAGCCTGCCTCCGGCACGATCAAGTGCTTGTTGTTGATTATCAGTGGTTAAAAGTCCAAATATCACCGGAAGATTATATTTGATATTCAAATCAGTAGCCCCTTTTGCAACACCCTGACAGATAAAATCGAAATGCCTGGTTTCACCCTGAATGACACATCCTAAAAGAATAATTGCATCAACATTGGTGTATTCGGCAAAAAACTGTCCGCCAAGTGTTAACTCAAAACTCCCCGGAACATGGTTGACTAGAATATTATTTGCTTCTACACCATGTTTTTTAAGTGTTTCTATTGCACCGCAAGCCAGTGCTCCTGTAATTTCGTAATTCCATTCTGAAACTACTATTCCGAATTTCATCTCTTTTCCATCCGGTACAGAATTCAAATCGTATGCTGAAAGATTTATTGTTGCCATATTTTAAATTTTTGACAAATCTAATAAGAAAAACGTGACATTTTGAAGAAGGTTCCAACCGCAAATCTATGAAGTCGGGCAACTTTCGAGACTCACTCCAAACTGAAGTTTAATACCCCTTTTAGAATTCTTCGCGGGTAATTATCTCCTTAACCCTTCCAACCTCTCCAGTTGTCAACCTTACCTTGATTCCATGCGGATGAAATTGGCTGTTGGTCAATATATTCTGAACAATCCCTTCTGTCAGCTTCCCTGTTCTCTGATCTTCCTTCAGTACAATTGCAACCTCAATCCCCGGTTGTATGTTTTTTCTGTTTCTGCCATCCATAAAATAAATTGTTATACCTCTTTTACTAAAAAGTCCTTAATCCTTTAAAACACAAAAATATATTAAAATAAATGGATTACTTTGCCGGAATCTTAAATTAAGTCATGACTCTACGACAGCATTTTCTATTTGCTATACTCTGCTTAATTCCGCAATTAGTTTTCTCACAGGAGTTTGCACTGAATAGATCACCTGACACTTTAGGAGTTCGGTCAGTTGAAATTAAAAATATACAAAATCAGATTATTCAACCTCAATGGATTAGGGGAGCAGTAGCCCCTGCAGCACTGATCATCGCAGGAACAATCACGTTATTGCCTGAATCCGATTCTTTTTCCAGCAAGTATTCTATTCATGATGATGTAATAAGAATGTTTCCAAACGATAAGTCACACATAGATAATTATTTACAATTTATTCCGATTGTCGCAGTATTTGGATTAAAAGCCGCTGGTGTGAAAAGCAGAAGCGATTTGATTAACCAGGTTGTCATTTCGGCAAAGGCAGAACTGTTGATGAATGTCCTTGTGGATGGAATGAAATTCTGTTTGCCAACCCGTCGCCCGTCAGGGGGAATGAACTCGATGCCTTCAGGTCATACTGCCCAGGCATTTGTATCGGCAACAATTCTTGACATTGAATATCGCGAAACTTCACCATGGATCAGTGTTGCAGGCTATGCTGCTGCTACAACTACAGGAATGTACCGAATGATAAATAATGTGCATTGGATTTCGGATGTTCTGGTTGGAGCTGGAATCGGTATTTTCTCGACAAAGGTCGTTTATTATACGCATCGTTACTGTTGGGGCAAAAAGGGAAACAAAATGTTTCTTCCGGCTTTATACAGAAATGGTGGCGGAGCTACTTTTGCAATAATTCTCTGAAGGTCATCGAAAGATTGCCTCTATTTAAAACAAAAGGAACCCGGAATTATTCCTACCTTAAAACTGTCAATTTTAACTCCCAGCGAAGAATACCGATAAATAATTCCATCCTGCTGATAATCAATTGCATCACTGAGATACAGCTCTGAATTTAGAGGATCCACAGCGAGGCTGTAATAGAGATGCGTTCCTGCAATCAGGAAAGGATGATCTCCTAAAGAAGTTTGATTTACCCCAAGTTTCCATATTCCTGCATTGATAAATAATATTGAATCGCCCGTTCCATTGATTGCCAATCGGGAAGGATTGGCATCTGATGTCAGTGAAAAGTTCTCATCAATGGTACGTGTTGAAGGATCAATCCGCTGAAGCATTGGGATTCTTCCTCCTGACCCGCTCTTTACCCATCCTCCATCGCAGAGAACCCAAATCTTATTGAATTTATCCTGCACCAGGCCACCTGGTTGTTTCCCTGTTTTGATGGAATCGACCACCTGATCAGTTTTGGTATTTATCACTAAGACTGTATTATCGTAAGACCAGCAACTCACAAACAGAAAATCATTCCATTGAACCATCTGCTCCGTAGATGCATGTCCCGGAGTAAGAATTGTTCCGGTAATTTGGTAGGTCGTTGGATTTACAATAGATATTTTTCCGGCATAAAGGTCTGTAATATAAGATTTTTCAGCGCTTATGAAATGCATATATCTTGGAGAGGTCAACCCGGTAATTTTTCCGACATATTTTCCGGAGGTGGTATCGATCACATAAATTTTTCCTGAATTGTTGATGACGATATATCCAAATCCATTTTGGATTACCATAGATTGAGCAACATCACCAAGGGGTAAACCATTGATCGAAGAGAAGATGTCGTTTTGGACTATCCTGGTCGCGGGATCATAATCAGATAGGGACGCATTACCATACATGAAATTCCCCTCGTTAATGATAAATACTCCTTGTGAAGGGATATTAACCTTTAAAGAACTATTGATCACCCCATTTTTTTTCATACACCCGTAAAACAATGGGAGTGTTAATACGAAAAACATGATATTTAATTGGCGGATAGTCATTTCAGAAATTGTAACGGATAAGTAATGAAAAATTTCGTTGGGGCATAGGATATTGTAAAACTGTTTGATACTCTTCGCTAAACAGATTGAGAATTTTTAGTTCCAGATCGAATTTGCTTTTATTCAGCAGGATTTCTTTACCTAAATAAATGTTGTTCATAAAATAGGGTGAAAGGACATTTAATGTCGAAGTTTTATCATTACTGGTGGTAGCGAAACGTTCACTGTAATAGGTCCAGCTCCAGGTAAAATGAAAATCGGCAAAAGAGAGATTCCAAAGAATATTGGCCGAATGCCTGGGAATATAAGGGAGTTGCTTCCCGATTGATTCGTCAGCCCAGTTTCGCGGATCATCACGATTTATTGACCTTGAATAGGTATAATTCCCATTCAAATGATAACTGACACGATGTAGTTTTCCATTGACACCTATATTCAATTCAATTCCGCCTGTGTTTACCCTCTTCATATTGTAAGGTTCCCAATAGCCTTGCGGAGCAGGAAGCCATATTATCCAGTTATTTATGCCCGAACAATAACCATTAAGATCGGCGTGAAAATTCACTTTTCCAATCTTGCCAGAATACCCGTTTCCCAGATCAGCCATAAGTCCCTCTTCGGCCTTCAGGAGCGGATTACCACCTGGTATATAATAAAGATCGTTAAGCGTTGGTTGATGATAATTCCGTGCCAGGTTACCTTTCAGAAAATATCCTTTATCGGCAAATGGATGATATTCGATCCCGGCGGATGGGATAATTGGAGTAGCCCGGCCGTTAATCAGGTCTTCTCTTACCAACAGGTTGGCCGACAATTGATTGTTGAAGGATTTGCTAAGCTGAACAGAAGCTGAATGTTCCTTGCGCTGTCTGTCATATTCCTGAGATATGCCATTTTGCGGCGAATTATTTGAATAAACACTGTTTGTCGTGATATTCGCATTGGTGATTAACGAAAGATTATCCGAGAATTGATAATTATAACCAGCTTTAATAAAATATGTTGCAGACCTGGAATGGGAGTTTGTAACTATCTGGTCTGCAGCCCCTGAAACGATTGTCTTAAGCTGGTAGGTTGTGAGCTCTATGTTTGATCCGAGTGTAACATTTAAGGTTCCTTTGGTGACATAAAACTTCCATTCTAAAACCGGACGATGGGCTTTATCGGATTGCCTGTTTATATTTGCATTAACAGCCGTTTCATTCGTGAGCAGTCTTGGCAGGCTCCGATCATTACTTTGATACCAGTACCGTAGTGTAAGAAAACTCCTTTCAGATGGGTGGAAATAAAATTCCTGGAGAAAACCATAATTTTTGTACTGCGAATTTTCGTTTCGCTGAGTAGGGTAGAGGTAGGCTCCCGTTTGGGGATCAATATTGGCAATAAGCTTATTTACAAAAGGAAAATCATTATCCGAATAGTTATAAAAAGCTCTGCTTTGTGACTGGAATATCCTGTTTCCACCATTAACCTGGAAAAATTCATCCTGTGTGCCGTAACTTCCAATGCCTGTGACCAGACGACCTGAAAATTTATTCTGCCAATTAGCCGAATTTTCAAGTTTGATGGTGCCCCCAAGGGCTCCACTACTTTCGGATAATGAACCTGAACCATGCAATAGACTGACATTATCGGTGAAATATACAGGTATCGTTGAAAAATCAACCATTCCCAGCATCGGGGAATTTAGGTTTATGCCATTCCATATCACCTGGGTATGGGAAGGAGCAGTTCCACGAAAGGAAGCTGTTGCCATCGCTCCGCGGCCATAATCCTTTATAAAGATGGTTGTGTTTTGTGCGATTAACTCAGAAAGACTGGAAATCAGAGCTTTAATCATTGAAATAGAATCGATTTTTGATATCGTTTTTCCTGCGTCTTCCTTGACGATTTTATTTGTAAACACTTCGATGGTTTTAATTCTAAGTGTATCAGTAATGTGTTGTGATTTTGCAACTTCAGTGTTCATCAAAACGACAATCAATACCTTAAAGAATAGTTGATGGTTCAATTTTCGCAAGTAGAATATAGGAGGATTATTTGACATTAATAATTATCAGTCAATTAATTGGGAGTATATTCTATCAATGACAAATCAACTGCACCGCTAATCTCAGGTGAGATTTCATTCAACCACCCGGCAATCTGGAAAACGCCGCTCTGAACCTTGATAAATGTGATTCCTGGAAGTTTAACCGGGTTACCTGCCTGATCCACTGCATTTGAGATATCAAATAGATTGGCTTTCAGCGAATTATTGTAATCCAGATTAAAATAACATTCGGCATAACCGTATGAAAACATGCCGGATCGTACTTCCCAATTTTGGGTACCAGCCAGAGTAGAAGTATTTATATAGGCATTGGGTAATCTTTCCCCGGTGAACACTACCTCAGTCAGGTCACCGTATCCACTCCACCACCAGGTACCAATACCATAACCCGGAATAAGTTCCCCATTATTTCCCTGATTATCTTTCCAGGTAACATTCCCGTCACCGTCAGAAGAAGGCTTTAAATATGTAACCTGATAATTATGAATTGTTTCAGAATTGTTATATTCACTTCCTTTGATCTCAGCCCAATCACCGTCATTGGGGATTCCGTCTTTATTCGCATCATACATTACATAAACCACTCCCGGTTCTGACCCTGCTCCGGGTTGAGTATATATGCCGAAATCAGCCCCATCGACGTTCTTAACAGTATGATCAAAACCAGCAATGAGGTAGCCCCCCCAACCTCCAAGCGAGGTGTAGCTCTTCGTTCCTGTCCAGGGTTGCCCAATAAAATCATTACCTTTCCAGTCAGTGGGAATTATTGCTGCAATCTGGCCTGGACCATACTGATAATCAAATACTTTAGTAATATAGGGCGAATTATTTGAAAAAGTGGAAACTAAAATCGATATATCGTCACTTCCAATCTCATTTGTCACTTTAAGTTGAATAGTATAATTGCCTATTTTTATGGGCGTAAAGGTGAATATTTTTGCTGAAGAAACAACTATACCATTTACAGACCAGGAGTATGTTGAACCAATGTTATTGACAACCGTAGGATTTAAAGGAAGTGAATCTCCGATTGCCACCTTAAACCCACTGTAAGGAATAACAAAGGAGATTAAAGGTGTAGCGACCTTATTCCCCTTGTTACATGACAAAAACAAAGTAAGACCCGCAAAAAAAGTAAAAATAACACAGGATCTAATTTTTAACATACTTAAAATCAAATTAATGTCAGACAATAATTGATTCTAAGCTAATGGGAAGTCTTGCAGAATGGTAAACCGGCCACCTGAACGCTTTTATCCCGAAAGCTTAAACCGTGAATGGCTGGTCTTCTGACTTATCCCGATCTCCGGTTACCTTCCCATCCTTTTTTGGCAAGGATAGTGGCTATTAACCAGAAACATACTATTCCGCAAAGGCGGAATCGGGTTTTACAGCAGCGGGTACTGTCCCGGATTTACACCGGATTCCCAAATTAAGCCCATCAGGGCACCAATTCAATACAAAAGTAAACATTTACTTTTATAAAAAAAATGATAATTTTATTCGACAGGTCTTTCACTCAATTGAAAATTTAATATATTGATAACCAATTAAATAAATATATGAATAATTTGAATGGTCTAAAGCCGGCTTCAATATGGAGCCATTTTGAAGCAATTTGTCAGATTCCCCGCCCGTCAAAGCGTGAAGATAAAATTATCGCATTTCTAGCCGAATTTGCCAGTTTAAACCAGCTTCCATTTAAAAAGGATTCAGCAGGTAATGTTCTAATTTCCAAACCTGCCTCAAAAGGGATTGAAAACAGACGAACCTTAGTTTTACAATCCCATTTGGATATGGTTTGTGAAAAGAACGAAGGGACGATTCACAATTTTGATACGGATCCTATCAAACCATATATTGAAGGAGAGTGGGTTACGGCTGAAGGTACTACTCTTGGCGCCGATTGCGGTATAGGTATTGCTGCTCAATTGGCTATTTTAACCGATGTTAATCTGAAACATGGTCCGATCGAATGTTTATTTACAGTCGATGAAGAAACTGGCTTAACTGGAGCCAAAGCTCTTGAATCTGGCTTTTTTAGTGGGAAAGGGCTGATTAATCTGGATTCTGAGGATGAAGGTGAATTATTTATCGGATGTGCTGGTGGAATTGATACAGTTATTTCACTTAATTATGAGGCAGTTGATACTCCATCAGGTTTTTTTTCACTCCGAATTTCTGTATCAGGTCTCTTAGGAGGGCATTCGGGTGATGACATTAATAAAAACAGGGGAAATGCAATCAAGATCCTAAACCGTTTCTTATGGCAAACCATGCAGAATTATGAAATTTACATTGCAGATTATCAGGGCGGTAACCTTCGTAATGCTATTGCCCGCGAGGCATTTGCAGTTATCTTAGTGCCGGTTTCAAGAAAAGAAAAGGTAACCATCGATTTTAATATTTTCAGGTCTGTTATAGAATCAGAAATTATCTATGATGAACCAACCATTACGTTATTTCTTGAATCTTGTGATTTGCCCGTGAAAATTATTGACCGGAATAGCCAGACCAAATTAGTTAACGCATTATATGCTTGTCCTCATGGGGTATTGACCATGAGCACCAGGATGCCTGGACTGGTCGAAACTTCAACCAATCTGGCTTCTGTGAAGACAAAATCCGAAAACCTGATCGAAATTACAACAAGTCAGCGTAGCGATCTGGAAAGTGGAAAATGGGATGCTGCAAATATGGTAGAATCTGTATTTCAATTAATTGAGGCGGATATTCAACATGGCGAAGGGTACCCAGGATGGACTCCTAACCCCTCTTCGGAATTACTGAGAATTACCAAATCGTCTTACATTAAACTTTTTAAGGTTGAACCTATTGTCAGATCAATTCATGCAGGATTGGAATGCGGACTCTTTCTTGAAAAATTTCCTGAAATTGATATGATTTCATTCGGCCCGACTATGCGCGGAGTGCATTCGCCTGATGAAAAGATCAATATTGAAACTGTGGATAAATTCTGGAATCTTTTGGTCGATGTGCTTGCTGATTATTGATTTTTTAATCTTTGATTTCTCAATCTTATGATGTATATTTATGGTGAAGTTCTGGCTTAATCAGCGTTTGCATTAGTTTTTCAATGTTTAGGGTATCTGCAAAAATTTAACCTTAAAAAATCTGACAAATGGCAAATAAATTAATTACGGTAGCTACATTAGAGCATATCAATCAGGCTAGTATGATCCAGGAATGGCTCGATACAGCAGGTATTGAGAGTTATCTGCTGGATCATGGAATAAGTCTTGAGGCTGCCACACAATTAGAAGGGCAGATTGAGCTACAGGTCTGCGATACGGATGCTTCGAAGGCTTTGGAGGTGATTGGGAATATAACTGAGAAACCAATTAATAAACTTCAGGCTTCAGATAATCAAATAATTAAAAAGATTCTTATTCCAATCGATTTCTCGACAAATTCATTCAATGCAGCCTGTTATGCTATTGATGTGGCCAGGCAAAAAGGGGCGGAGGTCACACTGCTTCACGTCTACTTTAATCCGGTGACTGATCCGGTTGCCAGTGATCATTTTTATGCATTTCCAACCTCCATTGCTGAGACTTTGAATGAAATCATTGATAATGCTAAGGAATTGATGCAGGAATTCAGGAGCAAGCTGGATAATTATTGCAAGGAGCATGAAATTCCAGGTATTCCTGTAAAAACTGAATTAATTGGAGGAATTGCAGAAGAGACTGTTCTCGATTTTGCTGCGGTTGGAAAATATAACCTTCTAATTGTGGGCGTTCATGGAAAAGGTACAGGTGAAAACTGGCTTGGAAGTTTTATGATTGATATTATTAATAAATCCCATATTCCTGTTTTGGCTATCCCGGAAAATGCGGTTTATAAGAAATCGATGTTTAAGCGGATCATGTACCTGACCAACTTTGATAAATCGGATGGAAAAGCAATCCGTGAGCTGATCCGAATTGCAAGACCTCTCGAGACCCATATTAGCATTGTCCATATCGATGATACCAATGATAACCCATTTATTAACTACGACTTATCCCATTTTAAAGAAAAATATATCGGAGAGATTGATCAGGTAACCATGGATTTTAATCTGATTGTTAACAATAATCTGAAGCTTGGAGTTGAAAAATTTATAGCAGAACATAAAATTGATATCATTTCAGTCCTTTCTCACAAGCGGAATCTCATTACCTCATTATTCAGACCAAGTTTGACAAAAGAACTATTATTCCGACTTGAAATACCTATGCTAATTTTTCATGCATAAAAATTAGTTTATTTGTAATTGTATTTACTGCGTAGAATTATTTTTATGGAATATTCCCGAATAAAAATGAAATATTCCTTTAACAGAATTGCAAATCAATATGTTAAATGGTTATTATTCATATATTTAGGCTTTGTGCTTTTTTCCTGTTCATCGATTAAAAATATCGAAATTCAAGTGGCAGCCTTACCTGAATATCCGATTGCAGATGATGTTCAGAGTCTGGTATTGCTGAATAGAAGTGTGAATATGCAATTTTCAAATATTCCGACAGATTCTCTTGAGAAAATTCTGATCAACAGAAGGATGTCTTTGGAGGCTGTTTTTCGGGACAGTACTGCTGCTGATACTGTTATTCGTGTTGCAGCTCAGGCGCTTTTTAACTCGGGAAGATTTGATGTGGTCATTCCAAAAGAACCAAGCATAATTCGATATGATCATGATGATATCGCCAGTGCATTGGATTCCAGTACTATAAATAATATTTGTAAGGAATATAATGTTGATGCAGTTTTAATTCTTGAAAGTTTTGCTGAAAAATTGGCTACAAAATATTATTTTAAACCTGAATATGGTTCATATGAAAATGTTTACAGCGCAACCTCAGATGTTGGTTATGATGCCCAGTGGAGATTTTATCGTTCAGGTAATCATCAGAGTCCATATCGTTTTCAGGTAAGAGATTCCATTTTTTGGCAAAACTCAAGCCATTCTATTCCTGAATTGTACGAGCAAATGCCACGCACAAAGGAAGCTTTAATCGGCGGTGGAATTGCATCAGGAGTAAAGATGGCAGAATTTATTAGTCCTGGTTGGTTGAATCAATCACGCCATTATTTTGTTACCGGGAAAAAAGAAATTGACAGTGCAATACCTTACCTGCAAGAGAACAAATGGGAAGAAGCTGCTTTAATCTGGAGTAAATTTGCTATGATCAAATCCAAACGGATCAGAAGTGAAGTTGAATTTAATATTGCACTGGCTGCAGAGATGGCCGGAAATTTAGAGCTTGCAATCGAATGGGGTCTTAAATCATTTAAAACCAATTATTCGCAGGCAGCAGAGGTTTATCTCAGGAATCTGTATTCCATTCGAAGTTCAAAACAACATGAAAGTAAACTGAGGTACTAAAGACCGAAATCTGGCATTGTTTTTGACAGTAAGTTGTGAAATAAATTGCCATTTTTTAACGGTTAATCCAAAATAATATAATCATGAGCAGTATAAAGAGACACCTGGGAATTTTATTTGCAGGTTTGATATTATCGTCCTGCATGACAACACAAAGTGTTCCAATAGAGCAGATGGAACCAGGCAAGGTGCTGTTGCCTTCAACAATCAGAAAAGTAGCTTTAATTTCGCGTAACTTTAAATTTTCGGTCGATACTTTAGCAGGATATTTGAACCTTGATTTTCATCTTAAAAAAGGGATGAAAAAGGATAATCTATTGATAGATAGTATAGCAGTGACTAAAAGTATGGAGAATCTACGTAAAGAATTACTGGAATCAGGGAGGTTTAACGAGGTTTTTGTGTATCCTTATTCCGCTATTAAACCGCACATCGGGGAAAAGGATCTACCCTTGACATCATCATTTATCCAGTCGGTTTGTGCTGAAAGTGAAACAAATGCCGTGATCTCTTTGGAGATGCTGAGTTTCTTTTACAGTCGGCGAAGTGGTTCAGCTGGTAGCGAAATTAATCCAGAAGCAAATGTAAAAGTTACTGCAATTTGGTCAGTTTATTCGCCTCAGAATAATGGCCCGATTGATCGCTATACCTGTTCAGAGGTAGTCCGGTGGAACGAAAACTTAAATAATGGTAATCCAAAGTTGATTCTTCCGGGACGTATTGAGGCCATCGCAAATGCATGCGGGGTAGCTGCAAAGAATTACAGTAAAAGAATCGTTCCTAATTGGACTGAATCATCTCGCCTCTTAATCACACTGGATCATCAGGAGTTTGAAAAGGCGATGGCTTTAGCCATGAAAGATAGATGGAAAGAGGCTGCTCGGATTTGGGAAAAATATACAAAAAGTTCGCATACCAGGGTTGCCGGAGTTGCCGCTCTTAATTACGCCGTTGCAATGGAAATGTTAGGTGATACCTCCAAAGCAGCCTTCTGGTCAGAGCAATCTTTAAAGTTGCTCAAAAACGGTGAAAAAGGGAAGATAGCCAAAGAGTATGCTGCAATTCTTTACCAAAGAAAGCTGAAAACAGAGAGTCTGAATTTACTTCTAAATGTAAATCATCCTTGATTTTAAGTTTAATTAAAACTTTTATTTGTATTTATATTCAATTATTTAAATGGTTTCATTTCTTTTTTACACGATCCTTTTTATTCTTGTTGTCAATTTTATTTTTGAACGTTGGCTCGATTATCTGAATACTACCAAATGGTCTTTAAAACTTCCTGTTGAACTTGAGGGAATCTACAGCGAGGAGAAATTCCGAATGTCGATGGAATATGAGAAGACTAAACATCGCTTTGGAATGGTCAGCGAATCATTATCATTTGTTATTATTTTGATTGTGTTCGCATTGGGCGGATTCGGTTGGCTTGACAGCTTGGTCAGATCACATGTCAATAATCCAATACTTGTGACCTTGTTTTACTTTGCAATTTTGGGACTTCTAACCGAAGTGTTTTCATTGCCATTTAAATGGTACAATACTTTTAAAATTGAGGAGAAATTTGGATTTAATAAATCATCCCTGAGCCTTTTTTTCATTGATCAATTCAAGGGACTTGCAATTGGCACTGTCATTGGAGGGTCTTTACTTTACCTTATTGTCTGGATCTATCTCATTGCCGGCCATTTATTCTGGATTTATGCGCTCCTGGTAATTGGGTCTTTTTCAATATTTATGTTACTTTTTTATTCCTCAGTTATCGTACCACTATTCAATAAGCAAAATCCGCTGCCTGAAGGCGAACTGAAAGAGGCGATTACACAATTCAGTCGGAAAGCCGGATTTCAGCTGGATAAAATTTTTGTGATCGACGGATCAAAACGGTCCTCCAAAGCTAATGCCTATTTTACCGGATTGGGTAGTAAAAAACGGATTGTATTGTACGATACACTGATCAATGATTTGGATATTAATGAGATAGTTGCTGTTTTAGCGCATGAGATCGGACATTATAAGAAGCATCACGTGTTTCTGGGCCTTTTTACTTCGCTTCTGACCACGACAATTATGCTTTATGTGTTTTCTCTGGTCAGTGATAATCCTGTCTTTGCTAAGGTTTTAGGATCAGATGTGCCTGGATTTCACTTAGCTATGATTTCGTTTGGGATTCTTTATTCGCCGCTTTCCCTGATTTTTGGAATGGGAATGAATTTATTATCGAGATTGAACGAATATCAGGCTGATCGTTTTGCTGGTGAGGAGTTCGGAGGAAAATTTCTTATTTCGGCATTGAAAAAATTGTCAGTTAGTAATTTGACTAATTTGGCACCCCATCCGCTTTATGTATTTTTTCACTATTCACATCCTACATTATTGCAAAGACTAAAAAATCTTACTGAAATCTCCTGATGCTGGCTATCACTTTTAAAGTAGGGTATATATTTATTGAAGATCATGAATTTTAAGAGGAATTATAAGTCCTGCGAAATGAGCGGGGTTGTCAATCACCTGGTTAGAACGGAACAAGAGTCGATTGTTAATCAAGAAAGATTTGTATTTTTGCGGACTAATAAAAATATGAAAGAATGTAATAGCCAGGAATGATAAAAATTTAGAATTAGAAATCAAATTTTAATGGCTATTCCATACGATAATTTAATACAAACTATATGACAATGAGACTTTTAGAAGGAAAAACGGCAATTATTACCGGTGCTTCCCGCGGTATTGGGAAAGCAATTGCAATAAAATTTGCAGAAGAAGGGTGTAATATTGCTTTTACTGATTTGTTTTATGACGATATCGCCAAGGCAACCGAAGCAGAGCTTCTGGCGATGGGAGTTAAAGCTAAGGCTTATTCATCGGATGCATCCAAATTTGAAGAAACGCAGGTTATTGTAAATCAGATAACTGCAGATTTTGGATCTGTTGATATTCTGATTAACAATGCCGGAATAACAAAAGATACACTTCTCATGCGCATGACTGAGGAACAGTGGGATGCTGTCATTACTGTAAATCTCAAATCTGTATTTAACTTCACTAAGGCAGTTCAGGCAGGAATGCTTAAACAAAGAAGCGGATCAATCGTAAATATGAGCTCTGTGGTTGGTGTGAGTGGAAATGGCGGACAATCAAACTATTCAGCCTCTAAGGCAGGAATAATCGGATTTACCAAATCCATTGCCAAGGAACTTGGATCAAGGGGAATTCGTTCGAATGCCATTGCTCCTGGTTTCATCATTACGGAAATGACTGCAAAAATTCCAGAAGAAGCTCGAAAACAATGGGAGGCAAATATCCCTATGAAACGGGGTGGATTACCTGAAGAGGTGGCTAAGGTAGCTTTATTTCTGGCTTCGGATCTTGCATCTTATGTATCAGGACAGGTTATCAATGTTTGCGGCGCAATGAATACCTGATTTTTTTAGCTTACAGGTCCCTATTAACTATAAAATTTAAAGAGGTTGTCTCGACTTTTGAGACAACCTCTTTTTTTATCACTATTTACATCGAATGAGTTTCTTTTTTTTCTTTTTATGTTGTATCTTAGGAGTAGTTAATTCAAATTCTAAAGTTGTATGCGGCTTTTAAATTTTTTTAGATGTTAAATTAATCAGTCAAATTAATCCAATATTCATATTCTCAATATTTTATAACCAATCTTATCCCTGACTGATTAAATGTGAACCTCATGATCCATCCTTCTGAAAAAGGCATAAATACTTTTAAAAATCTCTCCTATCGTGTGAGTATCTACTTTTTAATCCTGGCAATCATTATCTCAGGATTTATAATTTTTATTGGTTACCATTATATCCGGGACCTGATGTTTGAAAGTAATCGTTATCGACTCCAGTTTGAAGTGCGCGAAATACTTGATGATGTCGAAAATTCAATGGATGATGCATCAAGATTTACAAGACATCTGGCAATGGATTTTAACTAGGAGGAAATGCAGATTGACCCCCATAAATTGATGAAGATGATATTTGATGGTCAGCCCTATACATCTTCATTTACCATGGTGATTTCTGAGGCTAATAACCATTTGATCCCAAGATCAACTTATACGCTGTTCCGGTCTGGAGAGGTTATCCTTTCTGACAGCTCGGGCTATGTCAGTAAAAATAATATGGCCAATGCTTGGATAATCCGAATGCTTGATCAGTCTAAACCTGAATGGAGCCCACCTTATTATGATCTGGAAATCTGTGCCCGGGTAGTAAATTATGCTTATCCATTTGATTATATTCATAATGGTTTAACTGTTCATGCAACATTTTTTTGTTTGGTAAATATTGACCGGCACCTCAGAAACCTGAATAAACAAAGGATGATAAAATCTGGTTTAGCAATCCTTTTAAATGAAAAAAACCAGATTGTTTATCATCCGGATAGTTTGGAAACCGGCAAAAATATCAGTTCAGTCATTGGTTACTTTGAAAAAAGTAAGTTGGATGTTATCAGGTTACTGGCAGACCGCCCTACAGGATTTCAGCTTATTTATTCTGACACAAGAACAGTAGTTATCTATTGGCCTATAAGGTCTTCAAACTGGTACATGATCCTGGCGGTTCCCGAAATATTTTTTATTTCTGAACTTAAACGGCTAAGCCTGTTCATTATCCCGATTTTTCTTTTTATCGGAAGTATTGTAGCAATTATAACAATCTATAATTCGATTAAATTGATCTCCCCGATTTCCTATTTAGCTGACGATTCCCGAAAAATTGTGGAAGAGGCTGAATTTGAACCTGAAATTATTTCCAATGATCCTAAATTCCTTTCTGATAGTCCAGCTATTTGGCGACTTGCCAATATCCACCCGATATCATCAATGACTGATATTCAGGCAATTTCAGAAAATATGGATAAAATAAAAGATCGGTTGGCAAATTACCGCGAGAGTACCATTCAAAATTCATTAGACAGGAAAGAGCTTGAGAAAGAACTAAAACTTGCCCGAGATATTGAAATGGGAATGGTTCCAACAAATTTTCCCCTTGCACCAAATCATAAAGATTTTGATTGTTACGGGAAATTAATCCCGGCAAAAATTGTTGGCGGAGATTTATTCGATTTGTTTTTATTAGATGATAATCAACTATTTATTTCAATTACTGATACTTTGGGAAAGGGGATTCCGGCTGCGATGTATTCAGTAATGACCAGAACTTTTATCAGAAGTATTGCCAACCCAATTACCAGACTTGGAAAAATAATGGAATCTCTGAATGATGCCCTCAGTCAGGTACATGATTCGGATATGTTTGCCACCGTATTCCTGAGTAAGCTTAATTTGAAAACAGGTGAAATGATCTATTGCAACGCCGGTCATCCACATCCTATAATACTGAGAAACAATAAAAAGCATGAGATCCTGTCCCAATCGCATGGCATTCCAGTAGGTGTGAAACGAAAAATTTCTTTTACTGAAAGCCGGCTTATTTTAGCTTCAGGTGAATCGTTAATTGCTTATACTGATGGAATTACAGAGCAAAATAATGAGCATGGAGAATTTTTTGGTCTTGACAGACTCATTTCCATTGTTAATCCAATCCGGGAAAAGGCACCTCAAATAATTGTTAATAAAACACTTGATGCATTAGGGCATTTTCAGGGTAAAACCGAGGTTCATGACGATATAACCTTAGTCGCAATTAAGTTTTTGGGATCAGATAAATTTGAACCCTATGGAGAAAGTCACTGAGTTAACTTTATTGACGAACCCTACATTATTTAGGGTTCCGTCTGATGTGTTTGATAGACCCCATTGATAGCGAACATCAAATGTGAACTTAAGGATATCAACCCCGGCTCCAAGTTGCCAATTCCAAATGTTGTTCTTGAAATTTTTAGGATCAAAATTTGGAAGATTCATTTTAATATTACTACTAGTTAATACATATGACATAGAAGGACCTGTAAATGCCCGCAAGGAGGCAACTTTCAGGTTGATCAGTTTAAAACCTAATAATACAGGCACCTGTATGGCTTTTATATTTAAATCCTGAGTGACCAAGGCATTACTTGACTGACCCTTTTGCTGACAATATAAGAGCTCAGGCTGGAGATACAAACGCTTTCCACCAAGACGTGCAAAAACTCCAAAATCAAATCCTGATTTTCCAGGAGACGTGAAGTTCGTGTAGTTGATATTATTTATTGTAGCATTACTGGTATTAATCTGATTTGAATTAATACCGGCCATTAATCCCAGGTCAAAAGTGAATGGCAACTGAGCAAATGTTGACAAAACCATTGTCATAAGGGTGATCGTTAAAATCGATTTTTTCATAATTCATTTATTTTATTTAAAATACTAATTATCAATACTTTGGAATCGATTTATTAAGAATCGAGAAATAAGTGCCTACCATTAGTTATAACAATCGAACTAGGAAGAAGTTTGTATTGTATCTTAGGAAATTCCACGTTCCTTACAAATAACCTGATAGGCTTCATTGAGCTTTTGAAATTTCTCATTGGCCGCCTTTTGGACATCTTCACCCAAATAACTTACCTTATCCGGATGATATTTAAGAGCCATCTTTCGGTATGATTTTTTAATTTCTTCATTGGTCGATTGTTTTTGAATTTCAAGGATATCATATGCCCAATCAGTTTTAGGGACAAACATCGCTTCAATAGAACTATAATCTGCATCAGAGATGCCGAGCGTAAGAGAAATATGCTGAATCAGATTAAGCTCATCAGGATGCACCAATCCATCAGCATTTGCAATACCAAACAGAAAATGAACTAGTTGCAGCCGTGATGAATGATCAACATATTTACGGATTTGCATACACACATCGGTGACTGGAATATTTTGTTTTGTCAGGTCTTTTAGGATTACAAGTGCCTGTTTGGCTCCTTCAATTCCAAAACTTCGGATAAGAAATTCTTTGACATAGTCGAGTTCAGAACGGAGTATTTTACCATCCGCCTTTAAAACAGCAGAGACAAGCACTAACAAACTAAACATGTAGTCACCCTGTGTAATTTGAACTTTCCTGACAGTTTCTGCATCAGGTTTATGAATAATGTTTTCTGCTTCGTCGAAAACAGATCCCAGAAAAAAGCCAGCTAATGCCCCTAATGGACCTCCTAGTGTAAATCCTAATCCGCCGCCTATCCATTTACCAATTTTTGCCATCTTCTCTGATTAATTTATCCAATTTTAAAATTTGCGGAATTATTAAGCTTTGGTTGTTATTTTCAATAAAGAAATCAGCCTTGTTGAGCTTTTCAATATCCGGCATTTGATTTTTAATCCGTTCCTTTATAGTTTCTTCAGTAATCTGATCCCTTTTGATGACGCGCTCAATCCGCAACCTCTCGTCAGCAATGACCAGGATATTCCGGTCAAAATCTGATGCAAAACCGCTTTCAAACAATATGGCAGCTTCATAAAGCACGTAAGGTAACTTTTGATAATTTACACACCATTTCTGAAAACATTTTCTGACCCCAGGATGTATAATTCCATTTATTGCCTCTAAAAACTTTTGATCATTGAAAATAATCCCGGCCATTTTTTTGCGGTCAAGTATTCCTTCAGGTGTATAAACGTCTTCTCCGAAAAGTTCTTTAATCCGGTATTTAATATTTAAATCATTGTTCTGAAGGTTTTTAGCTTCAATATCTGCATGAAAAACAGGGACTCCCAATAATCTGAAAACTTCGCAAACAGTTGATTTCCCACTTCCAATCCCCCCGGTTATTCCAATTTTCTTCATTTATTCTACTTTTTCCGTTCAATAATGTAATCCACTTCTTTGGGGAAATAATCCAACGAGAGGATATTTTCAGGCCGTTTCCCGAGGGTAATAGGTAATTTTGAAAGTACTCCGGAATGATGCGAATAATCGATAATTGCCTTAAAACTACTGTTATTCAATTTGTTATATTGACTGATTCCGACCTTACACAAGACTTTCACTTTTGACGGGAAGGTCTTAATAAGCATATTCTCAGGCTGATTAATAATTAGAACAGGGATCTCGAATTTTGCTTCAGTATATTGTTCTACAGCAATTTGTACAGAGATCTTACTTACTTCAGATTTCAATTCCGGCGGAAATAATATATAAGCCTCCCGCACAATTGTCTGGGACAAATTTCTCAGGTCAATAGGTGCGGTATTAATTTTAGTAAGGGTATCCAGAATTTCCTCCGGACCCCTGACTATAATTGATTCAGGTCTGGCCGCAGGTGGTTTTTGCAGGATATATTCCCTGGCAAAAGTAGCATTAACAACCGGATGAACTTTAACCAGTTTTCCGATTACCCGGCTAACTTTGAATGTAATGGAATCGGGTCTTATACTGATAATTCCAATTTCGCTATTGATTTGCTTGGCTAATTCTCCTTTATATGCATTGGTCGAAATTGAATATTTCGATAAAAAAAGATTTTCCAAATAGTTGTTTGTCAACTCATTCACATCGAGAAGTATGGGTGAGAATGCCAGGCTTAGTTTATATTGAAGTAAGGTATATCCGAACGCGTCGACAGTCAGATCTAATTTATCAGGCAATTTTCCGGTAAGATCTTTATTTTTGGGTAAATTTACATACCTCACCGGTATGATGATATGATCGGTATAATGTTTTTCGAGAGCATTAAGAAACCATAGGAAAGAGGCTAAGGCAATGCAAGCCATAAAGACAAATGCTTTTCCATTTCGAATTGCGTTAATCTCAGTCTTAATATAGGTAAAAATGCGTCGAAGCATAAAGGAGGGTTTATTTGTTGTAAGCAAAAAGGCCGGTTTCCCAGCCCTTCAGAAATAGATACAATAGGTCTATAATTTACTACTGGTTGCAGGCTACTGGCAACTAGTTTGTTAACCCTTTACCCTGATGAATAACTTAACCTGGTTCTGATTTTTTTACGTACCTTAGTTTGAGTGCTGTACAATGCCCAGAGCAGCAGTTGATGCATCAAAACAAACTCTTCACTATTTATTTTGCCTAAATAAAATACTATGGCGCCAATTATTTTTGAACCGGTGCATCTGACATATCCTTCAGAACTACGCTTTTGTCAACTTTTAGTTTTACTCCTAGAGCAACTTCAAGAATAATAATATTATCCTTAATTTCATCGATTTTACCATAAATTCCACCTGTTGTAACAATTTTATCCCCTTTCTGAAGTGCGGAACGGAATTTTGTCATCTCTTTCTGACGTTTCATTTGTGGACGGATCATGAAGAAGTAAAACACGATGATCATCAAACCCATCATTAGTAGCATATTCATCGAAGAGGCTCCTGTTGAAGGTGCAACATCTGCAGCAATAATTAAAATAGAACTCATTTTTGTGTATTTAAATTGTTTTCAAACTGTTTATTTTCAATATAGGCACCAATTTGCAACTCTTTTTTTTCTCCTTCAGAGGTTTCTATGGTTACTTCCCTGATTAAATTTCCCCATTCACCGGTAGTATTTAATACTAATTCAACTGCCGAAGATTGTCCGGGTAGAATCTCATTTGAACTAAAATGAGGTTCAATGCATCCGCACGATTTCTCCGCTTTAATGATCTTAACCGGAGATCCGCCAACGTTACGGAAGATAAATGAATACGAGATAATCTCCCCGTCTTTCAGGGTACCAAAATTATGAATTTTCTGGTCAAAAACAATCTTCCCCGGACACTTTTTTTCAGTCAACCTATGAGTAGCCAAACCCTTACTTTCTGAGGTCCAATGACAACTGCATACCAGTATGATTAATAAATAATTAATAAGTATAAGTACGGATTTAATTCTGATATTCAATTGAATAGAACTTAATTTAGTATTGAGTATGTTTTTTTGATGATTTATCTTAAATCCCCAAATTCAATTTCTTTTATAAAAACGATCTTTAGGATTTTGGAGTATAGGTTTTATGCTTCCAATAAACCACGTCCTGCTTTTACTATTTTACCTTCTTCCCTGAAATCTTTTGTAATCCGGTCCAGGACTCCATTAATAAATGTACTGCTCTTGTTTGTACTGTAATATTTGGCAAGCTCAATATATTCGTTTAATGTCACCTTGACAGGAATTGAAGGAAACTCAATCAGCTCAGTTAGTGCTAGTTGCATAATTAAAATATCCATAATGGCGACCCTGTCAACATCCCAGTTTTTCGTGTAGTTTTCAATAATTTTTCTGTTCTCCACATTGTTGATGATTGCCTTTCTGAATAATTTTGTTGTAAACTGCTGATCTTCTTCATCTTTGTAAAGCGACATCAGATACGCATTTTGGTCGTCCGCGCCTTTAAATTTCTTAATAGTTTTGATCACCATCGAAATTGTAAAGTCAAGGTCATCATTCCAGTAAATGCTTTGTTCTTCGAGTTCATTTAGCATTAAGTCACTATTAACTAATATATTGCCAAAGAAATTCTCACAAAACTGACGATCATTCTGAAAATCATCGACTGGCGAGCTTATATACTCTTTATAGAGTTCTGACTCTGTCATTGTGGCATAAATGCCTCGGATAAGATCGGGATAATGTGACCAGTTGAGCTTATTGCTTTTTAAATAATCATTTAGACTCTTATCTGATCTTAACCTGTTAATCAGTCTATTGTTAATAAACCGAAGATTTGGATTAAGATCATCCGCCGTAGGAAGGTTTTTCATTTTCCTTGATTCAATCCGGTCGCTGGCAAAATCACTTATTTCACCAAGAATGGCAAACAGTAAATGATACAAATCGTAGGTTTTTCTGATACTGAAATGAAGTTCAGATTCAGATTGAGTTATTGTTTTTTCGGGGGATGAAACGTGAGCATATAATATTTGCAGCACTTTGGTGCGGATTATCCTTCGACTTATCATAATTTAAACAGAACTGGTTTCAATTAAAAAATTCGTTGGCAAAAGTACAATAAAAATCTGAGTTGCTCAATTGTAATCTCCTGAGTGATTAGCCTCCGATTCCTGGACGTCATCTTCATCAGAATCGTCAGGCTCCTCTACCTCCTCCTGTATCATTTGATTGAAAGGAGCATGCTTATGGTAAAGTAGGGCCAATCCTAGTCCGGATATGCCTCCCCATAAATGTGATTCCCATGAAATTTCAGGTTTAATTGGAAAAATCCCCCAGAATAGTCCGCCATAAATGAGTGCAACAATCATGGATATTGTTAATAATCTGATATTAAAACTTATTATTCCGCTCATAAATAAAAAGGCTGCCAGCCCATAAATAATACCGCTTGCACCAATATGTAATGCTTCCCGTCCTACTAACCACACGAAAAGGCCAGATAAAAGGTATATTAATATAAAAATAGAATAAGAGTATTTTCTGTAAAAGAAAAAAAGGGAAAAGGTTAAAATGAATAGTGGAAAAGTATTTGCAGCCAAGTGTTCGAAGTTTGCATGGATGAGCGGTGAGCAAAAGATGCCTCTCAATCCTTTGACAGTCAGTGGAAAAATACCCCATGATGAGAAATCAAACCTAAACTCAATCTCGAAAATTTTTACCAGCCACAATATGATTACAAAAGAACCGGCTACAAAGAGGGCATGTTTTACAATACGCTTTTCTAAAAAGAATTGTTCATCTGAATAACTCCCAGGATAGTATCGGGAAAGTAGTGGCATCTGTAAGAATTAACTTGGAACAAAAGTTTATATATATAAAGTAATAATTTTATTTTTAGGCTATTCGGTCATCAACTCCCGAAGTAATTTGGTAAAATTCAGAATGTCTTCTTCTGTGGTATCAAAAGCAGTCATCCATCTTACCTCGCCACGGGATTCGTTCCAGGTATAAAAGAAATATTCTCTCTGTAATTTGGGGATTATTGTCTTAGGAATAAGGGCAAATACACCGTTGGCCTCTACCAGTTGAGTTATTTCTACCCCTTTAATTTTTCTGATTTCTGTTTCAAGAAGTTTTGCCATCTTGTTGGAGTGCATTGCATTGGTTTTCCATATCTCATCGCGTAGGTATGGAACAAACTGAGCTCCAACAAATCGCATCTTTGAGTAGAGTTGCGCCGCCTGCTTCCGGAAATATTTGCTATATATTGAAAGGGCAGGATTGAAAAAAAGAACTGCCTCGCCAATCATCATGCCGTTTTTAGTTCCCCCAAAAGAAAGAATATCTACCCCTGCATCAATAGTAAACGTTTTGAATGGCAGATCCAGCGAGATCGCTGCATTCGAAATCCGGGCTCCATCCATGTGCAAGAATATTCCATGATTATGAGCAAGTTCAGCCAACTCCCGTATTTCTTCAACGGAGTAAACTGTACCTAATTCAGTAACCTGTGTGATACTGATTAGCCCTGGCTGCGAATGATGCTCAAATCCAAATCCATGAAGGTGTTTTTCAATTTGTTCAGGTGTTAATTTCCCATTTTGAGTCACAATGGGGATTAATTTACTTCCTGTGAATTTCTCAGGTGCTCCACATTCATCTGTTTGAATATGTGCTGTTTCTGCACATAATACAGAATTGAATGATCGCATAGAAGATTGAATTCCAAGGATATTAGCACCTGTGCCGGTAAGCACCATCAGCACTTCAATTTCATCGCCAAACTCTTTTTTAAATAAAGCTATTGCCTCTTTTGTCCATGGATCATCGCCATATCCAATGGAATGTCCAGCATTTGCAGCTGCAATTGCTTTTAAAATTTGAGGATGAATTCCTGAATTGTTGTCACTGGCAAAACCTCTTGGTTGCATAATTGTTAATATTATATAGTTTCGGACTTCTGAATATTTTTATTGTAAAAATATGTTTTGTTTTTGGCTTTTTATTATATTTCAGACCCGTAATTGGATTTAGGTAACGTTTGATAATTAATTCATTTCTGAATGACAAAAAAAGATAAACCAGTCGTAAATATTTTCTGGATGCGTCGTGATTTAAGATTGGAGGATAATACTGCGCTCTATCATGTACTGAAAACGCGTGAGAATGTTTTGCCGGTTTATATATATAATCCGGATATTCTGGAGCGCCTGGAAGTACGACCTGATTTTAGAGTGAATTTTATTTATAAAGCACTGGCAGGGATAAAGGAATCGCTCGAGAAGCTTGGATCTAGTCTATATATCGCTCATGGCAGACCCCAGGATGTTTTCAAAAAAATGGCCGAAGAGTTTCACATTTGTAGTGTTTATACGAATCGTGACTATGAACCTTATTCCGTTTATCGGGATCTGCATGTCGAAAGGTTTCTGAAAATCAACAAGATAGAATTTCATTCCTACAAAGATCATGTCCTTTTTGAAAAAGATGAATTAGTGAAAGAGGACGGAAAACCTTATACTGTTTTCACCCCCTACAAAAATAAGTTTCTGGAAAAATTCAATAAGGAAATGGTTCGGCCTCTGAATACTGCTCAATATTTTCATAATTTTATCAGGATTAAGCCTCTGCCGATAATTAGCATAGAAATGCTTGGATTTGAACCGCTTAATATAGTTTTTCCATCCAAGGCTTTACCACAAACATTATTGGAAGAATATGCTGCCAACCGTGATTTTCCTGCCCGTAATGGTACCTCCAAACTTAGCGTGCATCTGAGGTTTGGGACAATAAGCATACGCAAGGTTACTGCATTAGCTGTTTTACACTCAGATACCTTCTTATCTGAACTGATATGGCGCAACTTTTACAGTCAGATATTATGGTATTTTCCACATGTGGTGACACGGGCTTTTAAACCCATTTATGATAACATTAGATGGGAAAATAATCTAGATCATTTTAATGCCTGGTGCAAGGGAAAGACTGGTTATCCGATGGTTGATGCGGGAATGCGGGAATTGAATCAGACCGGATTTATGCATAACCGTTTGAGAATGTTAACTGCCAGCTTTCTCTGCAAGCATCTGCTAATAGACTGGCGTTGGGGAGAAACCTATTTTGCCGGTAAATTGGATGATTATGATTTGGCATCAAATAATGGAGGTTGGCAATGGGCAGCTGGATCTGGATGTGATGCGGCACCTTACTTCAGAATTTTTAATCCAGAACTGCAAGCTAAGAAGTTTGATCCTGATAATGAATACATTAAAAAATGGGTTCCGGAATTTGATACTCCGGAATATTGCAAACCCATTATCGATCACCGTTTTGCCCGAGAAAGGGCACTTAAGAGATATGGAGAAGGGATGGGATTTGAGACTGAATAAAAAAAGAGATCTAAAATTCGATAATTTTTAGATGTTTGTTCCTGTTGATATACCCTTTGATTATGATTCGTGTGTCCCGATTGTCATGATACTTTTGAATGCAATCGTGAAAAGGCTCTAAATCCAGGAATGTGTAATCATTTGATATATAACCAAATCCTACAAAACATCCGTTCGAAATTTTGATTACTGCATCTTCGTCCATTGTCCGACCCTGATCAATCACAAAAAAATTTTGTGAGCGGAATTTAAGAGGATGAATTGATTTATTTACGCGAAAATTATAATTTTCGGCACATTCTAGGCCTCTGCATGCACCTTGACATTCATGAAGTTGAGTACTAAAGCACGCACCTGTATTATTGTCGAGATGGCATAATTTTTTGCAAAGGGCGTACCTTTGGGCCAGTGTATGAAGGTAATCCAGGCCTTCCTGTTGAAAATGAAAGGTAGTTAAGGGAATTTCGTCTCGTTCTATTTTGTTGATTTTTAAATGAAGATATCCTGAACTATCTTCGAAAGAGAATAGTCCAAAGTTAAATGCAGACCTTCTTTGACTTCTGTTATACAGAGGTTTGTGCTTTTTTATTTCAGAAGATTCCAGCAATAATGCTACCAGTTCACTACCGGTTTCTTCCCACGAGATATCTGAGATCCGGCTCCGCATCTCAATTGCCTTTTTCGTTTGTGAATTACCGAAATGAGTTATTATACGCTGATGAATATCTTTGCTTTTGCCAATATAAATAATGGTGTTGTGAGCATCGTAAAAGTAATATATGCCTGTCTTGGCAGGAATCGCAGCCATTCTTTCTTTTGATAGGGGATAGGTCTGTTCAACGAAAAGAGATGATTCGAGAAGGTTGTTTTGTTGGATTAATATTTCGAAAAGTTTTGCAGTAGCCAATGCATCTCCTATCGCCCTATGCCGGTCATTTATTTGGATTTTCAGATCGGCGCAAATATTACCAAGGGAATAGGAGCGATGGTCGGGCAGAAGCTTACGCCCAAGCTTAACCGTACAAATTGTTTTTCGTTTAAAATCATACCCTAATCTACTAAACTCTTCTTTTACAAACGAATAATCAAACATTGCATTGTGTGCGACAAATATCTTTCCAGCAGTTAATTCTATAATTTTTTTTGCAATCTCATAAAACTTTGGAGCATCGGCTACCATTTCGTTGGTTATACCGGTCAATCTCGTAATATTATACGGGATGTTACACTCAGGATTGATTAATGTACTATAAGTTTCAGAAACAGCTGTTCCATCGTGAAGAATTATAGCAATCTCTGTCAGCTTTCCATATTTAGCTGCTGTTCCTGTCGTTTCAACATCAATGATAGCATACATGATCAAATAGCGGCATGCCTTAGATTCTATTTTCAATGTAAATTCGGAGCATCCGATAAATTTCTATTACACTATCATTTTTGGGTAGCGAATCATACAGATATCGGATATATTGTTTCTGATTCAGAATCTGAAAGCTTTTCTTGAAATGGAGATCAAAAACCCAAGACATTTGGAAAATAATGAAATCATGGAAAGTTACAAGATCACTTTTATTAGGAATACCACCTTCAATAATTATTTTGCAAAATGAAGTTGTAACCACCCCTTTATCTGACAATTGCAATTCATTTACGATATTTGGTTTACCTGCTTTTCTGGTAATATATTCAGAAGTTGCGCGCCAAACATCAAGTTTATCGGCGTCACGTAATAACTTAACATAGAAAAGGAGTGTTTCATTTTCTTTTTGAGGCAGATCCGGCTTATTGTGATTTCTAATAACCTGAATAATAATATTTTGAATAGATATCTCAAGTTGATTAAAGGGCTCATTCACTTTAAGGTATTCAATACTTGCCTCAGCATGGTCTGTTATTTTACATTCAGAATTCTCCGGAAGTAAAATCCACAATCTTCCAATATCATGGAATCTGGCAGCCATCTCTGCGATAATCTTTTCATTCTCACTCAACTCAAGTGAATCCGCCAAAATCAGGATATTATCAACCACTTTTTCGATGTGTTCAATCGTTTTTTCGAGGGTTTGATTCTCATTGTAAGATTCTTGTTTAAAGAAAGTTATAAACGTTTTGAACGTATCGCGGAGTAAATTAGTTAATTCTTGGGGTATCATATCTCTAAACCTTAGGTTTAATACAAAGCTAATATTTTAGACTGAAACAATGTATAAGTTGAAAAAAATTGGATAGTGAATCGCAAAACTTAACATTAAAGATTTAATAGCGATTGACTATAAAACAATGTTTATCATGAGCAATTCAAAGAATATTGCTATTTTTGTACCCACTTTCAGATATGGCCCCATAGTTAAATGGATAGAATGGAGGATTCCGGTTCCTTTGATCCGCGTTCGAATCGCGGTGGGGTCACTTATAAACCTGTATATCACTGATATTCAGGTTTTTTAATTTTATTCGACTAAGCCAGAAATATTAATTCAATAGCAAACTAGTCTGTGAAATTCAATATGATCTTGTATTTTGAATATTGAAGAATAGTTAGTGCCAGAATATATTTTCTCTTTTTTCCTGATACATTTTTTTAAGCAAAACCATATGTTTATTTTAGATCCTTCGTGTGCCTTACCGGAAATATTATAGTCATTATATATGCTGATATATAGTATTATATAAGATTGAATTAAATTTTAACGTTTTCGTACACGGAGACGATTAGCTCGGTTGCTTTTGAGATGTGCCTGATGAATATGACATCGGAAACACCTGAGACTGATTGGTCTATTCTGGCAGATTTGTTGTTTTTTCTAAACAAAATTAAGAAACTTTGACAATCAAGAAGAGAGAAGCAGGTTCTTGGAGCAATATCTAAAAGCACCCAAAGGTTTATGGACAAATAAGGAAATCATTTAGAGAATGAGAGTTCAGTTTCCATTTATTTCAAATTTTGTTTGACCAACAAGATAACCTAATTATGATGATTTCTAAACATGATCCTTAGCATTGAAGGATAAACAATCAGCAACAATGGTAATGCAACGATAAACCCTCCAATTACTGCAATGGCTAATGGCTGATGCAATTGAGCTCCTGTACCTATTCCGAGTGCAATTGGAGACAGAGCGATAATGGCACCTAAAGCAGTCATTAGTTTAGGGCGAAGGCGTGTGGAAATGGCATAAACAACAGCCCCATGAGCCGTATCTACTTTCAGGGTTTGTTCAAACTGCAGAAAAGTAAAAATGGCGTTTTCTCCGATTATTCCTATTATCATGATTATTCCGGTATAACTTCCTACATTCAGTGGCGTATTTGTCAGATATAAGGCAATCATGCTCCCTGAAGTCCCTAATACAGCAATTAAAATGATTAAAAAAGCAACATGAAACTCTTTAAAGAGAAAAAGCATCGTGGCAAAGACCAGTAAAACAGCAGTTATTAGGATCATCATCAGCTCACTGAACGATTTCTGCTGCTCCTCATAGGCTCCCCCATAGGTTATATGATAGCCCTGAGGAAGATTTACCTGAGACTGGATTTTCTGTTGCAAATCTTTCATTACACTTCCCAAGTCCCGGTTATTGAGTCGTGCAGTAACAGGAATCATAGACTGCAAATTTTCCCGGTCGATTTCTGCACTTCCCGGATCAATTGAAATATGAGATAATTGTGCAAGAGGATGAAGTTTCCCTTCAGGGATGAAGATCGATCCCTGTTTAATTTTCTCAAAAGACGTGTTTATTGCGTCTGGATAGAGCATTCTAACGGCCGTAAGTTGCTCTTTTTCATAAATATTTCCAACAATTACCCCTTCAAGTTGTGTTTGTAACTGATTTTGGAAATCTGCAGGGGTAACACCTAAAAGTGCAAGCTTCTTATTATCGGGCTCAAAATTAATCGAAGGTCCGGCAATTGTAATTCCGTTAAAAACGTCAGCTGTTCCTTCGACATTGGAGGTGATTTTAGCAACCTGCCTGGCAAGACCCTGTAAAATATTGACATTATCTCCGTAGATTTTAATCTCTATCGGTTGAGTTGAACTCATTAGATCACCTAACATATCACTTATCACTTGCCCAAAATCGATTTTAAGCGCAGGTTGAGAGGATTCGACTTTTTTGCGAATTTCATCAATCACTTCATCTGTTGTTCGGTTCCTATCTTTCTTAAGTTGAATCAGATAATCACCATAGTTGGGTTCAGTAATAAAAAAGCCCATTTGAGCACCGGTTCTCCTCGAATAGGTCTCAATTTCAGGGATCGAAGGAAAAATCTTTTCAACCTCACCCAGCATACGATCTGTTTCCTGCAACGATGTTCCGGGAGGTGAGGTGTAATCGAGGACAATGCTTCCCTCATCCATATCAGGCAAGAACCCCGTCTTTAGTCTGGTGGAGATAAATAATACAGCGCTGACCAGTAATATCATAAATGCAAAACTAATTACAGGTCTTAAAATAAAGTAGGAGATCCATTTTTCACTTTTTTTATGGGCTTCGGGATGTGGTTTGAAAACTCTGTTTGTTTTGCCTGACAAAAACAGATAGATAACTGGCAACCCAATCCATGTCACTAAAAAAGAGCAAATTAAAGTGATCATCATTGTATTGGTGAGAATCTTGAAATATGCTCCTGCAACACCACTTAAAATGACAAAAGGGAGAAAGATAACGATTGTGCTTATTGAAGATCCAATCATCGCAGGTAAAAGAAAGTTAACTGAACCACTAAGCAACTCTTTGGTTGGTTTTTCGGGAAATTCTTCATGCGTCCTGTGGATTTGCTCCACAACCACGATTGCATCGTCAATAATTAATCCAATACTAGCCGCAATAGCCCCCAGCGTCATGATATTGAAATTATAGCCAATCACATAAAGTACAATCAGCGTCAACGAAAGCGTAATGGGTATGGTGATCAGAATAACAGTGCTCGATTTAAATGAACGGAGAAAAAGAATAGATACCAGAATAGCCAGCAACAAACCAATCCAAAGGCTGTCATTAACACTTTTAATTGAATCATTAACAAATTCAGCCTGAATATAATAAGGGGTTATATTAATGCCTTTAGGCAAAATATGTTCATTCAGTTCCTTTACTTTCTGAGATACACCATCGGTAACCTCTATCAGATTGGCGTTAGGCTGTTTAACAACAGCCATTAAAATTGCACTTTTCCCGTTGGCATTTATTCTGATATATTGAGTCTGTTCTGCAATTTTAATAGTGCCAACATCTTTTAGTTGCAAAACCCTTTTCCCGTCATTACTTATGACCAGATTTTCAAGTTCCTCCAGATTTTGGACATTTGCATCTGTAACTGTGAGATATAGCCGCTTATAATCAGTCAGATAGCCATTGCTGCTGATGAAATTTGTCTGACCCAGTGCAGTGGCTATCTTAGCCGGGGTAACCCCTAAAGCAGCCATCTTTTGAGGTTGTAATTCAATATGATATTCCTTTGTCTTACCGCCAATTACCCCGACTACTGCTACTCCTTTTGCCTGAGAGAGGAACGGCTTTATGGTATAGTTCGCGATTTGATTCAACTCTATGTTGCTGTGCCCTTTCCCATTTATGACATATCCGATTACAGGAAGAATAGATGGATTCATTTTCTCCACACTGAGGTTTGTACCAACCGGAAGGTCATTTTTAATTTGATTGATAGAAGATTCAATCTGCTCCTTGCTTAAATCAATATCTGCGTTCCACTCCATAAAGGCCGATATTTCGCAATTTCCACGACTGGTAATACTGCGCACAACTTTAAGATTAGGAACCCGTTTAATGGCGTTTTCAAGCGGTTTTGTAACAGTCACCATCATCTTTCCAATAGGTTGTAATCCATTGTCAGCAATTATTTTAATCTTTGGAAAAGTCACCTCAGGGAAGAGTGAGGATTGCATATTAGAGTAACTGTAAATACCTGCTGCAAGAATTATGAACAGTACCACTAAAACAGGATTTTTATGGGAAACGAAAAAATCTCTCATCGGCTCAATGTTGAATAATAGTTACAAAAGCGGTATCCGCTAAACCGTAATTTCCCTTATTGACTATCCGGTCATTGGGCAAAAAAGTGGGAGAGAGTATTTCAACTTTGTTCCCGGCTGTAATTCCTGGTTTTATAATTGTTTTAACGGCCATTGAATCATTGATCAGTTTCATTACCCAAAATTTTTCCATGGTTTCATCCGATAATATACACACTTTGTCAATCACCTGGGTATTTGCTTTAGAGCACTTATTGATTTGAATCTGCACTGAAAGATTTTCAGGGAGAGTGGTTGAGAGCGAAGGTATAACAATAAAACTTTGTGTTTGTGATACAGGGTCCACGGTGGATAGTTTGCCGGAAATAGTTCCATCCAGGAAAGTGGAATCGGGTAAAATTATTTTGCACTTTTTCCCAATTACAACGTATTTATTTTGTTCAAATGGCACATTAAGCATAAAAACAAAACTGCTTTGAACCGCAAGAACGCAAAGTTGCTCTCCATCACTTACATAATCATTGGTCTGTTTGTTGGCTTCAATGACAACTCCCGATGCGGGTGAACCAATTGTAAGGTTCCCTTTAAAGGCAAGTGTTGAATCTTTAGGAGCAAATTTACTCAACGCATCCCCCTCTTTTGTTTTTACAGCATACAATGGCTTTCCAACTTTCACAATATCGCCCTGATTAACAAACGAATGATCAACGTATCCGGTGATCATCGATTTTACGATGTTTTTACGTTGATAGATCGATACTGCATTGAAACTGATTACTTCGCTGATGGGGGCGTTTTCAATGGCTATTGTAGTTACGGGAGTGGAAACATGAACGGCTTCTTCAGTTTTTGTAGACGCGTTGTCACCACAGCTTACCAGATATATAAGTATAATAATTGCCAAAATAGTTCGGATAGGGTTCATTTGAGGTAATTCAATTGGTTAATAATCTGGAGCCTGTTCACCTCTGTAACCAGACAGGTGATTTTTGTTGCGGTATAACTATTAAATACGGTGATAAAATCAAGAAACCGGACTAATCCCTTCTCCAGTTCAATACGGTATAATTCAATAAGTCGCTCCTGCTCGGTTAATTGATTGCTGATCTCTCCAAGAAGATGTTCCGTCATATTCAGCTGGTTTTTCAATTGATCAAACTGAATTTTATATTGCGATGAATAATAGCGTTTATAATTGATCCGTGTATTCTCAGCCAGATCTATTTTTTCATATTGCAATTTACGCTGTTTCCCGTCGTAAATCGGAACAGAGAAGTTTACCCCTACGCTCGCTCCAAAATTATGTGGCACATTTTCGGGTGCTATCCCGTTGAATCCGCCATCGGCAAAGATATTGATTTTGGGACGGTAATTAAGGTCAATGAGCTGCCTGCTATTCCGGTTTTTAAGGCTATCGATCCGAAACTGGGCAAAGACCGGCGAATTCTCTGCACCGTAATTATTCTGAACACTCAGATCAGGTTTTACTAATTTTATTTCCTGCTTTTCAGAGATACCACAGAGCAGGTTAAGAAGTGCAAGATCATTTTCAAGCTGAATTAATGATTGCGAGATTGCAATGGACTGGGACCTGATTAAAATTTGCAGATTCATGTAATCTGTTACCAGATAAACCCCCTTATCAACCAGGGCTTTTACCGTTTTTTGTTCCTTGTTCAGCAACTCAAGAACTGACTGATTAAATTGATTCTGAGTAAAATCATTATACACGGTCAGGTATTGGGAAGTAATGCTTTTTTTCAGGTCCAGAATCGTTATTTTCGTATTGAGTTTAAGTGTCTGATTCAGTAAATCAATGGTTTGAAGTTGACCGCTGATCCGTTTTCTAGTAAACAATGGCTGGATTACACTTACAAGTGACGAATAGGTCCCTCCATTAGTAATCGCTTCATCGTAGCCCCATCCGGTTCCTGAAGGGTAATGTATTGCTTGTGTGAGTTGGTTGACCTGTGGTTTAAAGGTTGCCAACAATAAAAGGCTGTCCAATTTGCCGGCAAGTTTTTGATTGTTAAAATCATAAAGTAACGGACTGTTTTTTAAGCCACAGCTGACATAATCGTCAACAGATTGGGCAAGAACATTCGCGAAAATACAGGTTATGAAGATGATAGTAATTAGGATGTTTTTTACCATTGCTTATTGGCCTGAGTATTTGAAAAATATAAATATTACGGTAAAGTTAGAAATATATCGATATTGTTAAAAATCAGTTTTGATTTTTGTAACTGAAAAAAAAAAAAGATAAATCCAAAGTCAATTCATGCTGGTGAATTAACTTTGGATTTTGATTTATTATTCCTGCATTTCAATAAATTCATTTAATAATTGTCCAGAATACTCAATTGGAAACCCTGCTATAGTGGTATATTAAATTTCCGGTCACTCCTACAAAATTCACACTAACACTGTCGCCTTTAAACGATACGACAGAGAAGGCGGGTTCTGAATGACTAAATACTGTTAATTCATTGGAGCTGTTTGGCCGGGTTTCACCACCTGTACCGGTCACAATGTAGTCTAGTTTGCCTTCTTTTTCATGAAGGTGCTGTAAATCATGATCGTGCCCGCAGAAGTACAACTGAGCATGGTATTGTTCAAGAAGAGGTTTTACCTTTTCAATCATTTCTTTGGTATTTCCGTGAGTCTTACTGGACGAATAGATTGGGTGGTGTCCAAAAACCAATATCCATTTTTCCTTTGAATTGTAAAGTACATCTTTCAGCCATTTGATCTGTTTGGCTGTATCCTGAGCAGCCACATCTGGGTATTCTTCAGGTTTTTTCTGGTATTGCTCAACCAGTGGAGGGGTATCAAGGAAAATAAAACGGGCAGAGTCCGTTTTGTTCACCTTCTTTACAAATGTATAATAATGATCGGTCATCCGCCAGCGACGACTAATCTTAGAGTAGTCAATCTCTGCTTGTGTGCTCCCCTTGTAATCGTGGTTACCTAATACAGGAAACCACTCCACCTGTAACGAAAGCGCCTTGTAGATATTCTCGTAACTCAACATCCAGAGCGGATCGCGGGTTGAAGCGACACCGCTAACCTGAAAATTGTCTCCACAACTTACGACAAATTTCGCTTTGATGCTATCCGCTGTTTTTCCCATTTGATCGGCAACCTCCTGTTGATGGCCATATCCATTCCATCCCCAATCGCTGACAATGATAAAGTTAAATGATTTTCCAAATGTTTTGGATGTAATTACTGTTTTTTGATTCTGACCATTTGCATTTTCCGGGGCTGCAAATGAGATCAGAAAAATTGCAGAAACCAGTAAAAATGAGATTAAGATATTGTTTCTCATGCCTTGCTTTTTTTATTGAATGATTTATATTTATTTTCAAAAAAATACTAAAACAACACCCATGGCTGACTTTTTATCTTCAAAACCATGAGTGTTGATAAACTGTTTCTCCGCAATACTTAGGCAAACAGCATTTATAGGTTATTGCTGTGGCATAATATCAAGAACAATAAAAGAACCGGGAATTAATTTAGGCTTTTCTGTGCCCGGAGCGATTTCAAACTCTGCCGTTGGAAGGTAAATATGGTGTGTCTTTTTGTTAACTGTAACTGTTTTGGCCCCTTTTGGGGTAACAATATTTTCCAAAACTGAGAACGTATCTTTGTCAACTTCTTTCACAACAGTTACTGTACCTTCGCCATTTGAACTGTAGGCACATTTTAGTGTCGGATCGAATGCAACCCCATCGGCCTTTGCTCCAATTGGTAAAGATGTGATTACTTTACCATTTTCAGCATCCACAATAATCATCAATTTATTTTTGCATACGCTGAACAAACGGTGATTTTCACTATCCAATGCGAGTCCTGTAGGTTCTTCGCCTGGTGCAACGGGCCAAACGCTTTCTACCTTATTGGTTGCCGTATTAATAACCGCAATACTGCTGTTATCTTCCAGATTAACAAAGATTTTCCCTTTACCATCTGCCTGTGAAAATTCCGGATTTCCGGTAAACGGAATGGTTGCAACAATTGCGTTAGTCTGAGCATTAATTACTGTGGCGTTATTTGATTTACCATTAAAAGCAAAAACATTTTTACTGAACGGATCAAAAAGAATACCATCAGGACCTTTTCCTGTCACCTTGATTTTAGTGAGAATCTTCAGTGACTTAGTATCAAATACAGTAACTGACGAATCCTTTCCTCCGGTGATAAAGCCTTTATTTAGTGATTTGGCAATTGCGATACCATGAATACTGTTAAGGCCTGATATTTTCCCGATTACTTCACCCTTTGCTTCATCAACTACCTGTACCATATTCCCATGTGAAACATACAACAAGCCTGAGGCATCATCAGAGTAAAGATAATCCCATTTTTCATCCCCTTCAAGGTGGATTTTGTTGATAATCTTAGACCCTTCTTTAGTCGCATTTTTTGAGTAAACGAAACCTACCAGGAGAAAAGTCACTATAATAATTGAAATTTTTTTCATTTTTAATTTGGAATTAGGTTACTGAACTGGCTGACTTGTAGGCAAATGCTTATTGCCGGAACCATCTGTCGGATATGCGCCCATATCTTTATTTACAATGTCAGCAGTTCCTTGTTTACCATCAGGTGAAGTAATGAAATAGGTAAACTGAGCAGTCGCAAGACCTTTCCCTATGGCAGGGGAACCAGATTTGAGACTTGGCACATTCCCATCTGTAATGGTCATATCAGGGAGGGTTGTTGTTGGAGGAGCCCAGGAGGTAAACACTGAATTACATAAATCAGTTGTGGCGCCTGTAATATCGGTTGATTGTTTTTTACTGAATGCACCTGCAGGGTAGATCCAGGGAGCGGAGGCGCTGTTAATCGCAAAAATAAGGTTATACCCATAAGAACAATTTAAAGTATCCGCTTTCTTTGTAATGTTAATTCCTGTATTGTTACCAATCGCTAAATTATTAAAGATATTAGCGCGGGTCCATTTATCAATCAAAATCGAATTAGTCGCTTCACCTACTTTACGCCAGCCACCATCAACGATAGTGTTGTTGAAAATATTCATATTAGTTTGTGGTATCAATATAGATCCTGTTTCCAGTTTTATCCCGTTATTGGCAGCGCTCCAGATATAGTTATAAGCGATATCCCCCTTAACCCCTTTTTTGATGTTCATTGTTTCACCATCTGGTCCTCCCAAATGCTGCAATACATTTCTTTTAATGCTTGCTGTGATATTTCCTGCCAGATGGATTCCGTCATCAACACCTCCAAAAAACCATGAATCTTCAACAACAATATGGGCATTGCCATTATAGGTCTGACTACCCTCTACGTCAAAGGTTGCCTGGGGACTTCCCCCGGAATCAGGTCCACCCGTGAAATTGATATGAGTATACTTCACATAAACATAAACTGCGGTAGAATCAAATAGAAATCCGCCCCATTGACCGGTATTATTTGCCACATCAGAAAACTTAGTCGGATTATTGGAGGTAAAGGTAATTTGTTTAGCCTCCGTTCCCAGACACAATAACGTACCCGAAATCTGGAACTGGTAATTTCCCTTGGCGATGATGGTCGCACCTTGCTGAATGGCCAGTGTATCTCCAGGTTTGACAGCAACATTGCCTGTCATGTAATAAGTCGAGTCCTGTTTCAAGGTCCCTTTTAATATGCCCGTCAAATTCTGACTTTTAACATAATTTGCCGGCGGCTTGGGATAGTTCGCCGTTGCATCAATTAAATCACTTACGTTTTTTTTGCAGGCTGATACTCCAAGTATCAAAAGTGCTGCAACAATAAATAACATCTTCGTGTTTTTCATTAGATTTTTGAATTAAAGGATTAAATAATTAATTATAAATTGAACTTTATTCCTGCTAAAAAACTCATGCTTGTTGAAATGTCCCGATCTTTAAAACCGCCTTTTGACTGAAACTGGACTTTTGAATTTAGAAGATTATTGATTTTTGCATAAAACAAAAATCTGTTATAGATCTTTTTCTCTATGGTTGCCCCCAGATCATGAAATGACAGCTGATAAACATCCTGACCATAGTAAGAGCTAATTTGTTTCAGGTTTTTCCCCTGCATGGTATATACCAATTGGCATTTGAAACCCGTTTTCACATTCCTGTAAATTATCGCGGCATTAATTATGTTGGGAGATTGACCAGCCAACGGAATTGTTTCCGTTAATTTGGTAACTGTATTCAGGTCGGGGTACCAAATCTTACCAGGATACTTCATCTCTGATTTGGTGAATGTATAGTTTCCGCTTAGCCCAATATTCCCATAATATTTCAGGCCAACTAATTCAAAGCCATAATTTGTACTCGGATTAGTTAAATTCATTGGAGTAGTCACATTATTACTCGAAAGCAAATCGACAATTGGGTTATCTATTTTCTTGTAGAAGATGCCACCGGTAAATACTTCCTCACGGTTAGGATAGATTTCATACCTTGCATCAAAACAGGTACCGATTGAGTGGTTTAAGTGAGGGTTACCATTTGAACCGCCATAAACACTTTGTGCGTAATAATCAACAAGTTCAGTGTAATTAGGGCGACTAATCCCCTGATAAACTGACATTCGCACGTTTTGTTTATCCGTGAGCTGATAATTCAGATGCAGGCTGGGAAGGATATCATAATAAGAAAAACGATTCCTGGTAAACGGAACCAAAACGTTTTGCGTCTCACTGTGATAGTTGGTCTGGTAAGTAAATTCGACCCTGACTCCGGTGAGTACCTGAAGCTTTCCAAAATTTGTCTTTCCCTGTCCGTAGGCAGCCTGAATATCTTCTGTAGCTTTGTAGTTTCCAGGATTATTGACTGGATTTCCGTTCTGTTGTTGTGCATTGCGATTTTGAGTTACAACAACTGTATTCATATCTGGATTAGGGGGATTATCTAATGGAGCATCAAAGGTGTATTCATTGGCATAGTTATTCCGGAATTTTTTTCTCCCCAAGCCACCCGCTTTAAATTCAAAAAAGTGATTAAATATTAACGGTTTGTATTTTACATTCAAATAAACTGTCTTATCTTCATCGGTGTTATGTTGCCATTCCCTGGTTACGCATCCATTATAGTTCAAATAAACAGGTTCCACCACAGGATGAATAATCTGTACAAAGTTCTCAGTTACAAGATCGGGTGATTGTGAAGAAGCGATTGAGTAAATCATTGACCAATCAATATCGAGGTTGTGGAGTACCTCATGATGTCCTAAGAGGTTAAAGCTGTTCAAAGTCGAGATATCAATGTTTGTTACATCGGAAGTGCCAACACGACCCCAATTAATATCAGAAGTAGTATCCGCCTGATGTCTTACCCGGTCTTCGGTCAAACGAAAGAGCGAATTATGGAGGCTGATCCGGTTCTTACTGTTGATCTGGTAATCAATTTTCACATTTGAGCCCATTCGCAAGGCTTGCGTATAATATTTTGTATCGCTTTTTACTGTGAGTAAATAGCTGTTATCAGTTCCGTACTGGTAGTTATAATAATTTTCAATTATTCCCTGCTCGTTATTGGTTGCTGTTCCAGACACCAGCACTCCTAATTTATTTTTAAAATAGCGGTGCCCAAAGGAAAAACTCCCGTTCAGGTCGGGTTTTGCCTGCTTTTGGGTGATAATCATATTTCCACGCGTAAAATCAGAGAGCTTCGCCAGATAATCATTCCCAAATCTTTCGGCCGGATCCTTCCTATTAACTACACTATGATCGAATGACGAGATCTTATTATTGAAGAAGAACTGGTTATAACCTAACCCCAGATCGATGGAAAAGAGGGTAGTGTCGGGAGCATCTTTCATTTCAACATTCACTGAACCTCCCAAACCACTGGCTTCCTGGTCCGGGGTCAACGCTTTGGTCACTTCAACCCTTCCGACCAGGTTGGATGGGATAATATCCAAGGGTACCGTGCGGGTTGCACCACTGGTACTTGGAGCAGCCGATCCGTTGATCAGGATACTGTTGTACCTTGGCGGCATTCCCCGGATTATCACTTCGGTATTATTCCCCGCATAATTTTTAACCATCGAAACACCTGAAACGCGTTGCATTACGTTTGCAACATTCAGATCGGGCAACAATTCAATGGTTTTTGCACTAATTACATTAATAACCTGGCTTGCTTCCTTTTCAGAAAGACGGGCACTGACATCTGTACTTCTATCATTTTGTTTCGTGATAATCACTTCGCTTAATTCGGTGGTTTTTGGGGTAAGATTGAAATTCACCGTCACCTTTTCGTCACTATGAACAGATATTTTTTTTTCAACAGTCTTATAGCTTACAAAACTGCAGGATATTGTATAGCTACCCTTAGGGATGTTAATCATAACATAGGAACCATTGGCAAAGGAGACAACACCCCGCTTCAACTCTTTAATGAAAATGGTTGAGCCTGGCAGTTCTTTCCCGTTTATACCATCTTTTGCAATTCCCCGGATAGTAGCACCATTCAGCGCGGTAAAAGTGGTCACTAACAAAAGCAAGAAACAAAGATTTTTATACATAATTGAAGCATTTAATTTTACTGCAAGGTTATGGTGATTCCAAAGGACAGACAATAGTGATTATCATTGAAAACGGATAGCTGATATCACCATTCCGGGTTAAGGATTTGTAACACATTGTCAGGCTGTTATGAAGTGGATAAAACTTAAAATATAGGTGATGGAAACTTAATGTTCCGGATTTGGATTCACATTGTATTGATCTTACGTTTACATTTTATTAACACTGTAATTAAATGGATTAGAATACTTTTAACGCATAAATATTGTACCTTGGAAAAGCCGTTTAAACGCATAATAATAGCCGATGACCATGCCGTTGTGCGCACAGGTATGCAGCTCATCCTCGATGAAACTACGGATATGAAGATCTGTGATGACGCTTCAAACGGGTATGAGTTGATTGACAAACTCAGGCTAAATACTTATGATTTGGTTATCCTCGATATTTTCATGCCAGGGAAGGATGCTATGGATGTTTTGAAAGAGATCCAATCTAATTGGGAGCATATGCCAGTTGTAATTTTTTCCATGAATCCCGATGAAATTTATTCTGTCCGCATGATTAAAAACGGAGCTTCTGCCTATATCAATAAGGAAACAAATCCACAACAGATAATCGAAATATTGCGAGCAGTACTCTCGGGTAAAAAGTACTTTACCCAACAACAAAGCGCTATGCTTGCTGAATTGGTGATTGAGCCTGAAAAGAAGTGGTCTGTTACTTCATTGCACGAAACTCTTTCTGACCGGGAATTTCAGATTTTTTTCATGATGGCTTCCGGATTGAAAAAATCGCAAATAGCCCAAAAGCTTGCTTTAAGTAAACACACTATAGGTAACCACCGGGGTAACATCATGCATAAAATGAATTTTACTACAAATTCTGAATTAACAAGATATGCAATTCAGCACGGAATCATTAAATAAATGGGTAAATATCTATCGCTGAAATTAACTATATGGGGTCTTCTTCTGGTAACCTTGTGTTTTTCCTGTCAAAAAATGACCAACCAATCCAGGCAATCTCATACTGCTCAGCAAATAGACAGTTTGATTCAAAGGACCTTCATTCCAGGAACCGTATCCCTGGATTCTTCATTTGAGGAAGCCAATAAAGCGCTGACGCTTTCACGGATTGCCAGTAACGACACTCTGATTATAAAATCCTGGCTGGCCCTTGGATCATTTCTTCGCCTGGAGGGAAAAAACGATGATGCTTTTACCTTGTTTCAAAATGCCTTACAACTATCCGGACAAATCCACTATGAACGGGGGGAATGCCAGTCACTTATTGAATCAGGGAATATTTTTTATATCAGGGGATTATTTGAAAAATCAGGAGAGCTGTTCAGAGAGGCGCTCTCACTTGCCCAACGGAATCATTTCGATGATTTGGAAGCTACATCCCTGAATTTTATTGGGAAATATCTCCATACAATTGGACGGTTTGATGAATCTGTGGTTTTTTATAAACAAGCCTTTGAAATTTTTAAACATAGAGGAGATCTTTTGCAGTCGGCGACTGTACTCTTAAGTATAGGAAAGACCTATTCCAATGACGGTAATTTATATATGGCCCTCAAATGTTATCTGGAGGCATATCAGGCATGCGAAGAAACCAAAGATTACATCAACCTCGCTGATGTCTGTAATCATTTGGGTTCTATCTACCTTACGCTTAACAAGCCAAACAAGTCAATGGAATTTCATCGTCAGGCGCTCCAATATCGTTTGAAACTCAATACTCCCGAAGGATTAGCTAACTCATACAACAACATTGGAAAGGTTTTTCTGACATTAAACAACCCGGACAGCGCCCGGATTTATTTTTCCAGGGCGCTTTACAACTGTGAGCATATTTCATATACCAAGGGGAAGGTAAAAGCGTTGACTAACCTGGGAAAGGTTTGCAACCTGCAGTTGAAGCACCTCGAAGCAAAACTTTATCTGCTTAAATCACTGGATATTGCGCGTAAATCTGGTTACGATGCCGGGATTGCAGAAGCCTCTCTGGAGCTGGGCAATACTTTACTTGGATTAAACCAGCCTGATTCAGCACAACATCTTTTCGAACTTTGTCTGTACAAAGCCAAATTAGCCAATCTGACTGAGGTATTTCATGACAGCTACTGGGGTTTATACCGTTGTTATCTCATTGAAGGCCATCATGCAAAAGCATTACAGTACTATGTTCTTTTTTCGGAAGCCGATAAAAAACAGATCAGGGCCGAAAATAGTCAGGAACTGGCGGAATTACGCCTCACATTTGAGTCGGAAAAGAGAGAAAAAGACAACGAATTACTCCGTCAGGATAATGAATTTAAAAAAAATACGATTCTCCGCAAGGATGCCTTTATTTTAATGGTTGTTATTGCACTTTCAATTTCAGCAATATTTGCAATATTGTTTTACACCCTGTTTGAAACAAGAAAAAAAGCGCATCGCAAATTGGCAAAGCTTAACGATAAGGTCGTTATACAAAACTTTGAACTTGAGAAATTAAATAAAGAACTTGAAAATGCAAACCGCGAGAAGGATAAAATATTTTCAATTATCACCCACGAATTGCGCAATCCGCTATTTTGGTTTCAGAATTTAACCCAAATGTTGTCTTTAAAATATAATAAGATGCCATCGGAAATGGTCCAGAAAACCTTGGACGCGCTGGACGAATCGGCAAAAAATGCTTTTCAGCTGATGGATAACTTGCTCCACTGGTCCAGATCACGACTGAACCGAATTACTCCGGTGATCGCCGACCATTCATTGGAAAAGCTCATCCATGAATCTTCACGAATGTTCGAAACCATCCTTAAACAAAAAAATATACCACTTACCATCAATCTTCCGGAAGGAGTTTTAATAAAGGCTGATGGTGATTTATTCATGAGTGTTATCCGTAACCTTGTTTCAAATGCCATTAAATTCACCCCTGAATATGGAACTATCGAAATTTCAGCGGTTTGTAAAAACCTTAATTACATTATTTCTGTCCAGGATTCAGGAATTGGAATCGAAGAAAAGCAAAAACTAACCATTTTTAAATCTGATATGGAATCTTCCTCCATTGGATTAATGAACGAAAAAGGCTCAGGTTTTGGGTTGAAGCTATGTAAGGAATTTGTCGAAATGAATGGAGGAAGTATTTGGATTACAGATAATAGCGTTAAAGGTTCATGTTTCTCTTTCACCGTACCTTCAACAAATTAACTCTCCGGATCAATTACTTTCAAAAGCCTAATAATTCTATTCCGGAGTTGTTTTAAAAATTGTAAACTTGTAGCAAACTAACCAAACAAATCATTATATGAAGAAAATACTACTATTCGTTTACTTTTCCGGATTTGTAATATTCGGTATTGCGCAGGTCAATGATTCTACCTCTGTTAGAATCAGAAATGTGGTGAAGTTTCTTCCGATTAATCTCCAGTTTAATTCAGTTGCATTTGAATTTGAGCGGATGATTAACATCAAAAATTCGGTATCCCTCGAGATTGGGTTACCTTCTCAGAAGTCAATAGTGGGGAAATATGGAATTAATGCAAATTCTGATTTAAAAACTGCTGGATTCGGAACCACTACCTTAAGGGCAGCCTATCGCCATTATACCGGAAAACAAAAGCTTCCCAAAGGCTTTTATTTAGAACCTTACATCAAATACCAGCAAATTAAAGGGAATGCAAGTATTGAAGGGGTAAATGATGTGGAGATACCTTATGCCGGAACCTCTGATTTCAAGTTTAATACCTTAAATATGGGTTGTCAATTGGGTATACAGTTCCTTATTGCTAAAAGGGTGAGTATAGATCTCTTTTTTCTCGGATTGGAAGGTGGTTTTTTAACTGGAAATATTAAGACAACGCCATCGCTTTCAACTCAATATGATCCAATTATTTTAAGTGTTTTAACACTAGTGTCCGGTTAAGATTTTTTTAATTGTTGTAATATATTAATATATAGTTATTTGCAAGGTTTTTGCGATTTTACGACTTGAATTTATATTTTCGCTTATTACCTATTTTGAGC
>CAIXZH010000007.1 GCA_903923905.1 uncultured Bacteroidia bacterium
AAAAGGGTATTTCTCAGAGAAAAAATCGAACATAAAAAAACCCTGATTAGAGGGTTTTTTTCATCTTTAGAAGGGAAGATCGGCTATTTCATCGATGCTCTCCTTTACTTTTTTAGCCGGCCTTTTCATTTTCGTTTCCGGGTTGGTTTGTTTTTCAGTTTCCGGTTCATCTGCCACTTCTTCTTTGCGGCTTACATAGACTGTAAATTCGCGACCGAACTGGTCTGCTGTTTTCATTTTTGCTACTTCGAAAGTGGCGTAAGTTTCGCCGTTAAATTCGTAAGAGAGATCTTTCAGATCATCCATGTTTACGGTTACTTTGATAATTTGGAGCCCTTCTACCTGTTTGCCTTTTCCTACAAAATGTTTTTGAAACTTTTTCATGATACTTAATTTTAAGTGAAAATTATATGCAAGATTTTTAAAGGGTGGCACTGAAGGGCAGTCAAGAAACCGTGGAATACCGCAAAGAACAAAGCGACTGAGGATATGCCGCGAAAGTTCTTGAATGAGGGGACCGTTACCGGATAGGGCATTCTATCTTCGCATTGAATTTGATTTAAAATATCAGTGAAATAGGATCAATCTACAATTGGGAATGGGTTAGGTTAAGGGATCAATCTAAAGTGACTTATTGGATAAGCTGCTCTCTGCGGAGGATAAAGGAGAAGATGGCCCACGGTTGCAAAAAGAACAGATCAGTTTGTGAATTGCCAGGATAAGTCGAAAAGGTGGTGACTAAACAGCTGAAAAATAACCGGATTACGAAAATTGCCGGATAGTAAGGGTTGCATTGAAGTTTGCAGATCTCATTCAGATGAATAAAACCAATCAGGGTTAGCTCCTGGAGATTTTGGCGAACAAAAAAATACCGTTGTGCGGAGGGTTTTTGCCCTCCGGCACAGCGGATAAAATTAATTTGCGTATGGATTTCCGCATCCGTTATAGACATCTTCGTCTGCAGCTGAAGAAAGGAATTGCCGGTAAGAAGCCTCACCGCAGGTCATGCAGAACACTTCACGGGAAGAGGGCCAATAGTAGATATTGACACCTTTGGCAAGTTTAGCCCTGCATTTTGAGCAACAAGAGGTAAACTTAGCTTTGATCATTCTTGGATCATTGGCATATCTTGACATTATTTTTACCGCTGCCCGTCGGATTTATTTTGGCATCTGGCACGCCATTGTTAATATTAAATTCAGTTGGAAATCTTAATATTCTTGCGTATTTATTTGAATTAAAACTTCTTAGAAGCTTAACCCATTCGCCGGTAATTGTGATATTTGCTGAAAAGCTTTCAACTGTTTTGTAAAAAGTGATGTCATAAGCCGGATTTTTGTTAATGTACTGCTTCATATCCTTGATTATGGCACGATGTAACCGTTCAAATCTGCGCTGATAAAAGGAGAGATCTTCCAGGAACTGATTTTCTGTCATTGATTTGGCCCCTTGCCCAGGGGACTTATAATGGCATCCGTCAGGAGACGGACTTTGTCTGGCACACCGGTTCAATATTCTTCTAATCTTCATCAGGAAATAGGATCGTGATTGCCGGGGACGGATCATCCAGGTCAAGTGGACCAATCACCGCTCTCAGGGTAACTTCCCGGAGCAGCCGGTTCCCTTCGCACACCTTTTCGTATTTGGTCCAATCACCTTTATCGGGAAGCTGGCAGCAGAATCCAAACTTCAAGTCAGCGCCTGAACATCTTCGGGCTGAGAGTGAAAACATATACAGGAGATCCCACAAGCGACCATCCTCATTCTGATGAGGCATATCAAAGGGGACCAGTACATACTTGTCATAAACTCCACGTGTCAAGAAAACGGGGAATTTGATGCCGGCTTCTTTGGCAATATCCGGTCTAATGGGCACCTGAATTCCATCGGCAACAGCTTCCATCCGGGTGTAACTTGCAATAATTTTCCAATCGTTTGAATCCATAGTTTTATTGCCCGTGCCCTCGGGACTTATATTGGCATCCGTCGGTAGACGGACTTTGTCTGGCGCGCCGGTTTGTAAATTTTAGTTTAGAGAATACCTTCATCGGCCATAGAGTAATAGCCTTAAGAGGAGAGAATCAGATGATCAAGCAGGGGAATTTCAAGGATAAGGCCGGCCTGTTTAAGATTCTGGGTAATCTTTCGGTCTGCTGAACTAACTTCCAGATTACCTGACGGGTGGTTATGTGCAACGATGATTGAAGTAGCGCAGGCTTTCAATGCGACCTGGAAAACAACCCGGATATCTATTATTGTTCCGGTCATCCCACCTTTGGAAATCTGATGATATCCAAGAACCTGGTTCTGGCGGTTAAGCATGAGCATATACATGAATTCAATATGGTC
>CAIXZH010000008.1 GCA_903923905.1 uncultured Bacteroidia bacterium
AATTAATAAAAATAAATTAATTTTGGCTTATGGATTATTAATTCAATTTAGCCATATAGTGGATGAATTCAGAGGCAAAATATGAAACTGGTATAAGATTTTCCGGATCGACCCCCAGAGCGGGTGCGCTTGATGCCCTTCGCGGATATGCCATTCTGACGATGGTGTTTTCTGATACGGAAGCATTTGGTATTTTACCTTCATGGATGTATCACGCCCAGGTTCCTCCCCCCATTCATAAATTCGACCCTTCAATCTTCGGCATTACCTGGGTCGATCTGGTGTTCCCGTTCTTCCTTTTCGCCATGGGAGCCGCACTTCCATTTTCTATTGGAAAAAAATTGAACGCCAAGTCCGGTATTTACAATGCTATTTTAGGTGCACTTGGAAGAGGAGCCCAATTGGTATTTTTTGCGATTTATATCCAGCATATTTTTACAAGAGTGACCAGCAATTCCCATGACCTGAAATCCTGCCTGATCAGCTTGTTCGCTTTTGGGCTCATGTTTCCGATGTTTATGCGTTTACCGGAGAGCTTGTCCCTGAAAGTGCGCACTTTGATTAAGAGCTTAGCTTATCTGACTGGTTTCGTACTTTTATTCACTTTAAACTATCCCGGTAACCACTCTTTTAATTTGGAGAACAGCGATATCATTATCCTGCTTCTTGGAAATATGGCCGTCTTTGGATCATTGGCCTATATTTTAACCTTTAAGAATAAACTGGCACGAATGGCGATACTTCCGTTCATCATGGGCATTATGCTTGGAAGTACCAATGACAGTTCATGGACTCACTGGCTTTTCAATGCTACTCCGTTCCCCTGGATGTATAAGTTTACCTATTTAAAATATCTGTTCATTATTATTCCGGGTACTATAGCCGGTGAATATCTGATTGAATGGATGAAACCTGAACTGTCACCTAAAAAGGAGATGGTGGCTGAAAAAAGGGTTGCATGGATTATTGCAGGTCTTTCCATTCTATTGGTAATCATTAATTTATTTGGGTTGTTTTCGCGTCAGCTTATTCTTAATTTACTGTTGACTACCTCTCTTGTGGCTTTTGGAATTTATATTCTCCGAAAGGGGGAGGAAAGAAATGTGCTACTCTGGAAAAAGCTGTTTAAAGCAGGTGCCTATCTTTTAATGCTGGGTTTGTTTTTCGAAGCTTTTGAAGGTGGAATCCGGAAAGATTTCTCAACCTACAGCTATTATTTTGTCACATCAGGCTTAGCCTTTATCGCATTGACCTTTTTCTCGATTATATGTGATTTTTTGAAAGGGGACAAATACTGCCGGTTTCTGATACAAATCGGACAAAACCCGATGATTGCCTATGTATGCGCAGGAATGGTCATCATGCCAATTCTTGGAATCCTGGGGCTCTCATCTTTTTTAGTCCTCCTTGATTCAAATCCGTGGCTTGGATTTTTAAAGGGATTAATTATTACCACTTTAGTAACCTTGATTACCATGTTTTTCACACGGATTAAATGGTTTTGGAGGACCTGATGTGGCTTCAGAATTCAAAGGAAAGGGTTAACACGATTAATATCAGATCATAAATGTCAAAATATATAACATACTAAAATGAATGAACTGAAGAAATATGCAGGACAGTACAGGGACGAATTGCTTGATTCTGTTATCCCATTTTGGATGAACCATTCCGGGGATTCCGTTTCGGGTGGATATTTTACCTGTTTAAACCGTCGTGGCGAAGTTTTTGACACCGATAAGTTTATGTGGCTCCAGGGACGCGAGGTGTGGTTGTTCTCTATGCTTTACAATAAAGTTGAGCGGAAACAGGAATGGCTTGATATGGCTTTGCATGGAGCAGATTTTATGAAGAAATACGGGAGGGATTCCAAAGGGAACTGGTATTTTTCATTAACCCGCGAGGGAAAGCCGTTGGTTCAGCCTTACAACATTTTTTCAGACTGCTTTGCTGCCATGGCTTTCAGTGAACTTTACAAGGCCACAGGAGATCAGGAGCATAAACAGATCGCACTAGCCACTTTCCAAAATATTCAGCAACGGCAGGATAACCCCAAAGGTAATTATAATAAGGCATATCCAGGTACAAGGCCCTTAAAAAGCTTTTCACTCCCCATGATTTTGTGCAATCTTTCACTGATTATGGAGGATATCCTGGGAACTGAACAGGTCAATAAAACCATTGAGCCGCTGATTAAGGAAGTTATGGAGGTTTTCTACAACGAATCTTTAGGATTGATCCTTGAAAGTGTTACTCCTGATGGTCATTTCAGCGATTCGTTTGAGGGAAGACTTGTGAACCCGGGCCACGCCAATGAATCAATGTGGTTTATGATGGACCTGGCAGTGCGGAATAATGATAAAGCTTTAATCGACCGGGCAGTTCAAATTCTGCTTAACAACACTGAATTTGGATGGGATAAAAAACACGGAGGGATCTTTTATTTCCTTGATGTGAAAGGGCACCCTACTCAGCAACTGGAATGGGATCAGAAGCTCTGGTGGGTGCATATCGAAACGTTGATTTCGATGGCCAAAGGTTACCGCCTTACGGGGAATGAGTCCTGCAAAAATTGGTTCGAAACACTGCACGAATACACCTGGAACCATTTCAAGGATCCTGAGTATCCTGAATGGTATGGCTACCTGAACCGTGCGGGCGATCCGCTCCTCGAACTTAAAGGGGGCAAATGGAAAGGTTGTTTTCATGTCCCGAGGGGAATGTACGAAATCTGGAAGATCCTGGAATAGAAAAGACAAGTGTATATACAGAGGGTAATACTTCATCAATTAATAACTTAATAAAAAATATATAAGATATTTTGTGCTATTTTCTAATTTAAAAATTTCATTTATGAAAAAAAAGTTAAGTGAATGTTTATTTAGGCTTTGGAGAACAGTGGTTTTGGTACTGTTTTTTGCCTGCACATGTATTGGTTTCCAGAATGCATTCGGACAATCGAAAGTCACAGGTAAGGTTTCCGATATTTCGGGTGCTACACTTCCGGGGGTTTCCGTGGTGGTCAAAGGGACTACAAACGGTAGCATTACTGATGCCAATGGTGTATTTTCATTAACCGCCCTTCCTGCCAATGCCACATTGGTATTCTCCTTCGTGGGGATGAAACCGCAGGAGGTTGTTGTCAAAGGAAAAACTTCTGTTAACGCTATACTCACCGAGGAGGCTGTTAATATCGACGAAGTAGTGGTTGTGGGTTATGGTACCCAGAAGAGGGCTTCGCTTATTGGTTCAGTGGCCTCTGTTAGTTCTGAAGAGATTACCAGGGTTGCAACACCTAACGTTTCTCAGGCCCTGGTAGGAAAACTACCAGGTTTGATTACACGGCAATCGTCAGGTCAGCCGGGGAATGATGGTGTAGACATGTATGTTCGTGGGTTCGGTTCACTCAACAGCAATTCCCCGATGATGCTGGTAGATGGTGTAGAACGTTCATTTGACAACCTTGATCCTGCAGAAATAGAGTCAGTTACCATATTGAAGGATGCTTCGGCTTCTGCAGTTTACGGAGTCAGGGGTGCCAACGGGGTAATTCTTGTAACCACAAAACGGGGTAAATTGGGTAAACCTCTGGCAACTTACACCGGTTCATACGATTTGAGTCAAAGTACACGGATGGCCCAATACCTGAATGGAGAAGAGTTCGTGAAATGGTATAATTATGCAGATGAGGTAAACGGACGGCAGCATACCTTTTCAGATGCAGTGGTCAATAAAGTTACCAAAGGTGATCCTGATGGTATTTACGGGAATACGAACTGGCTGAAAAAAATGATCAAACCCACGGCTCCGACTATGCACCATAACCTTACCTTGAACGGTGGTTCAGATAACATTAAATATTTTATGTCTCTTGGTTATCTTGATCAGGAAGGGATTATCAGCGGTGTTGGGTATTCACGTTATAACCTGCGGTCCAATCTGGATGCCAAGGTGACTAAGGAGATCTCTATTTCCCTCGATGTTAGCGGAAACGTGGCCAACAGTTTCAATCCGCAGATCTCTAACTTTGATGCAAATGGGAATTCTGTTTCTACCAACCTCATGAATCAGATCGTTACGGCTCATCCATATATCAATGCACAGTTACCCGATGGGCGTTATCTCGCTTCATCGCTTCAAACCGGAAACAACCCGATGGCTGCCAGGGATCTTTCAGGATTTAACAATACCGATAATTCAGGTTTGCAAACGAGTTTGACCATGAAATATGATGCCCCTTTCCTCAAAGGGCTCGGTTTCAAATTCGTTGGCAGCTATGATAAGAATTATTACCACGCCAAATCGTTTTATACCCCTTACAACGTTTGGGCAGTTAATCCTACCACTGATTCCAATACTCTGACCGAAGTGAATGCCCCATACGGAACGCTGGCTTTGCTCAGTGAAGGGTATACGCAGACCACCCGTTGGACCACCCAGCAATTCATTACCTATCAGAATGTATTTAATAAAAAACACGCAGTCGATGCATTGGTGGTTGCTGAACAGTCAGAATACAAAGGTACCAGTCTTGCAGCATCTGCCAGGAATTTCGATTTGACTGACCTTGCTGAATTCTCCTTTGCCAAGGAAAATCCGAGCAAACCAACCGGAAGTAACACCGTAACCCATCGCGCCGGGTGGGTCGGTCGTTTCAACTATACTTATGATAACCGATACCTGGCTGAGATTTCAGCACGTGTGGATGCTTCAACCAATTTCCCGTCGAATTTGCGTTACGGACTCTTTCCTTCAGGCTCACTGGGCTGGAGAATTTCTGAAGAAGAATTTTTCAGACCATTAAAGACCACGATCACTAATTTTAAATTAAGGGCTTCTTACGGTATCCTGGGAAATGATGTGACCAACGGGAGTTATGATTATCTCCGTTTTGTAACGATTAACGGTCCGGTAGCCAATATCGGGAACACCAATGTCAATGGAATATACACTACTTCGTTTCCCAATAAGAACCTGACCTGGGAAAAATCCAGAACCGCGAATTTGGGTTTTAATCTGGAGTTCTGGGGAGGAAAGTTGGGTGCTGAATTTGACTACTTCTACAAAGTAACAACTGATATCCTCACTACAATTGGGGGAACTTATCCTCCTTCCATAGGTGGATATTATCCGAATACTGTCAATTCAGGCAAGGTTGATAACCGGGGATTTGAATTGATATTAAGTACCAAAAACAAGATAGGCGGATTATCTTATGCCATCACAGGAACGCTAAGCTGGGCACATAACCGGATACTCAGTATGGATCAATCAGTTGACATACCTGAATACCAGAGTATGATCGGACGTTCGATGGGAGCCAAGACCGGTCTGATCTCGCAGGGGCTCTTCAAAACTGATTATCAGGCTCAAACCTCCCCGGTGGTCAATTCCTCGGCACGTGCGGGTGACATTATCTACAAAGACCTCAATGGTGATGGAAAGATTACCTATGATCAGGATGTTACGATCATTGGTCGGAGCAGTATGCCTGAGTTGAACTACGGATTTAATTTTTTAACAACCTGGAAAAACTTTGATTTCTCTTTTCTTGTTCAGGGAGCAGCGATATGTGACAATGCTCTGATGGGCTGGTACGATGGAATCGGTTGGGATGATACCCAATATACCCGTCCTTTTTATAATGGTGGAAATACCCCTAAATATCTGGTCGAAGGGGCCTGGTCACCCGGAAACCCAAATGGGAAATACCCCCGGTTGGATAATCAGTGGAGACCGAATAACAATTGGGCATCCTCCATGTGGATTAAAAATGGGGCCTATACCCGGCTAAAGAATGTCCAGTTTGCGTATGCTTTACCCAAATCGGTCACTAATCATCTTGGCTTTAATGCCAAATTCTCAGTAGCTGCTACTAACCTCTTAACCTTCTCGGCATTCAAATATCTTGATCCTGAAGCGCCAAATGTTAGCAACGGGTATTATCCGCAACAAAAGACCTTCATTTTTGGTGCAACAATTACCTTCTAACTTTAAAAAACGGAATTATGAACAGATATATTTTATCCTTTACCATCTTAGTTGCACTGTTTGGACTTTCCGGTTGCAACAAGTTTCTGACTCCCAAGCCAACCACTGAATATTCAGAGACAGTAGCCTTTGCCAGTGAAGCCAATGCAAAGTTATATGTCAACTCTTTTTACCCTATCATCAGCTATTACGGCTTGTTTGGAGGTGCTTATCTGAGTGGGTGTATGTATGTTGACGGCATGACGGATATCATCAAAACGGCAGGAAGTACAATCGGTTCCAACGGGGCCATTGCTAACATGTATGCCACAAACCCTAGTCTGATAACTCCTGATCAGGATGCCATGGACATCTGGACGAATGCTTATTATTATATCCGGCTGATCAATGAATTCCTGGATGGACTTGATTCCAAAGCCACCTTTGACGCAACTATAAAAACCCGTCTGAGTGCTGAAGTCCGTTTTTTCAGAGCCTCATTATACTTTTTATTAATGAGAAATCATGGAAGTGTGATTTTATTGAAGGCGTTGACGACCAATCCATTAAATGCCCGCAGTTCTGCTAGTGATTGCTGGGATTATATTGAATCTGAGTTTGACTTCTCTGCACAGAACCTGCCTGAGGCATGGACCAGTGCCGATGCAGGTCGTATAACAAGCGGAGCAGCTTATGCGATGAAATCCAGGGCAATGCTTTATGCCGAAAGATGGCAGTCGTCCTATGATGCCGCCAATAAGGTTATGGCAATGGTCAGTGACGGAACCTATGCACTTAACTCCTCGTATGATAAGGCCTTTGGATCCTATTTCACCAATAGCAACAAGGAGGCTATTTTGGAATACCAGTATAGCTATCCCAATCTGGTGCATAGTTACGATGGGATTACCAGTCCGGGAGGCGATCACATTGGGTTTGGCGGAGATATTGAGCCTACCCAGGAGTTGGTTGAGTCATATGAATTAGCCGGAGGAGGTAATGTTGATTGGTCGGCTTGGCATACCACCGGTGTTACCACAACTCCTCCCTGGGATCAGCTTGAGCCAAGGTTCCAGGCAACTGTTTTGTATAATGGCAGTACCTGGAAAGGGAGAACAATTCAGCCTTATGAAGGGGGAGTTGACGGATGGACAGCTTATCCACCAGCTGCCGGTAGTAATAAAGGGGCCTCGGTGACCGGATATTATCTTAAGAAGTATGTGAATGAAAATCATATCGATTTAATCAATATCCCAAGTTCACAGCCTTTGGTGGAGATCCGGCTGGCAGAAGTTTATCTGAATATGGCTGAAGCAGCTTATAATCTGAACAATGTAACGGATGCAAATAGCAAAATAAATATTGTACGTCAACGCGTTGGCTTACCAGCTCTGAACCTTTCAGGTACAGTACTTTACAACCAGATCAAACAGGAACGCAAAATTGAGCTTGCCGGCGAAAATCACCGCTACTGGGATTTGAGAAGGTGGAAAGATGCTGTAAGCCAGCTTACCGGTTTATATGTCCATGGACTCAAGGCCACCAATAACGGCGGGTCATTCTCTTATGACTATATTACCTGTGATGACCAGCCACGTCAGTTCCCGGAAAAACTTTATGCGTTCCCGATTTTATCGGCGGAACTTGTCAATAATCCTGCCTGTCTACAAATTACTGGATGGTAATACATATAATGAAAAACATGAAGAGTATGAAGAACATAAAATATGGAGCAGTGGTATTATCATTGATAGTACTGATCAGTAGCTGTGCTAAGGTAGATTCTGAATTCAGAACAAAAAGCACTTCCAACAAGCTGAGAACCCTCATGGTCACTTTTGCGGACGGGACAGGTGGCTATAAGCCCGATGAGGCAGAACCTTATCCTGCAAATCTTACCATTGAAATTCCCTGGTATTATCCCGACGGCTCTCTGACTCAAACATCTCTGGATAGCCTTTTTCTGACTGCAACATTGCCGAACAGCGCTTACATGAGCCCGGCTTTGGGTATTCAAAATTTGACATCTGCTAAAGTCTTCACGGTAACTGCTCAAAACGGTGCCCAAAACAAATATACCATCACAGCGGTCAGGAAGAGAAGCAGCAAGACGGATATTAAGTCTTTCAAATTAAATGAGGCAAATATTGACGGAGTTATCATCAACAATAAGGTGATCATTCCATACACTGCAGTTGATATCTCGCATCAGACGGCTACTGTTGAATTAGCCTATTATGCCAAGATCTCTCCCGATCCAACAGTAGCCCGGGATTACACCCACCCTGTAGCTTTTACGGTTACTGCTGATGACGGTACTACGGTGGTTGACACGGTTCGGATTGGAATTCCTGTTAAAGTGGCGCAAGGTTTTGCATCAGTCAAAAAACTCTGGTCAAAATCTGCCGGAGATCTTCAGTTTGTTGATTATCAAAATATTTCGATTGCAGTGAGTGGCGACTATTTTGTTTTGCCTTTCTCCAATGAATGGGATGGAGGATCAGCGGCCAAATATTACGACAAAAAGACAGGAAATTATGCCGGCGATTTGAATGTAACCGGAATTGGTGGTCTTTACGCCGTAGCAAATGACAGCAAGGGAAATATTGTTGGAATCAATAATATCTATGCGGGTGATAATGTTAGGCTTTTCAGATGGAATAATGTGACATCAGCACCGCAGCCATTAGCCAGAAGTTCAGACTGGAGCTCTGTCGGGAGTACCTTCTACGGCAGAAAACTATCGGTCTTTGGTGATCTTGACGGTGATGCCGTAATCATGACTACCACCGATGGGGCCCCTATGGGTGGCGCTAACCGTATTCTCAGATGGACCATTAAGAGCGGAGTTCTGGTATCCCAGGATCCTGAATCGATGGTCTATCCAAAAGATTGGGGATATGTTGCCAAAGCGGTTCCTGCAGGACCAAAACAGACAGATAACTTTTTTGTTTGTTCCAACCTTCCGATTTTTATGGATTACATTAACGGCAGCAGCAATAGTCTCATCGCATCGTTCAGCTCCAATTATCTGGCTTCAATGCGCGATGCAACTCCGGCATTGACCTATTTCGAGTTTAATACCGGAAAATATACAGCAATTGTTGATGGTGGGTCGTATAGCAGTGCCATGCATATTTTCAATGTCACAGATCCGGGCAAGATACCTACTCCGGCAGGTTCAACGGATGCATATAAGGCATTCCATGTTTTTGATGGTGAAAGTGATTATATCGCCTGTCCTTCACCAAACTGGAATATCACGGCTGAAGTTGCAGTTGGTCCCGTTTCGTCGAATGGTTTCACAATGGACGTGTACTTCCTGACCACAAACGGTGGAATAACAGTTTATGAATTAAGCTGTATTGATGCAAGTAAATTTAATTAATTACCTTTAACATAAAATAGCAAGGCACTTAACCGTGCCCTGCTTTTTTGTATTTTAAATCAGATTATTCACAGACCGGAATATTTTTAGTCATGAAGATACTCTTTTACATTACCAGTTTATTGTTATTCCCGCTTGTTGTTTTCTCATGCAATAACAAAAACAGTACAATACTTCCTCCCGTCACCGATCCGACAACCACCAATGTGGATACTTCTATTGTAAGGATGTTCAATAATACACCGGTGATCTTGTGGATGGAAGCTGCTGCAAATTTTTCGAGGCTTGGAACTGCAGATCGGATGGCCGCTATTTTTCAAAAGATCGCTGATATGGGTGTAAAAGGGGTTGTTGTTGATGTTAAAGGGATTAGCGGTTTGGTAAGTTACAACTCTTCCATAGCCGGACAATTAAAGACATGGAACGGCTATACCCAGGCACCTGATTTCGATTATCTTCAAAATGTAATTACCGAGGCAAAAAAGAAGGGGCTCAAGGTTTTTGCTTCAATGAGTGTTTTTGGAGAAGGATTAAACTATGGCGGAACAAAATATGGTAAAGTTTTCTCGGATACTGCCTTTGCAAATATTCAAAGTCAGGTGATCTCGGTTTCAGGAGATGTCAAGAAGATCACTGATGTATATGCCTACGGAATGCTAAACGCTTTACAACCAGCTGCCCAGAATTATGAATTGTCACTGATTAAGGAGCTCATTACGAATTATAATATTGACGGATTTGTACTCGACTATTGCCGCTATTACGATATTTGTGCCGATTTTTCTGATTATTCACTGAATGCGTTTAAGACCTGGGCCGGATTAGCCTCGGTCAAAACTACGGATATCGTGCAGTCATGGAAAGAGTCCAGCGGTGCAGTAGTTCCCGGCGTAACCGGAACTTACTACAAAAAATGGCTGGAGTTCAGGGCACAATCCATTCATGATTTTATCTCAAAAGCCAGGAGTGCAGCTAAAGCCATCAAGCCAAAAATTGCATTCTGCTCCTATTCAGGGGCATGGTACGATTCCTATTATTATGTTGGGGTAAACTGGGCCAGCAACAAATACGATCCGTCAACCAACGGATATTCCTCATGGGCAACTTCCACCTACAAGAATACCGGAATTGCTGAGTTACTTGATATGTTTATGACCGGTGACTATACCTCGACACTTACCGGTGCAGGATGGTGGACAGTTCAGGGACAAATCGACGGGGCAAAAACGGTTTTGGAAAATGCCAATATCCACTTTGGCGCCGTTGATATGGGCAATACCGTATGGTCGAACCTTAAAAATATGGATGACGCAATTACCATGATCCTGCAGCAGAATAAAGGGATTATGCTCTTCGACCTGGTACACATCGATGATCCTTCCACCAATCAGTTCAATATACAGTTATACGATAATCTGAAACAAACAATCACTCAGGGTCTTGTGGGCAGATAAGAAAATTACCGTGGTCATTTTATGAAATTTACATTATTAGAAAGCATGGAAACACAAAACACACGTCGCGATTTCTTTAAAAAGGCCTCTCTGTCTGGGATTGCTGCAATGGCAGTTCCTATGATTGGGATGGCCGATAATTATACTTTGGATTTGCCTGTTTCATTTGATGGTAGCAAATTGATTGTACCCCACGCTTCAGGTCTGAAAATTACTGGGACATTTTTGGATGAGATATCTCATGATATTCCTCACCAGAACTGGGGAGAAAAGGAGTGGGACCGCGATTTTGCCCATATGAAGGCTATCGGGATTGATACGGTGATCCTGATCCGTTCGGGTTACCGTCGGTTCATGACTTACCCTTCTGCCTATCTGCTGAAAAAGCATAACTGTTATATGCCCTCTGTCGACCTGGTAGAAATGTATCTGAGATTGTCAGACAAATACGGGATGAAGTTTTACTTTGGATTGTATGATTCGGGCAAATACTGGGACACCGGTGATTTAAGCTGGGAAGTTGAGGACAACAAATATGTGATTGATGAAGTCTGGAAAAACTATGGCAGCAAATTCAAGAGTTTCCAGGGATGGTACATCAGCGGTGAAATCAGCCGCAAAACAAAGGGGGCGATTGGCGCCTTTCATGCGATGGGAAAGCAATGCAAAGAGGTTTCAAATGGTTTGCCGACCTTCATTTCACCCTGGATCGACGGGAAGAAGGCGGTCGAGGCGGCAGGAGGTAACCTGACCAAGGAGAACGCAGTTTCAGTCCAGGAGCACGAAAGGGAGTGGGGTGAAATTTTTGACGGGATCCACGATGTTGTTGATGCCTGCGCTTTCCAGGATGGTCATATCGATTATGACGAGCTGGATGCATTCTTTACGGTCAATAAAAAACTGGCTGACAAATACAAGATGCAATGCTGGACCAATGCAGAAACGTTCGACCGGGATATGCCCATTCGTTTTCTTCCAATCAAATTTGATAAACTTCGCATGAAACTGGAGGCAGCAAAAAGAGCCGGATACGATAAGGGAATCACCTTTGAATTTTCCCATTTTATGAGTCCGCAATCTTCCTATCTTCAGGCCGGCCATTTATACAACCGGTACCGGGAGTATTTTGGAATTTAAAAATTTGATTAACAGGAGAATCCAGTTATTAAATCCTTAACGGGATATCAGGATTAAATATAGAAATAAACACCTTAACCATCTGAATTCTATGGCAATTAAAAATAAGAGTGAGAACATGCTTTATGTGATCTTCCTGGCAGCGGTAGCGGCTCTTGGAGGATTTCTTTTTGGGTATGATACTGCAGTTATATCGGGCACAATAGGGAGCGTAGCCACTCAATTTGGGTTAAATGATGTCAATACCGGCTGGTATGTTGGATGTGCACTGGTCGGTTCTATTTTTGGAGTTGCCATTGCCGGAAAACTGAGTGATTATTTCGGACGAAAAGGGGTTCTGATCTTTTCAGCCATCCTTTTTTCCGGTTCTGGAATCGGGTGTATGTTATCCGGCAGTGTTTCAGATCTAGTTCTTTACCGCATCATGGGAGGGGTTGGCATAGGTGTGGCTTCTGTAATATCTCCACTATATATCTCTGAAATTTCGGTCGCAAGGTTTCGCGGAACCCTGGTGTCTCTTTATCAACTGGCTATTACCGTTGGGTTTATGGGCGCATACCTGGTCAACTACGCAATCAGTGAATATGCGATTCATATGAAAGCACTCGGTATTGTAGGCGGATTTTGGGGCAAATACATCGTCACCGAAACATGGCGCGGAATGCTTGGAGCCGAATCTCTCCCTGCATTGCTCTTTTTCTGCATCCTGTTTTTTATCCCGGAAAGTCCAAGATGGCTTGTTCTTAAATCGAAAGAGTCCTCAGCGCTTAAAACACTGCGTCGTATTTATGGCTCCGAACAGGCTAACGAGCAGGTTGCCGATTTGAAAAACCTGGTTCAATCGGAAGAAAAATCGGATTGGAAAATTCTCTTCCAGCCCGGATTCAGAATTGCCCTTTTTATCGGGGTAAGTCTCGCAATTTTAGGTCAGTTTATGGGGGTCAATGCCGTTCTGTATTACGGACCTTCAATATTTCAGCAAACGGGACTTTCCGCCGGAGATTCCCTGTTTTATCAGGTAATCGTAGGATTGGTGAATTTTGGTTCAACGGTGCTGGCAATGGTGGTGATTGACAAAATCGGCCGGAAAAAGCTTGTCTATTACGGTGTTACAGGTATGATTATTTCCCTGATACTCATTGGATTTTATTTTACCATCAATAAGGCTTCAAACGTAATTCCGCCAATTACCTTACTCATACTCATTTTGGTTTATATATTTTCGTGTGCCATCTCAATTTGTGTGGTAATCTGGGTATTGCTTTCCGAGATGTATCCGGCAAAAGTCCGCGGACTGGCGATGTCAGCAGCCGGCTTCTCACTCTGGATCGGAACATTCCTGATCGGACAGCTCACGCCCTGGCTGATGACCACCCTCTCATCTGCAGGAGTCTTCTGGCTTTTCGGGGTAATGTGTCTTCCATATTTATATATCACCTGGAAACTTGTTCCTGAAACAACCGGCAAATCGCTGGAAGATATTGAACGGATGTGGCTGAAGAAGTAAATGGCTGATTAGGCTGTTAGTCTATTAGGCTATTAAGCTGTTAGGCTGTTAGGTTTTTTGAATTTAAGACAAATTGATATTTAAAATAAACCCATATGAATAAGTTTCTAAACGAGATTGAAGAGCAACCGGATGCCTTAAGAGAGACATTGCATTTTTTCAGTGACGGTGAGGGACATAAAAGTCTGAATCGGGTGACTATGCTTTGGAAGTCAGGGATATACGATAAAATTATCTTCACAGGAATGGGAAGCTCCTATTTTATTGCCAATGCTGCAACCTGCCTGTTAAATCCTCAGAAAATAGCTTCATTCGCCATCAATGCCGGGGAATTGCTTCATTATCAGTTTTCACTGCTGAATAAAAAGACGTTGCTGGTTTGCATATCCCAATCGGGAGAAAGTTATGAGGTTGTGAATATACTGGAACGATTGCCACTTGATGTAACCGTGATCGCAATCAGCAATGAAGCCGGAAGTACCCTTGCAAAAAAAGCACATGTCGCGTTACTCAGTCAGGCCGGCAAAGAGGATATGACCTCAACCAAAACCTTTATCTCGACCTATTTGGTTGTTTATCTGCTATCCTTAACCTTTGGCGGGAAATTTGATCAAAACTCAGTACCAGAGGTCGAATCGACCATTCAATCGGTTTCGGATCTGCTGAATAACAGGAATCAATGGTTAGATGAAGCAGTCAGGATGATTGCACATACTCCATTCGTTCAGCTGGTTGCAAGGGGTACTACTTTTGCCGCCGCACAACAGAGTGCGCTGATGCTAATGGAGGCAACCCGAAATCCGGCCTCAGCACTCTTGGGGGGAGAATTTCGGCATGGTCCGATGGAGATGGTTAAGGAGGGATTCCGGGCGGTGGTATTTGCCCCTTCCGGGATAACCTACCTCCAAAGTATTTTGGCAGCAACTGATATCCTGAAATTCGGAGGAAAGGTACTACTGATTTCAGATCAGGATCCATCCGTCACCCACCATAATCTATTCACCCTAGTTATACCGTGCGCCAACGAACCATTGTTTGGGATTTTGTGTTTAATTCCAATGCAATTAATTGTCAATCAATGGTCAATAGAAGAGGAAAACGTACCTGGCAATTTCACACGCGGCGCAAAGGTGACAGCTGTGGAGTAGAAATCAATCAGTAAAGGAGTTGCTTTTAACCGGATTGAGGATTATAGATTACTAATTCAGAAATTACTATCTTTGAATCATGATTACAAAAAATGATATACTGACAAAGCTTAAAGAGTTGAAACCAGCTCTCTATAAAGATTTTGCAGTCAAGGAGATAGGTTTATTCGGATCTTTCTCTGATGAAACAAATTCTGAAAAGAGTGATATCGACTTGCTGGTTGAATTGGAAAGACCGATTGGATGGAAATTTTTCTCTCTTGAGCTTTACCTTGAAAATATTTTCAATCGCAAAATTGATTTGGTAACCAAAAATGCATTAAAGGATCAGATTAAGGAAAATATTCTAAAGCAAATAAATTACGCTTAGGTTGAAAAAAGAGGAACGGAACTATTTAATGTATCTTGAGGACCTTCTACTCGCCATAAATAGAATTGGGGAATATACAGAAGGGCTTTCTTTTATCACCTTTAAAAGAGACTATAAGACTGTTGACGCAGTGGTCAGAAATTTTGAAATTATCGGAGAAGCTGCAAAAAATCTGCCACCTGAAATCAAGGCAATCTATCCACAAGTTCCAAGGAATGAAATGTATTTGTTGAGAAATAAGATATCTCATGAATATTTTGGGATTGATTATGAAATAATATGGGATGTTGCGATTCATTATCTGCCTGATAATAAAATACAAATAGAGAATATTCTGAAGATTGAAAATGAAAAACGATAAAATTGCCATTGGCGTTGATATCGGCGGGACAAATATTAGGGCAGGGGCAGTTGCATTTGACGGCAGTATAATTGGCGATACGTTTTCTATTCCTATCAATGCCACAGATCCAAAAGAGCTGGTTTTCGGAAGAATTGCCAGTTCAATTTCAAGGGTGATCACCCAGAATGATTTGAAAATGGGTGATATTCGGGGCATTGGTTTGGGATGCACCGGTCCGCTCGATGTAAAAAGAGGTCTGATTCTTCAATGTCCAAACCTACCGACCATGGATTTTTTCCCATTAAGGAGTTCGGTTGAAAAAGAGTTCGGTCTTCCGGTGTTCATGAATAATGATGCCAATGCCATGATGCTTGGAGAAGCTATCTGGGGAGCTGGAAAAGGATCATCAAGTGTCCTGGGAATTACTTTGGGAACGGGCTTTGGCTGTGCGATAATACTGGACCAAAAAATCTGGATGGGTGCTACGGAGACTGCCGGTGAGATTTGGATTTCGCCCTACCGCGAAGGAATTATTGAAGAGATTGTTTCGGGTGCCGGCGTTGCTAAATTGTATGAAAAATTAAGTGGGCTTAAAGCTTCCTCCAAAGAGGTTGCAAACCTTGCATTTGAAGGTGATGCTTCAGCAAAACTGGCGTGGGAGGAATTTGGAAAAGCAACAGCCTTTGCACTCGCCTGGTCCATCAACCTGGTTGATCCTGAAATTGTGATTATTGGCGGTTCAATCGCGAATGCAATGCCGCTGTTTTACCCTTCGCTACATGATTCACTGGTTAAAAATATCTGTCCGATTCCTGTTCAGAATCTTAAAATAGTTAAGGCTCAGCTTGGTGATGCCGCAGGATTTATAGGGGCTGCAGCTTTGGTCTTTTAATGCTTCAAATTGAGGTTCTTACCAGTATTACCCAAATTCTGATTAATTTTAAAATGATTATGAGATCCGCCGCCATTCTGTTCATACTTCTAACTTTTACCAGGGTGGATGCCCAGAAGATTAAACTTTCTGATAACTGGATGATTAAGAATTCCATAGAGGTAAAATCGTCTGACGAAATTGTCTCATCAGTTCAGTATAATCCTCAGAATTGGTATCAAACCTCGGTACCCACGACGGTGTTGAGTGTATTTGTTAAAAATGGAACCTATCCCGACCCCCATTTAGCCATGAACAATTTCCTTATACCAGACGTATCTGACGCCTTCAATGCAAAACATGATCTTGTCCGATACAGTTATCTCAAAGGGAAGGAGAATCCCTGGAAAGATCCTTATTGGTTCAGAACAGTAGTCGTTTTGCCTGAACAATTCAGCAACAAACAGATCTGGCTGAATTTCCAGGGGATTAATTACCGTGCTGATGTCTGGGTAAACGGGCACCTGGTTGCCGATAGCCGAAATACTGTCGGTATGTTTCGCCGCTTCAGATTCAACATAACCAAATATGCGCTGGCCGGGGCTAATAATTGCATTGCAGTAAAAATTCACCAGGTTGATCATCCGGGTGAACCCGATCCGGGTACTCAGTTTGAAGTCTTTGGCCCCACTCGGGGCCATGCTCTCGATATTTTCAAGGACGAAACCCTAAAAATGTCAGGAGGTTGGGATTGCGCCCCTGTAATCCGTGACCGAAATATGGGGATCTACCAGGATGTTTTTCTGGAAGCAACCGGACCGGTGTCCCTTGAAAACCCTTTTGTAACCACCACCTTGCCATTGTCCGATACAACCAGGGCCGATATCGCGTTGCAGGCTGAAATCAGGAATAACACCAATCAAAAAGTGAAGGGGGTTTTGGTCGCAACTATTGACCTGATCAGCGATCTTGAATTTCCAACCTATACCAAACACTTGGGCGGATCGATGCCTACAATAAAAATAAGGAAGGAAATAACGATTAATCCGGATGAGGTTCAAACGATATCCCTCAATTCAAAAGAGTTTTCCGCACTTCTGATCAAAAATCCATATTTATGGTATCCGAATGGTTACGGGAAACAATATCTCCATAAGTTAAAGCTGAACTTTGAAATTGGAGGTAAAATTTCAGATAAACAGGATGTTACTTTTGGAATCCGGCAGGTAACCACGACATTAAAACGGATCGGAAACGACTACGGAAGGGTATTTCAGGTAAACGGTCAGCGCATATTTTGCAAGGGAGGGTGGCTTCAACCAGATATGTTGCTGGATATGAGGCGGAAACGGATTTTTGACGAGGCGCGTCTCCTGGCCGAAGCAAATGTCAATATTGTGGGAAGCGAGGATTCCCCGGCTCCTCCGGATGATGTCATTGAAAGTTATGACAAATATGGGCTGATGTACTGGGAAATTTTTTTCCAGTGCTGGCGGATGTATCCTGGCAGTGAGACCGCTCACTATCCGCTTGATCATCAGCTGGCTGTTGCTGAGGTGAATGATATGGTGAAACGGTTTCGGAACAGCCCGGCCATAGTAGCCTGGTTTACCGCCAATGAAGTGATGGTTGATGAAGAGCTTTACACGGCTTCAAAAAAAGCGGTCAAAACCCTCGATCCTACGCGACCTTTCATTCCAACCACCAGCATTGACTGGGATGTGAATAAACTGACTCCATATATTAAAGAGGATTTGCCGACCGGAACAACCGATGACGGAGCACCTGACTATAACTGGAATCCCCCGGCCTATTTCTTCGACAAGGTTGAGGAGGTTCACCTTCAGATGTTCCGGAATGAACTGGGTGTGCCGGCGATTCCGGCCTACAGCAGTTTGCTCAGATTTATCCCTTCTGCTAATCCGGAACATCCGCAGAACCGGAAAAATCCGATTTTTCCGCTGGACAGTATCTGGGCAGAACATGGGGCCTGGGATGGACTGAACTATTGCTTCAGAGGGTACGACAATGCCATCAGGACCTTGTATGGCAATCCAACTACAGTGAAACAATATGCCGACAATGCCCAGTTGGTTAATGCAGATAGCTACCGCGCTATGTTCGAGGCGGCGAATCACCGGATGTGGGACATCACCAGCGGGGTGATGATCTGGAAACTCAATTCATGCTGGCCTGATGTGGGTTGGCAGATCTATGACTGGTTTTTAAATCCCGGGGCCGCTTATTTCTTTGCTAAGAAGGCTATGGAGCCTCTTCATATTCAAATGAATGGCAACAACAGATCCTTGTCAGTAATCAACGCAACGCAACGAAGCCATCACGGGTTGACGGTCAAGGCGCAGATCATTGACTGGAATATGAAAGTGCTATGGAGCTATAAAGATACTGTTTCTGTCAAGGCTGACAGTTATCTTGAGTGTCTGAAAATTCCAAAACCGAAGGACAGTGCACCAGTCTATTTCGTGAAACTCTCGCTTCAGGACCAAAAGGGGCATCTGATTTCAGAAAATTTATATTGGGAATGTGCGCAGCATGAAGACTTTTCATCGCTGGCGGCTTTACCAAAAGTGAGTTTGAAAAAAACTGTAACAATCACCAATCAGGGCAAAGAGCTTAGGATTGAAGTGAAATTAAAAAATGAAACAGGGTCTCTCTCGTTTTTTAACCGGTTAATTCTGCATACCGATCAATCGGGAGGAGAGGTGCTTCCCACATTCTGGAGCGACAACTATCTGACCCTTTTCCCCGGCGAGGAAAAAACGGTTACTGCCAATGTTGCCATCAATGATTTGGCCGGTGGAAAGCCTTTAATTGACATTGAATAACCTAAATAAAAAGATTATCATGGACAGACGCTACTTCATTAGAACTTGTGGAATCAGTTCGGCCTCCTTACTGCTGGCAAACCAGGCTTTTTCAGTGCTTTCATCACAGGCAGTTAAAAATTCTAAAATCAAGCCAATCAGCGGGTCATGGTTTGAGTTCAGCCACACGCTTGATGTGGAAGGGAAATACTGGAATGATGTGCTCCCGAACTTCACCACGGAGCAATGGAAGGCAAAGGTTAAGGAAATTCGGGAAACGGGGATGGAATACCTGGTCCTGATGGCCGTTGCCAATGACGGGAGGACCTATTATCCCTCAAAACTTCAGCCCCGTTATGATTTTGCCTGTCCCGATCCGCTTGAGGCAGTATTAACAGCTGCTGATGAGTGTGGTATGAAATTTTTCGTGAGTAACGATTTCTGGGACAAGTGGTCCTATACTACGAAGATGATGAAAGATCGTGAAATAGCCAGATTGAGAGATCGGGGGATGGAAGAGGTGGCCGAAAAATATTCAAATCACAAAAGTTTCTATGGCTGGTATTATCCCAATGAATCGGGTCTGAACAACGCAATAGACGAATTAACGCTTAACTATGTGAACCGGTGTACTAAAAAGGCCAGGGAACTGATGCCCAATTCGGTCAATCTGATTGCTCCCTACGGCACAAAATCGATGCGGCCAAATGATCAGTATATTTCACAGCTTGAGAAACTGGATATTGACATTATCGCCTACCAGGATGAGATTGGGGTCCGGAAAACGAAGACCGGAAGCGCCGGAAAGTATTTTGAAACGCTTCATACTGCACATGCCAAAGCGGGACGCTCACGAATCTGGGCGGACATGGAGGTCTTTGAATTTGAAAAGGGGGTCTATACCAGTGCATTGATTCCTGCGAATTTTGAACGGATTCTCCAACAAATGGAGGATATTTCCCCTTTTGTGGAGAAAATTCTGATCTATCAATACCTGGGAATCATGAACAAACCGGGCTCTGTTGCTTCGGTTGGACACCCAAACTCGGGGAAATTGTATACTGATTATATGAATTGGGTGAAGTCACGAAGGTAATTTAAATATTTTTGAATTATTTTTGGAGTAAACTCCAAACAATGAACAAAACAATTTTTATCCTGCTGTTGATTCTTTCCTGTACCTCTTTGCCCAAAAGAGTCCTGAAAAACTAAGCTATCATCTCATCAGGACCAATCCCTAGGGGAAACTGCTTCACTAATATGAAACATATGGCAGATTATTATTTATAATCCAAGAAATCCATTAATATCTTCTTTTTTTAATGAAATATTATCACCGCTATCAGCCTGACTTATTGATTGGGCCAAGCGATTCTTAATTGTCGGTTCTTCAACAAAACGATCCAGATCAGAAATGGCGGTTAACCGGTAGGCTTTATTTTTTTCCCCTTTGAACTATAAACTGTTCGTTTTTATCAACCAGATTTCGTATATTTATCTGAAAAGTGATTTAAATTTATACCATGCGCCTCCTAAATGAAGGTAATGTTGATCTGAGAATTGACTTTCGTGAACAACGAAGCGGAATCATCGAAGAACTGAGGAAATGTAATAGTCAGTTAACTTATCAGGTTGGTGCACTTCCGGTGGGCGACTATTGGATTGGCGATCGAATAATCGTAGAAAGAAAGACTATCATCGATTTTCTGGCCTCTATCAAAACCGGTAGAATTTTTCAGCAGGGCTACCGGATGGCACAATCTGGTAAAAATGTTCTGATCATCCTTGAAGGGGATCAGTCGGATATCGTGGCCGGTTCAATGTCACGTAAAGCGGTTCAGGGTGCATGGATTCATTTGACCGTTTTTCTGGGTATCCCGGTTATCCGGTCATTGAACATCAGCGAAACGGCACATGTTTTGATTTATATTTTAGATCAGTCTCACCATCATGAATTACCAAGACCAAAACCAATTATAGTTGGACTAACTGGAATCAGGGTCTCCAAAAATCAGCGGCAAAAGCTGTTCCTGCTTCAGAATTTACCAGGAATAGGGACAAAAAAAGGGCTGACGCTTTTAAGGTCGTTTAGGACCATTGAAAATATTTTAAATGCACCTCCTGAGGATTTAATGAAAGTCAGAGGAATTGGTTTGATGCTGGCAAACAGGGTATATCAAATATTTCATGAACCATTTTAGCCTCTTAATAATTCTCTGTAAAAAAATAAAAAACCCTCAAAGTTCTTGAATCCTTGAGGGTTTAATTGATGTGATATTCTTTTTGATTTATTTTTTGACCGGCTCCTGTGGTTTTGCAGCCGCTTTAAAGGCGCTCTTTGCATAATTAATCCCCATGATATCATACCGTTTGGTGAATGTTTGGATTCGGCGGTAAAAATCATCCCAGTTCTTGACCTCTTTAGGACTCCACAACGCTTCGGCCATGGCGGCAATCCGGGGGAAAGTCATGTATTGGGCATGTTTGATATTCGGGACATACTCTGTCCAGAGATTAGCCTGACCGCCAAGGATATGTTTGGCAGCCTCGGCATCAAGTTCTTTTGGAACAGGATCGAATTCATAAACTTTATTCAGCGGATTAAAACCGCCGATAGCCAGAGGTTCGTCTTCTTTGGGACCCTGGTAATGGTCAAAATAGCAGGGTTGACCGGGTGTCATTACTACGTCATGACCTTGTTTGGCCGCATCAATACCACCCTGTGTTCCGCGCCAGCTCATCACAGTTGCCTTTGGAGGTAATCCCCCTTCCAGGATCTCGTCCCAACCCAGCAGGACACGCCCCTTGGAATTGATGAACTTTTCAATCCGTTTGATGAAATAACTTTGCAGTTCACCTGCATTTTTAAGACCTTCGGTTTTGATCCGTTTTTTGCACTTCGGACATTTTTCCCATTCTGTTTTGGTGGCCTCATCGCCGCCAATATGGATATATTTTGAAGGGAACAGGTCGATCACTTCAGTGAGCACATCCTGCAAAAACAGGAAGGTGGAGTCATTTCCGGCACAATAAATATCGGTAACCGGCCAAACTCCGCCGGGAAGGACAGTGAAAGGACCTCCAGAGCAGGAATATTGCGGATAAGCTGCCAGGGCCGCCGTGACATGGGCCGGCATTTCAATTTCAGGAATAATCGTGATGAATTTGGTTTGTGCATAAGCTACCATCTCCTTTATGTCGGCCTGGGTGTAAAATCCGCCAAAAGTGGCTTTTTCTCCGGCAGTCTGTTTTGACCTTGAATTCCAGGGTTTGTCTTCACGGTCAACCCGCCAGGCACCAACTTGTGTAAGCCTGGGATATTTTTTAATTTCAATGCGCCATCCCTGATCGTCAAGCAGGTGCAGGTGAAGTGTATTAATTTTATGAATGGACAGGTAATCAATCATTTGAAGGACCTCCTCTTTTGGGAAAAAGTGGCGCGAAACATCCAACATATATCCCCTCCATTTAAATGAGGGACTGTCAGCTATTGAACTTACCGGAACAAGCCAATCAATGTTTTCCTGCTTCTGTGTACTTTCAAGCTCTGCAGGAAGTAACTGGCGCAACGTCTGGATTGCATAGAAGAATCCGGCAGGTTTGGCGGCTTTTATTTCTATTCTGGCCGTAGTAACATCCAGGGTATACCCTTCATCACCCAATGTCTCATCAGTTTTGAAAAATACCTGGTTCGATCCTTCGGCTCCGCCCGTGATAACTTTAGGTTTCCATCCGGCAGATTTCAGGAACAAATTTGAAAATTGATCTGCAATACCCTGTTGGTCAGAATTCTGAACAATCAACCCTGTGTTCTCCCCAATTTTGAATGACGAGGTTCCAAGAGTCATTTTCCGAACCTGGGGGATCAGCGAAATTTCCTTTGCAGTAAAGGATTTAGGTGGCTGACAACTCCATAAGAAGCAGCATGACAGTAAGATAAATATTCCGGCAAATTTTCGTTTCATAATGATTGAATTTTGTTTTTGGAGGCTACAAGATAGAAAGAATTTTTTGTTGAATAATGATATTTTATAATAACTTTGAAAAAGTTTATCAAAAAATTTAAAAAGCAGGGGTGATTCCTGATCAATTTCAATTCAAAGTACTAAATTTGTCACTGAAAATCTCCAACCAATCAAATAATACACATTATGAAGTCAATAAAACTCCTGGTTCTTCTTTTGTTACTGACTAATCTATATGTAGTTGGCCAGCATCATGAACAGAATTATACTCCCGATCCCAATCCCCGGATTCAGCAACGGATAGGTGAATGGCAGGACATCAAATTTGGGCTCCTGATGCATTGGGGGCCATACAGTCAGTGGGGAATTGTGGAGTCGTGGTCAATTTGCCCGGAAGATGAAGGGTGGTGTGTCCCTGACACGGTAAAAGATTATTTCGCTTACAAAAAACACTACGAGAATCTGGGAAAAACCTTCAACCCGACGAAATTTGATCCCGCAAAATGGGCCAAAGCAGCAAAGGAAGCCGGGATGAAATATGTCGTTTTTACCACCAAGCATCATGACGGATTTTGCATGTTTGACAGTAAATATACTGATTATAAAATCACCGGTCCTGATTGCCCTTTTCATACCAATCCCAAAGCCGATGTGACGAAAGAGATTTTTAATGCCTTTCGCAAAGAAGGGTTATGGGTTGGTGCCTATTTCTCAAAACCGGACTGGCACACTCCCGATTACTGGTGGTCCCATTTTCCCCCACTTGACCGAAACGTCAATTACGATCCTGCAAAATACCCTGACCGCTGGAATAGTTTTGTAAAATTCACCCATAACCAGGTGATGGAACTCTGCACAAACTATGGTAAGATAGATTTATTTTGGTTTGATGGCGGTTGGGTTCAGAAGAACGGTCCGGTAGGTGAAAAGCCTCATGCTGAAGGCTTCAGCGTCAAAAAGCGCTTCGATCAGGATATCAAAATGGACGAACTGGTGACTGAAATCCGTTCCAAACAGCCTGATGCCATCGTTGTTGACAGGGCTGTTGAAGGGAAAAACCAGAATTACCTGACTCCTGAAAACACGGTTCCTGAAAAAATGTTGCCTTATCCATGGGAATCATGCATCATTTTAGGTGGTGGATGGTCTTTCTCTTATAATGCCACGATGAGGCCTACACGTGACATGATTCACATGCTTTCGGATATCGTGGCAAAAGGGGGGAACCTGCTTTTAAATATCGGCCCCGGACCTGATGGTACATGGTATGATTCAGCCTATGACCGGCTGAAAGAGATTGGCGACTGGCTGAAAATTAACGGACAGGCTATTTATGGCACCCGACCAATCGCACCTTATCTGGATGGTAAGTTACGCTTCACAAAGGGGAAAGATGGTTCAGTTAATGTTATATATTTGTTGGCAGAGAATGAAAAGCTTCCTTCATCCATATCGGTTCAGGGATTTGTTCCTGAAAAAGGGGCCGGTATTACACTTCTTGGGAAAAAAGGAAGTACGCTGAAATGGAAGGCGGATGGCACAAGCTTCAAGATTTCGGTCCCGGAATCTCTGGGTAAAGCGATGCCGTTAAAATATGCAGTTGTTTTGCATATCGATAAGGTCGCGAAATAATAGGTTTGTTGTAGAGACAAGGCATGCCTTGTCTCTACAACAAATAATCATATAATCTTATATTTACAGAATATTTCATTTTGTCAAACGATTCAACAATATTTAATTAAATTTAAAATGGGTTCTATTGCTATTGGTGTTGATGTAGGGGGCAGTCATGTAAGTTGTGCGGCATGCAATATTTTGGAAAAGAAGTATTTACCGGAAACCTTTTCGGAGAACGATCTGGATAATCAGGGTACTGCCGACGAGATCATAAGTGTTTGGAGTAAAACTATTCAGGCTACCATTGATAAGGTGGGCTTGGAGAATGTTTCCGGTGTCGGTTTTGCCATGCCAGGACCTTTTGATTATGCCAATGGAATTGCATTGTTTAAGGGGAACAATAAAAAGTTTGAAAATATTTATGGATTGAAGGTTCCTGAGGCCCTTCGGGAAAAGATGAACCTTCCGGATAGTTTTCCAATCCGGTTTATCAATGATGCAACGGCTTTTGCTATAGGGGAAGACTGGATCGGGAAGGGTAATGGTTTTAAACGGTCTATGGCGATTACGCTGGGTACCGGTTTTGGATCTGCTTTCCTGTGCGACCGGCTGCCGGTAGTTTCTGGTGATGAAGTCCCGGATATGGGTTGCATCTGGTACCTTCCATTTAAGGATGGAAATGCGGATGATTTTTTTTCAACCCGGGGTTTTTTGAATCGCTATTTTGAGAAAACAGGGATTCGGCTTCTCGGTGTGAAGGAGATGGCACATCTGGCTGAAACCGATCCTGTGGCAAAGTCACTTTTCGATGATTTTGGCACCCAGCTGGGTATCTTCCTGTGTCCCTGGATGGTTAAGTTTGGTGTGGAAGTTTTGGTTATCGGCGGGAATATTTCCTATGCTTTTCCCTTGTTCGGCGAAAGCCTGAATGATTGCCTGAAATCTGAGGGTGCGGATATCAAAGTTGCGGTTTCTGAACTAAGAGAGTCTGCAGCGATGATCGGCAGTGCTGTTCTTGTGGATGATTCCTATTTTGAAAAGGTAAAATTACTCTTGCCTCAAATGTCGTAAATCTATAAGTTAAACTTGCCACTCATGAAAAATTCCGGTTTTAGGATTTTGGTTCTTTTCATCATGTTCGGATTACTGGCATCTTTCACTATTCCGAAGGGGTCATTCAATCCGTCCGCGTATGTCGATCCGCAAATTGGTTCGGTCCATGGCCGCTGGTTTTTTTATACTCCGGCTGCCTTGCCGTTCGGTATGGCTAAGCTTGCACCTCATACTAATGCTGCCGGAAGTCTGGGTAGTTGGGACCCGTGTGGATACGATGACCGGCATACTTCAATCGAAGGATTTGGCCATTTTCATGAATTTCAAATTGGGGGAGTGGTATTTATGCCAACGATTGGTGATCTGAGAACGATTCCCGGAAAACAGGAACACCCTGAAGGGGGTTATCGTTCCCGCTTTGACAAAAAAAGTGAACATGCAGAACCTGGTTACTATTCAGTTTTTTTGAAGGATTATGGAATCAGGGCAGAGTTAACAGCAACCGAACGGGTTGGTTTTCATCGCTACACCTTTCCGGAAACAACTCAGGCCCATTTGATCATCGATATTGGACACAAGCAAGGGGAGAGCAGCGATGTTACCGATGCTTTCGCTAAGGTTGTTAATGGCAATGAGGTCGAAGGTTATGTTGAGACCTATCCCGAATATGTAAAATTCGGGGATCCCGGGAAACGGGTGATGATGTATTTTGTCGCCAGGCTAAGCAAACTGCCTTCCGGGACAGGTTCATTTAAAGACTCCATTCAACAAAAAGGGGCTACCTCCACCAAAGGAATTGGGAACGGTCTTTTTTTGACCTTTAAAATGGCCCAAAATGAGAAGCTCGAGATCGCGACCGGTTTGAGTTATACCTCCATTCAGAATGCCAGGCTCAACCTGCAAACCGAATCCGCAGGAAAAACATTCGATGATGTACATCAGATTTCACAATTGATCTGGGCACAAAAGCTAGGACGTATCAAGGCTGAAGGTGGAGATTCAGTGAGCCGGGTGAAGTTTTATACCGGACTGTATCATGCATTGCTTGGACGGGGCATATCGAGCGATGTTAACGGGCAGTATCCATTGGTTGATAAAGGGATAGGACAAATACCACTTGATGAAAAGGGCAAACCACAATACCACCACTATAATACCGACGGGATCTGGGGCGGCTTCTGGAACCTGAGTCAGCTTTGGGCGTTGGTTTATCCTGAATATTTTAAGGAATACGTTCAGTCAAATATCGATTTTTACAAAACACGCGGGTGGCTGCACGATGGTGAAGCTGCCGGAGTATATACCAATGGTGTTCAGACCAATTACCAGGGTTTGATGATTGCCTCAGCTTACAATTGCGGAATCCGTGATTTCGATGTGAAAACAGGTTATGAAGCCGCCCTGAAAAATGAGGTTGATTACCATGGCAGGAACCTCGGAAACGGAAAATTCGATCTGAACTATTTTGTGAAGGATGGATATGTCCCATCGCGCGATACGCTGTTTTCAAACGGATGGAAATTTAATTTCGGGTGCTCCCATACGCTGGAGTATTCCTATAGTTCTTATGCAGTGGCTCAACTTGCTCGGCAATTAGGTCATAATGAGGACTATGACAAATTAATGAAACAGGCCACCTACTACCGCAATCTTTTCGATCCGGAAACAAAGTTTATCAGGCCTAAGATGGCAGACGGTACATTTATTCCAAATTTTGATCCGATGAAAGCCTGGATCGGTTTTCAGGAAGGCAATGCATTTCAATATACGTGGTATGTGCCGCACGATGTGGCAGGACTTATCCGGCTGATGGGGAAAGATGAATTCAACCGAAGACTTGAACATGTTTTTGACACTTCCCGGAAAACCCGGTTTGGCGGAGGCGACAGCGATGTCGATAGCTTCTCGGGCATCGAAATGGTTTATAACCACGGAAACCAGCCTTGTTTACACGATTCCTGGTTATTCAATTACAGCGGACAACCCTGGCTTACCCAAAAATGGACACGGGCCATTTGTGATGAATTTTATGGCGCAGAACCTTTACGCGGATATGGAATCGGTCAGGATGAAGACCAGGGTCAACTGGGAGCATGGTACGTGCTGGCAGCCTTAGGGATATTTGATGTTCAGGGGCATACTGCGATAAATCCGACTTTCCAGTTTGGAAGTCCGCAGTTTGACAAGGTAACAATTCAACTCAATCCAAAGTATTACAAAGGCAAAACACTGATTATCAAAGCTCAAAATAATTCCAAAAAGAATGTCTATATCCAATCGGTCTCTTTCAATCAACAAAAGATTGATGATTGCTGGATTGAGCGCACTCCTCTTACTGAAGGCGGCACCCTGTTATTCGAAATGGGGGAACAGCCGAATAAAGCATGGGGGATAACTGTTCCTCCCCCAAGTATGAGTGACGCATTTGTGAATATTAAATAGTCAATGAACAATAAATTTAATTTTAAACAGTCTCCAGGCTTTGTCACAAAATTTATAAAACCTATGAAGATTAAAAGTTTCTGTATTTTGGCGCTTTGGGTCATATCATTTCAAGCCTTTTCCCAACATGATGTAATTAAACTTAATTCCGGATGGAAAGCTAAAAAGGCAGTAGAGGTTGTAGTCGACGGAACTGTTATCTCAGGCAAGGATTTCAGATTATACGATTGGATGGAAGCTGTGGTTCCCGGAACAGTCCTGACCACCTTACTTCATAACCAAAAAGTTCCGGATCCGTTTTTCGGTATGAACAATGAGCTGATTCCTGACATCTTTCAGACGGGTGCCGAATATTACACCTATTGGTTTTATGACGAATTCAAAGTTCCGGAAATGAAGGAGGGGGAACAGTTGTGGCTGAAGTTCCGTGGGATCAATTATTCTGCTGAAATGTTCCTGAATGGAAAGAAGATCAATCCGGATACCCATGAGGGGATGTATCTGAGGGAGAAATACCTGATTACCCCATTCCTTGAAAAAGGGATAAACCGCCTGGCTGTACTGGTCCATCCGCCCGATCCTGTCGGGGCTCCGAATGGACAGGGTGGTGACGGAATGATTGCCAGGTCGGTGACCATGCAATTTACGGCAGGATGGGATTGGATTTGTCCGATCAGGGACCGGAATACAGGTATATGGGATGAAGTTGCTCTCGAAATAACCGGTGCGGTCGATCTTCTTGATCCATCCATTCAGACAAAAGTACCCGGAAAGAGAGTGACTGGCGGCAAACAGGCTCCTGCCATTGTTTTAACCTCAGCTGATCTTCTGAACAGTACTGAAACCATCCAAACCGGAAAGCTGATTGCACGTTGCGGCAAGATTGAGGTTTCGAAGCTGGTAACCATCCCTGCAGGAGAAAAAATTACGGTGACTCTTCCGGAGATTAAAATTGAAAATCCTTTGCTTTGGTGGCCTAACGGAATTGGGGAACACCCTTTATACAAGGTTGAATTCTTATTTATCGGCGATAAAGGGGTAGTATCGGATGTCGAAACTGTTCCTTTTGGTATCCGCCAGACCGGAACCCGGTTTGATGATAAGCTGAATGCCAGGATCTTCACGATTAACGGACAAGATGTCTTCATAAAAGGGGGAAACTGGATTGCCTCTGATATGCTCCTTCGGCTATCTGCCAAACGTTACGATACTGAGGTTCGGATGCACGCCGAAATGAACATGAATATGATCCGTGTCTGGGGTGGCTCCATGACCGAACGTCCTGAATTTTATGACGCCTGCGATAAATATGGCATCATGGTTTGGCAGGATCTTTACATCTCGGGCGATTGCAATGGCCGATGGTTCGACCCTCAGAAGAAAGAGTCCCAGGAGCGTCGCCGTGCTTATCCTGACAATCACTCCCTGTTTGTCAATACCGTTATTGATCAGGTCAAAATGTTGCGCAATCATCCAAGCCTCTATTTGTGGTGTGGCGGTAATGAGTACCCGCCTCCTGCCGATATAGCCAGAAAACTTGCAACAGAGGTTTTCCCGAAATATGACGGCTCACGTTATTACCTTGAACAATCAACCTCAACCGACCTGGCCAAAAACAGTCTGGGCGGGAACGGTGACGGCCCATACAACATACAGAATCCGCTTAATTTCTTTACGGTTACCTCTTTCCCGTTCAACCCGGAATTGGGCTCAGTGGGAATCCCTAACGTGGAAACAATGCGCCGGATAATGGAGGAAAAGGACCTGGTCCTGCCTACAAAACATGGCGAAAACCCCACATGGAGTTATCACAAGTACATTTCTTATGATAATTTTATCGATCAGTATGGAAAGGCCGATGGAATTGCAGATTTCTGCAAAAAGGCGCAACTGGTGAACTATGAGCAATACCGTGCTCTTCAGGAGGGTTTTAGTGCAAAAATGTGGACAACCTATTCCGGAATGCTGGTATGGAAAAACCAGAATCCATGGACCGCACTGCGTGGACAATTTTATGATGTTTTTCTGGAGCAGAACGGTGGCTTCTATGGATACCAACATGGGGCCAAACCACTTCATTTACAATTGAATCTGAATGATTCATCGGTTTGTCTAATTAATCAAACAATTTTCGATCTGAATGACCTCACCGTTTCGGCAGAGCAATTTGACATTCACGGAAATTTACTGTCAAAAGATCAGTACAAGACTTCAACTCCGGCGAATAAGGTTTCTCTTCTAAAAAAGCTTAAAACACCAGATCCTGGTCAGGCAGTTTATTTTTTACGTTTGAAACTCACGGATAACGATAACCAGCTTAAAGATGAGAATTTCTATTGGTTATCCAAACCCGGGAAAAGCTACGAAAAACTGAACGAATTGAAGCAAACAAACCTTGAAAGTGAATGGAAAAACAATGCCACAGGGGAGAAGTCTTTACTGATCCGGAATCCCGGAAAGGAAACTGCATTTTTTGTAAGACTCAAAGTATTGACCCAAAAAGGTGGAGAACTCGCTCTTCCTGTTTTCCTAAGCGATAATTATATCACTTTGCTTCCTGGCGAAAGCAGGGAAATTAAGATCGATTGCACCCAACTTCCGGAATCCGTCAATTCAAAATCGTTATGGATCGAAATGGAAGGGTGGAATGTAAAAAACTGTTCTCTAAAAATGGAATAAGATGAAGACTCTTAGCGTTGGGATTGGACTGGTTCTTATGTTGTTTATAGGTTCTTGCCAGAATCAGGCTGAACGGAAAACAGCTGAGCTGAGGACGAAGATTAAGATTGACCGCTATTTCCCCTATGTTAAAGCAAAAGCGCTTGAAGTGATGAAAGCCGGATTTAATGCGGGTGACGGTTACCGTGAAGTCTGGATTCGCGATTACAACACCTTTATTCAGCTTGCGGCTCAAGTCAATGACAAGGCAATCCTGAAAGAAAACCTGCTTGTTTTTTTCCGGATGCAGGGTGAAGATGGCAATATTCTGGATGGATTTACACCCATTGAGAAGGTTGGCAAGGGAGAATATGATTTCTACTATTCAAAACTTGAGCCAAGATATGCAGGACATAAAAATACCGTGGAAACCGACCAGGAGAGCTCCTTGATCCAGGCTGTTTATAAATACATCCGGTTAACCGGTGACAGCGCCATTCTGGATGAAAAAGTCGCGGATAAAAAAGTCGGGGAACGGCTCCAATGGGCAGCAGATTTTATCTTAAGCCAACGGTTCAACCGGCAATACGGCCTCGTGATCGGTGCAACTACTGCCGATTGGGGGGATGTGCAGCCCGAGCATGGGTGGGGAGTTGACCTCGATGCCAATACCCATCCCGCTATTGATATTTATGACAATGCGATGTTTCTGATTGCCCTTAATAACCTGATGGAGATAATCCCTGATTCGAAAGCCAGATGGGAAAAGATCAGGAACAGTATTGCTCAGAACTGCCGGAAGTATTTATGGGACGAGCAAAATCAGAAATTCATTCCACACCTTTATCTCGAAAAAGGTTCTCCCTTTCCAAAGGATTTTGACGAAAACAAAATATATTACTTCGGCGGAACCACGATTGCTATTGAAGCTGGGTTGCTTAGTCCAAAAGAGATACAAACATCACTTGCAGAGATGATCAAACGGGTAAAGCTGGCAGGTGCCGGTTCTATCGGATTGACTCTTTATCCCCCTTATCCGAGCGGTTTTTTTGCCAACAAGATCATGAATCCTGAATATAGCTACCAAAATGGCGGCGACTGGACCTGGTTTGGCGGAAGGATGATTCAGCAGCTCATCAAAAACGGTTTAGTTGAGGAGGCATATGAGCAAATGATTCCAATGGTCAAACGGGTCAGGGATAATAACGGTTTCTTCGAATGGTATTCAGTAGATAACAAACCGCGTGGTTCAGGCACTTTCAGGGGTGAAGCGGGTGTTTTGTTTACTGCAATTACAATGTTTGAGGAGTGGGCAAAATAATTTTCCGCTCTTTTCTTTCCTCTATTCCGGATAGTTTGTGAGGTATGCTGAATCGAACTAAGAATGTTCAAATTTCTCCGTAGGAGATAAAAATAAATAGAAAAGTTAATTCTGAAAATAAATTTCCCATAGGAATTAACCGGAAATCTGTTAATGTCCTAGCGGACAATGGTTTTTCTTTCACTCGTTTTTCTATTGAAATTGATGCCCTCCGGGCAAAAAGGTTTAATATAATTTTTAAACAATCTCTAAGAAAATTAATCTGATGAGAACTCTATTGACACTAGTTTTAATTTCTTCGCTGGCTTTAAGTTTTAGCATACCAATCAATGCTCAATCAAAAGTAAACGAGGTAATTGTCGTATTCAAAACCCATTTCGATATCGGCTACACCGACTGGGCAGATAATGTGGTCTATAATTATTCGCATTCAACCATTACCGGGGCATTGGATATGATTGAAAAATCAAAACAATTCCCCCGGGATGAACAGTTCAAATGGACAATATCAGGGTGGCCCCTGACACAAATGATCACAAAGTCCGAGCCTGAGGTAAAACCCCGGATCGAACAGGCAATACGCGATGGAAACCTGATTGTCCAGGCAATGCCCTTAAGTTTTGAAACGGAAGCACTCGATCCGGAACCCCTGGTCAGATCGCTGGCGTACTCCTCAAAAATTAACAGAGATGCCGGTTTACCCTTGCCCATTGATGCCAAACAAACCGATGTCCCGAGCCATTCGTGGATTCTTCCCACAATGCTTGCCAATGCCGGAATCAAATTCCTGCATATTGGATGCAATGCCGCTTCGATGTCTCCCGAGGTTCCGTTGCTTTTCTGGTGGGAAGGACCCGATAAATCAAAAGTCATGACCATGTATTACGGTCCCTATTATGGAACAAGTCCTGCGCCTCCCAAAGAATGGCCTTTCCGCACCTGGCTTGCGATCGTGATGACCAATGACAATACGGGTGTTCCAACCTTCAAGGAATATCAGGATGCAATTCAGGATATCAAAAAACAAAATCCGGGTGCAAGTGTGAGAACCGGCAGTATGGGCGATTTTTACACTACGCTGATGAAGGAAAAGCCTGAATTGCCGGTCGTGAGGGGGGACATGCCTGATACCTGGATTCACGGATATATGTCGATGCCCAGGGAGGTTAAAGCAGGGCGAATTTTGAGTAAATCTGTTGCAAACCTTGAAGCCTTAAATACCCTTAACGGTATGTGGGGAAGCCAGACTGAAAAACAGATATCACCAATCATTGATGATGCCATGGAGCAGATTCATCTCTGGGACGAACATTCGTTTGGCATGGCAATGAGTCACGGTCATGCCGGATACTGGGCCTACGGGGATGATTTTGAAAACCTAAGGGCAAAGGGTTATTATGAGCCCATTGAATATTCATGGAAGGAGAAATCAAACCATATCACCCTGGCAACCCAGTTAATTGATCCCACGCTCAGCCGGGAAATCAAAGGACTTGCAGTCGCAGCAAATATTGCAGGTGAGCGTATCGTCGTATATAATCCGCTGCCCTGGGAACGAAGCGGTTTAGTGACTGTCCAGACCAATGAGCCATTGAAAAAAGTGCTGAAGAACAGTTCAACCGGCGAACTTATCCATGTGTTCAGAAACCATAACATCACCCAATTTCAGGCGAACCATATTCCGGCCATGGGTTACACGACCTTTGTTCCGGTTGACGATGCCTGTCCGGTTAATACCTCATCGCTTGTTTGTGATGCTAAAAACGGAATCCTTGAAAACGGGTTCTTCCGGCTGGCTTTTGATCTGAAAAATGGGACAGTGAGTTCTTTGATCGATAAAAAAACCGGACGCGAAGCGGTTAATCCGAATTCTGATTTCAAATTTGGACAATATGTTTATGAACGATTCAGCAAGGAAAAAACGGATAAATACGCCAAAGATTACATCAAAGGGGGATACGACTGGGCTTACCCGGAACTTGGAAGAATTAACCTGGACAATAAACCTTACCGGATGATATCCGGCACGAATCCACGAATTGAATTTATTGAAGATACTCTTTCTGTCTCGGCAATCATCCATTTTGATGGTGAGGAAGCGTTAAAACATCATTATTCACTTACCTTCAGTTTAACAGTCAATAAGCCTGCTGTTGAAATAATCTGGAGCATCAATGGCAAACCGGCTGACGCGTGGCCCGAAGGGGGCTGGATCAGCTTTCCGTTTAATATTGATAAACCGCAGTTTAAATTAGGACGCCTTGGTGCCGTTGTGGACCCAGTAACCGACTATATTAAAGGCTCAAATCACGATTATTGTTTCCTGAATTCCGGAATGGCTGTGCTCAATTCGAAAAACCAGGGATTCGGGATTATGTCGCCCGATGTTCCCGGAATCAGTCTCGATCGTCCTGGCTTATGGTGCTATTCACCAGCGTTTATGCCCAAAAAGGGAAATGTTTTCTTTAATTTATTCAATAATCAGTGGAGTACCAATTTTACGGAATGGGTTGAAGGATCATGGAATGCCCGCTTTTATATCTGGAGCATTGACCAGTTTTCAAATGAGGCATCCATTATTACCCCTTCGGAGGAGATCCGGAATCCTCTGATGACTGCTATAGCAATCGGGGCGGCAGGAAAGCTTCCCCCTACCGGGCAGGGGATCGCCTTATCAGCAAAAGGTATTCTGGTAACCGCATTTGGGAAGAACAGGGATGGGGAAGGTGATCTTCTGCGTCTTTGGGAACAAAGTGGTGTCAACACCGGATGTATTGTTTCACTTCCCAGGGAGAGCCGTTACAAACAGGTTCAACCCTGCAATCTGAGAGGCGAAAAGATCGGTAAAGCAATGAAGATTACGGATCACTCGTTTGAGGCAAAACTAAATGCCTATCAACCGGTTTCTTTCATCCTTTATAAGTAATTAAAGGCTATCAGGCTTTTAGACTTTAGACTATTAGCCTTTAAAATTTTAAATTGAACTTTATATACCATTAAGCATTTACCATTAAACATTTACCATTAAGCATTATTCTCATGGCAAATAAAATAGTATCGTTTACCCTGTTGATTACCCTTTTCATTTCCTGTGTCCCAGAGGCCACCCTTATTCAAAATCCTGAACGGCTTGCAGATATTCAGCGTATGCTGACTGTTCAAAAAGGAATTACCTCGAAAAGTCTGCTTCCGGTGTGGGATGTATTCAATCAGCCACTCCCGGAATCCGAAAAACAGGCCATGGAGTTTTTATATGCCTATATGCCACTGAGCGATCTGGCAGATTATAAACCCGAATTTTTCCTGAAGAACGTGCAGCAAAGTCTGCTGGCAAAGGATGAAATGCCGTGGGGCAAGTCAATTCCGGAGGAGGAATTTCTCCATTTTGTACTGCCACTTCGGGTGAACAACGAAAACCTGGATAATTTCAGGGAGGTGATGTATCCGGAGATCAGGGAGCGGATTAAAGGGCTGGGAATGAAGGAAGCGGCCCTTGAAATTAACCACTGGTGTCACGAGAAGGTGAATTACCGTGGTACAGACTCACGGACCAGTGCCCCTTTAAGTGCCATTAAAAAATCATTCGGGCGTTGTGGCGAAGAATCGACATATACCGTGACTGCCATGCGAACTGCAGGAATTCCCGCCCGTCAGGTATACACTCCCCGTTGGGCTCATTCCGACGATAACCATGCCTGGGTAGAGGTGTGGATCGATGGCAAATGGAACTATCTTGGTGCCTGTGAGCCTGACGTAGATTTGAACATGGGATGGTTCAGCGAACCCTCACGCCGCACTATGCTGGTTCATACGCGGGCCTTTGGACGGTACTTTGGAAAAGAAGATGTGGTGATTGCTACAGACCGTTTTTCGGAATTAAACCTTACTTCAAATTACGCTACGGTTAAAAAAATAACTATTGCTGTTAAAAACAGTGACGGAACACCAGCTGATAGCGCCAAAGTGGAATATCAACTATATAATTATGCAGAGTATTACCCGATTGCCTCGGGTTTTACGAACAAGAGTGGCCTGACCAGTTTGACAACCGGAATGGGAGATCTGATTATCTGGACATCCAAAAACGGGAAGTTTGCCTACCAGAAATTTTCGGTCCCTGAAATAGATACCTTGCAATTGGTACTCAGCCAGATTATTCCGGCAGATAAGAGCGAAATTTTTGACTTTGTTCCACCTCATGCAGCAAAGGTACTGACAAATGTTTCCGACCAGGCAGTCAAACAAAATACCCGGCGTCTGGCCAACGAAGATTCGGTCCGGGGAGCCTACCAGAAAACCTTTAAGGATTCAGCCTGGATTGCCGGATTTGCAAAAAAAACTAATCTCCCTTTTGATACCCTTTCAAGGTTTTTCAAGCTAAGCTATGGAAACTGGGATCAGATTGCCTCTTACCTGGAAAAAAATGGTTCGTCTTACAGGAGTACCTTACTGGATTTGCTGATTCAGATATCTGACAAGGATTTCAGCGATACGCCTGAATCAATCCTGACCGATCACCTGGTCCAGGTTGCAAAATCGGGTGGTCAGCAGGCAGGAACTTCGAAGGAACTGTTTACCAGATATATCCTTTCTCCGCGAATTGGCCTCGAAAAATTAACTTCCTGGAGAAGCTTCCTGATTAATTCATTGAGTAAAGAGATGACATCATCCGTTCGTGAAAATATCTCGGTTCTGACTACCTGGATTCGTGAAAATATCCGGATAAATGGTGATGCCAACAAACTTTCACGGAATCCGATTTCTCCGGCCGGTGTCTACAATCTGAAAGTTGCCGATCCGACCTCCAGAGATATATTCTTTGTTGCTGCATGCCGTTCTTTTGGAATCCCTGCACGTATCAATCCGGAAACCCAGATGCCCGAATATTTCAAAAACGGCCAGTGGCTCCGGGCTGGTTTCGAACCTGAAGCGGTGGTTCAACCCGAAAAAGGGAGTCTCCGGCTTATTGACAAGAACAATCCGGTTCCGCCTCAGTATACTTTGCACTTTACCATTGCAATCCTGCGCGATGGTTTCTACCGGACCCTTGAATTTCCTGAAGGTAAAGTATTGACCGAATCGAAGGATCCAATTGCCATGGAGGCAGGTCATTATGCACTGGTCACCGGGAGTCGTCTTCAGGATGGCTCTGTATTGAGTAGCCTGACTTTCTTTACCATTGAAAATGGAAAACTGACCACAGTGCCGATTGAGATTCGTAAACAACCCGGAGAACTCAAAACCTCGGGAAAGCTGAATCTTGATCAGCTGAGCATTGAAAAAATCGAAGACAGGAAGGCGGAGAGTATTGGTTCACTTACAGGTGGAAAACATTCTGTAATTGTGCTCCTTGATCCGGATAAAGAGCCTTCCAAACATATTCTGAATGACCTGGGTCCTTATGTCGATCATTTCAATAGATGGGGTGGCCAATTTATTTTTGCCATTCCTTCGGAGGAAATTTCCCAGGCAGGGGTTCTTAAAACCTATAACCTCCCTGCTAAAATGGTGTGCGGCAGCGATAAGGCCGGGGATATTTTCAAGGCAATTTCGGCGATTTACGGTGAAGGGCTTAAAGATAAGTTACCACTGGTACTCCTTTGTGATGAATCGGGAAATATTTACCTATTCTCTTCTGGATATAAGATCGGTGCGGGCGAGCAGTTGCTTAAAGTAATTGCCGGGATGGAAGCTCTGAAAAAGTCTAATCCTGCTAAAGTCTCATGTACTACCAAGTGATTAGAATGATTTATACATTCCAGAGAAGCCGGCATATAGGCCAAAAATAGTCGGTGAAATCTTCTGAAAGCCTTATGATTTAAGGTTTGCAAAAAAAGGTTATCGAAATTTGTTTCGATAACCTTTTTATGCATCAATATCATTTTTTCTGCTGGTCCTGATACGGGGTCTTATGATTAACTATGCCGGCAGCATTGTGCTCATCTTCCAAATCTTCATCGTTATATATTTCTACAATTGGCTCGGTGAAGGCCTTGCTGGTCAATCGTTTATCAAGTGTTAAGAGTAAGGAAGGCAGGACCATAATGTTGAAGAACATCGCTATAAGTAAGGTAGTCGAGATAAGAACTCCCAAGGCCTGTGTTCCACCAAAGCTAGACACAATAAAGACACTGAAACCAAGAACCAGCACAATACTCGTATAAATCATACTAAAGCCCGCTTCATGAAGCGCGCTGATGGCAGAATGTTTGATCGCTCCATTGGTTACCTTTAGTTCATGCCTGTATCTCGAAAGGTACTGAATGGCATTATCAACCGAAATACCGAGGGCTATGCTAAAGACAATAATAGTGGATGGTTTAATGGGTATTCCGGCAAAACCCATGATTGCTGCAGTGATCAATAATGGAATGATATTGGGAATCATTGATACTAAAATCATTCTGAATGAGGAGAAAAGCAAAGCCATGAGTAGCGAGATCATCAAAATCGCAATCAAAACACTTTCAAACAGATTGGTTATTAAGAAGTTGGTTCCCCTGGCATAAACCACGCTATTCCCCGTAACTGTGACCTTATATTTTGAAGGGTTGAAAATACTGTCAATTTGAGGATGGATTTTGGCCATTAAGGAATCCATATGGCGGGTACCAATGTCGGCCATCTGGTAACTTACGCGTGTTAACCGCTTGGTGCTGTCGAGATAGGCATACAACAGGTTGTTTTTCTTACCGTTTTGATTTTTAGGAAGATATCCAAGAATAAAACCTTTCTCGACATTACTTGGCATGGAATACATTGAAGAATCACCTCCAAAATAGGCTTGTTTCGAAAACTTAAACAATTCTGCAATGGATAACGGTTTAGAAAACTCGGAGTGGCTGTTGATCATTTTCTGAAGTTCATTGATCTTATCCAAGGTTGAGCCAACAAAAACACCATTTTTCTTTTTGGTGTCAATCGATATTTCAAACGGCATGACCCCTCCAAAGTTATGTTCAAAAAATTTCAGGTCCAGGAATATTGGATCATCCGACTCGAAATCGTCGACTATTTTCCCGGATGTTTTCATCATGCTGATTCCCCAACATCCAATCAATAAAAGGCCGATGGCTATTCCATAAATAAGGTTTCGTTTATTGCTGATCAGGAAGACGATTTTATTGATAATTGCCCCGAAAAAATTACTGTCCAGATGCTTCACATGCTTAGGCGATGGGGGATCTAAAAAGCTGAAAATTATGGGTAAAAGGGTAATGCAAATCAGGTACTCCAGCATGATGTTAAGGGCAGTAATTATCCCGAATTCACGGAGCATCTGGTTGGGAATCAGGATGAATGCAGCAAACCCTAGAGCAGTGGCAGCATTGGTCATCAGTGATGCAAAACCGATTCGCTGCACTACACGGATCAGCGCCCTGATTTTATTCCCGTGACTGCGATATTCCCAATGGTATTTATTAAGGACATAAATGCAGTTTTCAATGGCAATGATGATAATCAATGATGGGATGACCCCGGTGAGTATGGTGATTTTGAAATTGAAAAGCACAGTTGTCCCTAAAACCCAAATGATACTAATTGCAACAATCAGCAAAGAACTCAAGACTACCTTTACCGATCTGAAGAACAAGTACATGATGAGGGCGGATATCCCAATACTCATTAAAATAAAAATAAAAAGTTCATGCTTCACCTGCTTCATCATGATGGTCCGGATATAAGGCATACCCGAGTAATGAACTTCTATCTTATTCTTTTGCTCATAGGAAGAAGCAGCCTTAACAATCTTGCCAACCAATGCAATTCTTCGTTGGTCTACTAATATATTCTTATTAAGGGTTATCGCCATTAAAGCGGCATTGGTCTTCCGGTTGTAGAGCATCCCCTCGTAAAACTTGAGTCCGAGCAATGTATTTCTCAAACTATCTACTTCATTTTGAGAAGTTGGACGTTGTTTAACCAGCGGGAAATAGTCAAATTGATGGGAAGTCTCATTTTTCACCAGGTTGAGCCCTCTGGTCATACTGATTACATCTTCAACACCCTCAATTTTCCGAATGTCACTTCCCAAATCGTACCATGCATTAAATTGATCAAGCTTAAAGATGTTAGGATTTTTTATTCCGAGCATCAATACGGTTCCGTCCTCACCATATTGGTCTTTGAATTTTTTATATTCCACCATGGCACTATCTTTCACGCCAAGAAGTGCAGTATTTTCATAAGACAATTTAACGCTTTGAGCCTCATAGGCCATAAAGGCGGTAATAACTGAAAGTAGAACAATGATTATGGTTCTGTTCCGGAGAATAATGCGGGATATTATTGTAAACATACTGAGTTAGATAATAACTTTTTATGTTGGCTAATTGTAATATTTGCCTTGCAATTGAGCTGCCAAAAGTACTACAATAATAAATCTTTACAAAAGACTTTTTTGATCTCGGTAATAATGGGTCAATAGCTAATACTACTCTTTTCTCTTTTGCCGGTAGCAGGAGGGATTTTGCCTGGTTTTTTCCTTGAAAACTTTGCTGAAGTAAAATATGGAACAGAAGCCCAGATTAAACGATATTTCCTTTATGCTTAAATCTGTATTATTCAAAAGATAAATGGCATGTTGAATGCGCAATGACAAATGATATTGATTTGGTGATAACCCGGTATATTTTTTAAATGATGACCTGAAAAGTGAGTAACTCACATTTAACCCTTCGGCTATCTGTTCAATATTCAGATTTTTATCCAGATTTTCACGAATTAATAGACATGCCTTTTGAATCACAGTTTCTACTCTGCTGTTGCTGGAATTGATATTTTTTTGAATTCCAACGATAATTCCAAGAATCTGGATCACTAATCCGGAACATATTTGCTGATAGCCTGGTTTTTCCAGGCTGATAACATTGAAAATATCCTGGAAAAGATGCAAAACTGGGTCCTCGAATCCAATATGAATAATGGGCACATCTGATGATAGCCCGTACACTTCAAATATATTCTGAGCAAAATTTCCATTAAAGCCGAGGTAGTGCTCCTTCCAGCCCCTGTATTTTAATGGTTTATACCGATGCCATTGATTTGGACGGATAAGAATCACCGACCCCTCCTTGATTTCATATTCGCCATCAGATGTTTCCAAAACGCCTTCACCTTCGGTAATGTAATTCAACTGATATTCCTGCAATATCCTCCCGTTTTCCCAACTGAAATTATAACCACGGGGATGTCCCTTGGGCGGATAATCGGCTCCCAATGGTACACTGGCGATACCTGCAACATTCAGGTACATCCCCCACGCTTCATCCTCTGAATTATGGACTAAATATTTAAAAGTATCATTCATAAATTCAATGCAATAATAGGGTTTTTTATAAAGCTTAACCCCTTTTGGGCAGGTTCAGCTTCAAATATTATTATCAATCAAATTTTTCGTTAAGTTTTCCCTTTAATTTCCCTGATTTTTATAGATTGCAGATAAAATCAATTTCCGTCATTTAAAATTCATGTCGATGAAATCATTCATTCAACTATTGCTGGGCATGGGATTCATGTTTTTAATGCAAGGCAACACTACTGGTCATTCTCTAGCAGATGAACCGAAGAAGCAGGTTAGCCACGAATACATTTCCCTAACCGGTCAGGCTATATCCAAGGTTAATCATTTTGGAACGGATCATGCAATACAATCTGCCAGATTACATCTGATACGTTCCGGGTCAAAATCTCCCGAAGGTACAGTTTTTTTGTTGTCCGGAAATACCAGCAAACCATTCAACAGGGGAAACCTGGACATTAATGTGGTCCGGTTTTTGAATAATCAGGGCATTGATGTGGCAAAACTGGAATATACCTCCGGAATAGATTCAACAATTTCAACTAACCAGCTTCTGAACGATGGAATGAAAGCATTCCGGCTTCTACGGATCCGCCCCGGTAATTTTGGATTGCACAATGATCGGTTAGGGATTGCAGGTATTTTAGCCGGGGGTCCCGTTGCTGCCCGGATAGTTCAGAAACTGGATGAAACGGAGCAACCGGATAATCTGATCCTGATTGATGCGTTAAATTTTGATGAAACCATTCCGGGAACAGTTTTTCCGGCCATTGTTCCTCCTCTGCGACCGAAGGCAAGATTGCTTTGTGCATTTTCTGCAGATGGTCCAAAGCAGGATGTAAATTTTGCCCGGGAATATGCAAAAACCTGGATTGGTTATGGTGGTCAGGCCTCTTTTACTTTGACAGGTGATAGTCTGAATTTAATGTCCTCAAAATCAGATTTGGCTGAAAGTAACCCTAAACTTGCCCAGCTTTTAAAGACATTTCTTGAAATGAAGGTTGAGGGAGCCGGAACTGAAGTAAATCCTGCAGCAGTCCCGGTTGAAGGATACAGTCCTGATCGCCACGCGGAAAAACTGGCACTTATTGCCAAAGAGAAGTATGATCTGATAATGTTAGGGAACTCGATTACCAACAATTTTGAAAAACCCGAATATCAGCCTGTCTGGAAGCAGTTTTTTTCTCCCAGGAAGGCTTTGAACCTTGGCTATTCAGGATATCGTACTGAAAATTTGCTTTGGAATATTCAAAACGGTGAACTAAATGGCCAGTCACCAAAAGTAATTATACTGGAGATTGGTACAAACAATATTGATGAGAAAAATTATCCGACACGACATACTGCAGCTCAGCTTGCCGGAGGGATGGAAGCCATCGTTAAACTTGTGCTCCAAAAGTGTCCAGATTCAAAGGTAATTGTTATGCGGTGTTTTCCGGGTTGCTATGGCGGACCGAATCCAACTTCTCACCGGGTGATACTCGAAAGGGCTTCAGACCTTGTCTCCAGGTTTGCTGACGGGAAACGGGTATTCTATTGTGATGTGAATCATGTGTTTTTGAATATGGACGGATCAATCAGTCACGAAATGATGCCCGACTGGTTGCATCCAAGTCCGGAAGGTGCCAAACGGTGGGCTCAGGCCATGGAACCCTTGCTTTCTGAGTTGATGGGCGGTAAATCCCTCGATAACGACATTCCGGTAAATTCGGCTATCGTACCACGACCTAAACTTGAGGAAGATAATTATGACTGGTGGGATCGTCACCGTGAGGTATTGCACATCAAGGACTCGATCAATCCGGAAATTGTGCTGATTGGAAATTCCATTACCCATTTCTGGGGGGGCTTGCCGGCTTTGAAAACTAAGGATGGGAAACCCCGAAATCCAAATGGTCCCAAAGCCTGGGCCTCGGTTTTCGGACCGTATCGGGTATTGAACCTGGGGTTTGGATGGGACCGTACACAAAATGTTCTTTGGCGTCTTGACCATGGGGAATTGGAAGGGCTTCATCCACGCTCGGTAATTGTCAATATTGGGACCAACAATACCAGCCAGACAACAAATGCAAGAATGAACAGTGCCAATGAGATTGTTGAAGGAATTCGTGCAATTTGTCTGAGGGTTCGATCAAAGGTGCCGGGGACAAAAATCATCCTGATGGCAGTCTTGCCTCGAGAACAAATGCCCGACAATCCGCGTCGCATTCTGATCAATGAGATCAATCACCAACTGGAACAGTTTGCTAAAAAGGAGAGAATCACCTTTGTGGATGTCAGTTCCAAAATGCTTTCACCGGACGGGACTCTTTCCAGAGAGATAGCCGGCGATTTCTGCCATCCTACCGAAAAGGGATACCAGATTTGGGCCGATGGAATCAGATCATTGATCGAAGAGCCTTGATGTGTTTAAATTTGTCTGCACATCTTAGCAAAATTGTACCAAAATTCACAATTAAATACCTTGAAATTTTGTAAATTAGGATCAAAAATAGGATCACGTTGAAATCATCCAAAAGCACCTGATAGTAAATCTAATGACTCAAAATAAAAGCAACATCAATATTCCCGATGAAATCATCTGTAACAGGATATTCTTAATCAGGGGTCAAAAGGTTATGCTGGATAAAGATCTTGCTGAATTATATGGCGTAACTACCGGAAATTTAAAAAAGACAGTTAAGCGAAACATCAAACGATTTCCTGATGATTTTATGTTTCAACTTATTGGGGAAGAATTCGAAAACCTGCTATTCCAATTTGGAAGATCAAACTGGGGAGGGACACGAAGCTTTCCATATGCCTTTACAGAACAAGGAGTTGCGATGTTGTCCGGAATATTAAATAGTGATCGTGCAACAGCTGTCAATATTCAAATAATGAGGATCTTCACTAAATTAAGATTAATGCTGGTTGATACTCTGGAATTGAGGATTGAAATTGACGAGATCAAAAAAAGCATCAAAACCAGGATAAAAACATTGATCTGGTGTTCAGCTATCTTGATGAACTGATGACCGGAAAAGAAGATCTGAATGCCCGAAAAAGGATTGGATTTAAAATTGGCGGATCAGAATCCAACCAAAAACCGTTGTTCAGTTCCCAACACATAATTATGCTTAAATATTTTTCAAAATCCATTTTAGTTTAGAGAAAAAAACCTAATATTAAAACCTCAAATTTAGGTTTTATGAATTTGACTTTGATGATAACCTTGCAACGCTTTCAAACTAATATTTAACACCTTCATGAGAAAGATATCTCTTATTCTTTCAGCTTCACTGCTGGCAGCGATGCTCTCAGTAAATGCCCAAACTTCAAAATCCACCTCAGTAATCTTCCAGAATGCACCTGTCTTGTTTAAGGAGCAAGGGAAAAGGGTTCAGCAAATCGTTGCAGAGATCAAAGCTGATCAACCGGCGGAATTGGTATTTTCTATTCCGGGTGAAAAGATTCAGAAGGACTCCGTAAAAAAAGGGGATAACCTGATTCTGCTGACTGTTTCTGCTATTTCTTCCCCCAGGAAGGTTAATATCTCAGTAAAAGGGGATAAATCTTTTTCCGGTAAATTTCCGTTAACGCTAACACCGGTGAAAAAATGGGAGATTGATCTGGTTCAGCATGCCCATACCGACATCGGCTATACCCGTCCGCAATCTGAGATACTTGCTGAACATATGCGTTATATTGACTATGCGCTTGATTATTGCGACCAGACCGACGCCCTTCCTGATGATGCCAGATTTCGGTGGACCTGTGAATCGGCATGGGTCACCCGGGAGTATCTCCGGTCTCGCCCTTCTTCGCAAATCGGGCGTTTGAAGAAGCGGATTGCCGAAGGCCGCATTGAAGTTACCGGCATGTATTGCAATATGGCTGAGATTTCCGATGAAAATGTGATGACCGACTTCCTTCAGCCTTTAAAGGAGTTCAACAAATTGGGAATACCTGTTCAAACAGTTATGCAGGATGACGTTAACGGAATTGCCTGGTGCATGCCTGATTATTTAAAGAATTCGGGCGTGAAGTACCTTGATATGGGGATTAATCAAACCAGGTCTATTCTTCCCTTCGAAATACCAACCTGCTTCTGGTGGGAAGCTCCATCCGGAGCCCGGCTTCTTGCTTTCAGGGCTGACCATTATATGACCGGAAACTTCTTTGGCATGGAGTCGAAAGCCATTAAGGTTCCCCAAATGCTCAACCACCTTGCAAAACTGGATGAAAAGCAATATCCTTTTGACAAGATTTCCATTCAGTTTTCGGGATATTTTACCGACAATTCGCCACCATCAACGGCGGCATGTGAACTGGTCAAAAACTGGAACTCTACTCATGAATCGCCCAAATTGCGTTTGTCAGTTGTGAATGAGTTTTTTCATTATGTGGAGAATAATTATGCCGCCTCACTTCCCGTTTACAGGAATGCCTGGCTCGACTGGTGGACCGATGGATACGGCTCAACTTCGCGTGAGACTGCGGAAGTGAGAAAAACTCAGAACATGTTGCAGGTTGATGAAGGTTTGTTTGCGATGGTGGCCGTTATGGGCGGAGAACAATCCCCGGCTCTGGAATCCAATATTGATCATATCAGCGAAAATGCAATATTCTTCGATGAGCATACCTGTGGCGCTGACGAGAGTATAAGTCATCCTTTCTCTGAAAATTCGACCAGGCAATGGCTGCAAAAGGGTGCTTACGCATGGGAAGCACTGAAAAAAGTCACTTTACTGCATGAAGAGGCATTGGCCCGATTCCAACAGTTTCTCAAAAAGGGAGATTTTCCGGTAATCTATGTCATTAATTCAATGGGATGGAACCGCTCTGGCGATGTTAATTTATTTGTAGACAGTGAAATACTACCGGTTGCCAAAAAATCAAAAATCATTGATCTCTCAACGGGACAGGAGGTACCCGCCCAAATGGTTTACAGACGGGCCGAAGGTGCTTATTGGGTACTTGAGGTTAAGGATATTCCGGCAATGGGTTATAAGGCCCTGAAAATTGTTCCCGGTGAAGTGGAAATGAAAGCGGAACCTGTTACCAATTCTGAGGTACTTGAAAATAATTTTTATAAGGTGGTTATCAATAAATCCACCGGGACAGTCAGCAGCCTTTACGACAAAGAGCTGAACCAGGAGCTTGCTGACAGTCAGAATCCATATCAAATTGGTCAGCCGGTTAAAGAAACCTCAAAAGAACGGGATACTGCCCCTTTTATCCGCACCTCCGTCTCAAATGTGAAAATTGGAAATAACATGAATGGGCAGGTATGGGAAAGCATCAAAATCTCCTCAGACCTTCAGGGCTTTGAAAAAGGGGGGGATGGCTCTCCAAAAGGGATAGATCTGGAGATACGTCTTTATAAAAATGTAAAAAAAATAGAGTTTAAATATACCGGACATAAGCTGATCGTTACAGATCCTGAAGCGCTGTATGTAGCGTTCCCTTTCTCATTGCCAGAATCCAAAATAGTTTTTGAAACAATTGGAGGTATTTTGACCCAGGGACAACAATTGCCGGGATCGGCTTCCGACTGGAATGTCGCCCAGAATTTTGTGTCAATTCGCGGGAAGAAGGGACAAATAATCGTGGTCAGTAATGAAGTGCCGCTTTGGCAATTCAGTGATTTTAATATGAATAAATATGAAAGGTATCCCAAACCGGGAAAGACCTGGCTCTATTCGTATGTGATGAATAATTACTGGTTTACCAATTTCCGGGCCTTTCAGGAAGGAGGGTTCAGCTGGAGTTACCAGATTACCTCTTCAGCCGATACAACAAATACCTTTGCCACTAAATATGCCTGGAATGAAAGGAATCCTATTCCTACCAGAACCTTTCCTGCAGGAGTAAATGAATTGAAAATGCCATCAATGGGAACTGTTAAAATCTCTGGCCCATCGAATGGAATGTTGGTTAACAGCAGACCTTCATTCAAGAATCCGGGATCTCTCCTTTTGCATTTTCGGGAATTGGAGGGTAGACCCGCGGAAATGACACTCGAATCGGGGATTACAGGCAGACCAATTAAACGGATGGTTGAGGTGAATGTGAGCGGAAAGGAATTAGGAGATCCGATTCAATCGATAAAATTAAATCCTTTTGAGGTGAAGTTTGTAGAAGTTCAATTTTAGGATTTTTATCAGAAAAAATATTCCAGGATGAATCAAAGCAATACAAAGTATTAAAGATTAGCATTTAACCTTGGTAAAACCATTGTGACTTAGTCCCCTTTTTAGTCAACTGCAAATCTCTAATAAAGGAGATACATTTTTAATATGTGATCAATATAACAGCTAATAAATGAGACAAATACATACTATTTTCTGGTTTCTGCTGATTCTATTCAGTGGGTGCATCCATAAAGATGTAACCGTTTATGTCGATCCGAATATTGGAGGTGTTGCCACTTTACTGACCACCAAAAATCCCACGGTCCATCGACCGCATAGTATGGTCAGGGTATTTCCAGTCACAAAACCGGGACTGAATGACCGTTTCCTGAGTGACAAGATTTATGGCTTTGCGCTGAATATGCCCGCCTACCGGATGGGACATGTGACGGAAATTATGCCTACTGCCGGAAAGCTGAATATTAGCCGGAATGAAAATGCAGCACTTTATGACCATGACCAGGAAGAGGTTCACCCGTATTATCACAAAGTATGGCTTGAGGATTCAAAAATTGAGGCAGACTGGACAACCACTGAGCGGGCGGTAATTTATCGTTTTAATTATAAAGGGAAAGATTCAGGCAATATTCTTTTCCGTTCAGAAGGGAAGGCATCATTTAAAGTGATTGGCAATAATTCGGTTCAGGGTTGGGAAGAATTCCAACATACTAAACAATACTTCTATGCCGAATTGAATCATCCCTTTCAAAAATCGGGCTCTTTCGAATCGGGAAAAATCGGTGATCAAACTGAAGTTACCGGAAACAGCGTGGGTGTTTACCTGGAATATAAACCACTGGATCAGCCCCTTGAAGTTCGGGTGGGCATTTCCCTGATTGGTATTGACCAGGCGGCTGCCAATCTTCATAAGGAGACGCTTGGTAAAAAGTTTGAATCCATCATGGGAGAGAGTCATCAGGTTTGGGCGAAAGAACTTGGGAAGATCCAGGTGGAAGGGGGAACTGATCGGCAGAAACGGATTTTCTACACTTCGCTATACCGCTGTAATGAACGAATGGTGAACATTTCGGAAGATGGCCGTTATTTCAGCGGTTATGACGGAAAGGTTCATGAAGACGGAGGGCACCCTTTCTTTGTTGACGACTGGCTTTGGGACACCTACCGTGCACTTCATCCGCTGATGTCTATCCTCAATCCCGATCAGCAGGCAGATATGGTTGAATCGTATGTCCGAATGTATGAACAAAGTGGTTGGATGCCCGGTTTTCCGCAGTTTTATGGCGATTTCCCGGCTATGGTCGGATTTCATTCTGCAGCGCTGGTTTGGGATAGTTATCAAAAGGGTATTCGAAATTTTGATGTGGCAAAGGCATATGAAGGTTTAAGAAAAAATGCCACCCTGGCCACGATGCTGCCTTGGCGAAACGGACCAATGTGTTCGCTGGATAGTTTTTACCTAAAGAACGGTTGGTATCCGGCATTACCCGAAGATAGTGCAGAAACAGTTTCCCTGGTGGATGGTTTTGAAAAACGACAGGCTGTTTCACTTACACTTGAACATAGTTATGACGACTGGTGTTTGGCTCAGTTGGCCAATGCCCTGGGGAAAACCGATGATTACAACTACTTCCTGAACCGGTCGAAGAATTATCGCAATGTTTTTAATCCGGCCAACGGATTTATGGCCCCCAAAATGGCCAACGGACAATGGATTGAGCCTTTTGATCCACAGTTATCCGGAGGAGTTGGCAGCCGCAGTTTTTACACCGAAAACAATGCCTGGACCTGGAATTTTAGTGTTACCCAGGATATCCCTGATTTGATCGGACTTTTGGGTGGAAAGGTGGCTTTCGTAAACAGGCTGGATGCTTTATTCAACGAGCCCACACGGATTTCAAAATGGCAGTTTATGGGTAAATTCCCCGATTCAACCGGCTTAAACGGAATGTTTGTGGCTGGAAATGAACCTTCGCTGTATATTCCATATCTTTATAATTATGCGGGACAACCCTGGAAAACACAGCGACGGATACGCGAAATCATGGATATGTGGTTTGACGACCGTCCCATAGGCATTCCGGGTGATGAAGATGGCGGTGGACTTTGTTCATGGTATGTTTTCTCCGCCATGGGATTCTTTCCGGTTACACCAGGAAGCGGCATTTATGCTATCGGAAGCCCGTTTTTCAACAGCATAACAATCCAGCTTCCAAATGGTAAAACATTCCAGGTGCTGGCCGAATCCTGCTCGAAAAAATTCAAGTACATCAAGTCTGCCAAATTGAACGGCAGGGTGTTGGATACTCCGTTTATCACGCATCAGAATATCATGGAGGGTGGCCGGCTTCATCTGGTCATGAGCGATAAACCGAATAAGGAATGGGGGGTGAAGTAGGTGGATAGACTATTAGACTATTAGGCTATTAGACTATTAGGATTTTAGATTATTAGGCTTTTAGGGAAAAAGATTTTAGGTGATTAGCCTTATAGCCTAACAGTCTACAGTCTAACAGCCTATCAAAAAAGATTTTCTTGCTATCATATAATAAACAAAAAAGATCATGAATTCACGTGAACGTATTCGCGCCTCCATTAATCACAAGACCCCCGACAGGGTCCCCATCGACCTTGGTGCAACCCCAAGCTCCGGAATTTCGGTCGTTGCCTATCAAAACCTGATCAGATACCTTGGCAAGACTCATCTTAAGACACATGCCTATGATGTCATTCAGGAGGTTGCCCAACCTGAAATGGAGTTGCTTGACCATTTTAATGTGGATGTAATCGATATTGGCCGGCACTTCAACACGGATGAAAATTACTGGAAGGAGATTGAGATCATCAAAGGACACAAAGCACTCTATCCAAACTGGCTAAATACACAACGACTTCCCGATGATTCCAGTATTATTTATGGGCCCAGCGGTGAAATCATTGGTCGGATGCCTGTCGGTGCTACATTTTTTGATCAAACGATCTTTCCGTATCTGGATGGATATCCGGATAATTACAAAAATCTGGCAAACGATATGAAGCGGGTCATCTGGGGCGGGGTAGGTTTTACCCCCTGGGATTGGGCCGATGAAAAGGATTTCTGGAAAATGCTTCGTGAAAAAACAATCGATCTTAAACAGAAAACAGATAAGGCACTTCTGTTGGGAATCGGGTGTAACTTATTTGAATGGGGTACCATGGTCCGAAGAATGGATAATTTCCTGATGGATTTACTGGCTGATCCGCCTAGCGTCCATGCTTTTCTGGATGCCTTGATGGAAAGCCATATGAAGAGTCTTGAAAAGACCATTGAAGCCGTTGGTGATGTAGTGGATATTATTAAATTTGGAGATGATCTTGGAACAACCAATGGTCCGTTTATGTCGGTTGAAATGTACCAGGAATTCTTTAAGCCCCGTCACAGGCAACTTTGCGATTATGTGAAAGCCAATTCATCAGCCCATACCATGTTACATTGCTGCGGCGGAGTTTATGAACTGATTCCCGAATTAATCGAAGCTGGTTTTGAGATTTTAAATCCGGTCCAGATCAACGCTTCAAACATGGAACCGGAGCGGTTGAAAAGAGAATTCGGAAAGGATATTGTCTTCTGGGGTGGTGGATGCGATACAAAAAGTATCCTGAATAGAGCGACACCCCAGCAAGTGAAAGATCACGTCAAACACAACCTGGAAATATTCAGTGTCGATGGCGGGTATGTATTTAATACCGTTCATAACATCATGCCCGATGTGCCGCCTGAAAACATTGTGGCTATGTTTGACGCAGTCAACGAGTTTAATACACAATCAGATTAAACGATCAAAATCAAATTGAAGATGAAGAGCTTATTAGGGATGAATTTAGCTGTAATACTGCTAACGTTTATTGCAATTTCCGGGTTGTCAGTCGCTGAGGGCAGGACTTCAGTTCCTGAAGATAAGGGAGCAACAATGAAAGACACCATTCATGTACTGGGTCATGCCCACATGGATATGAACTGGCTTTGGACCTGGTCTGAAACGATGAAGATGGCAAATGACAATTTGCGTCAAACTGTCGCCTTTATGGAGGAATTCCCCGATTTTACGATGATTCAAAGTCAGGCCTCAGTCTATTCCTTTGTTGAAAAAGTCGATCCCCCATTGTTTGACCTGGTTAAGAAATATGTGAAAACCGGTAGACTTGAGTTGGGTGGTGGTATGTGGACTGAAGGGGATGTAAACCTCTCATCCGGTGAAGCAATTGGCCGCTCCTTTCTGCTGGCCCAGCATTATTTTCAAAGCCGGTTCGGGAAAATGGCCCATGTGGGGTGGTTGCCCGATAATTTCGGACATATTTCCCAAATGCCCCAGATCCTGAAACAGGCCGGCTGTAACTATTTCTATTTTCACCGGACGAAACCGTTCAAAGGGTCATTCTGGTGGGTAGGTAGTGATTCTTCCAAAGTATTGTGTTATGCCAATGATGGTTATAACGGGAATATCACTCCGAATCTGAAGGATGAGTTCAAAAAGATCACTCCAGACAAACACAGACTCCTGCAGATTACGGGTATCGGAGATCATGGGGGCGGTCCGACACGCGCTATGATCGATATGGTACACCAATTGGACAAGACTCCGGGCTATCCGGCAGTTAAATTCTCCACAGCAGGGAACTTCTTTGACCGGATTTCGCAAGAAATGGATGGAAGACCTACCCATTATGGCGAAATGCAATTCATTTTTGAAGGCTGCTATACCAACGTTTCAGACAATAAGGAGGGGAACCGGAATTCAGAAAATATGCTCTACAGCAGCGAATATTTTAATACCCTGCGCTGGTTAAACGGAGATCAGTACCCGGCTGCTGAATTGCGCGATCTCTGGACTACAGTGGCATTCAACCAGTTTCACGACATCCTGCCGGGTTCCGCAATTAACGAATCCAATAAGGAAACCGCTGCCCGCTATACCGATGTGCTCCGTAAATCGACAGATCTGCGCGACAATGCTTTTCGCAAAATGGCCGATGAGGTGAAATTTCAGACCGGCATGGGACAACCCGTTGTCGCCTGTAACCTTCATCCAACTACCCGAAAGACCATTGTTGAGGCTACCATTTATTCCCACACGGAACCTGTCACCGTGAAGGTCAACAGTTGGGGTGACTTTTATGGTTCAAAAAATATCAACCCTGTCGATATAGGCCAGGGAAAAGTTGCAACCGTCCTGGTTCGCGATGGGTCCGGCAAAAGTTATCCTGCACAGATTGTGTGGGCAAAGGTGACTCCTCCGGGATTTACATCCAAAGTGCAGTTTATTGTCGGTGATCTGCCTGCCGGAGGTTACAAGACCTTTTATGTGGATGTGACCAAACCCGGAGAATATAATGAACCCATTTCATTTAAGGATAAAACGTTCGACACCGACTTTTTCACGATTAAGGTAGATCTGAAAACTGGTGGAATCATCAGTCTGATTGACAAACGAAACGGAACAGAATGTGTCAAAAAAGGGGGGCAATTAAATACGCTTCGTATGTTTCTCGAAGACCGGAAAGGCGGGATGAAATCCTGGGTGCTGAACAAAAATGTTAAAATAGAGGATGTTACGGATGTTAAAAGTGTGAAGGTTGTTGAAGACGGACCGGTCAGGGCTTGCATCGAAACAGTAAAGAGCTGGGGAAAATCACGGTTCATTGAACGCACTTATATTTATCGGGCATACCCACGGATTACGTATGACATGGAGGTTCACTGGCTTGAAACCGGCAGTGATTCAACCGATTCTCCAATGTTACGTGCCGTTTTCCCGCTCGCAATTCAGAATTCAAGGTTCTATTGCCAGGTTCCTTTTGATATCGTGGAAAGACCTGCAGATGGGATGATAGGTGGGAAACCAGTCCCGGAATCGCTCAAACATCGCAATGATTATGGTATCTATTCCGAATCGAATGATGGCCAGGAGGTCCCCGCCCAGAAATGGGTTGATGTTACAGACGGAAAAACAGGTATTGCCTTACTGAATAAAACGAAATACGGCCATTCTTTCGAAAAGGGTGAGCTTCGGATTACACTCATGAGATCTGCCGGTGATCCCGATATCTATCCGAATTTAGGTAAATTCAACATCAGTTATGCCATCTATCCTCATGCAGGGGATTGGAAAAGTGATGTTTGGGCCGAGGGAGACGATTTTAATGTTCCTGCTTATGCGGCTGAACCACCTTCACTGGCCCTGGTGAAAGAGCATGCCACACGTCCTGAAGAGGCTTCGTTCTTCTCTGTCCTTCCGGCAAATGTGGTGATGACCGGGGTAAAGCAGTCGGAAGATGGCGGTGAACTCATTGTTCGGGTACTGGAGATTGCGGGTAAAGAAACCCCGGCCGTTATCAACCTTCCGGTTGCAGCCAAATCGGTGAGACGTCTCAGCATCATTGAGTATCCTTATGAAAATGGTTCAGTACCTGAATTACAGGGAAATTCGGTAACTCTTAAATTGAAACCTCATGAAATTGTAACACTTGGTATTAAACCATAACATAAATAACAACAAAAAAGATGAAAAAAAGGGAGATGCTCAGCTATGTTGGCGATTTAAGTCAACTTTTAGGAATTAAGGAATATATCCTCGTTGACGGAAAAGCCAAAGGCGTTCGGGCGTATGATGTAAAAAACGGGTCAGGACTCGAGTTTACCATCCTTGCGGATCGGTGTCTCGATATTGCCGGACTCTCGTTTAAGGGAAATAATTGCAGCTATATCGCTAAAGCTGGTGTGGTTGCCCCCGAATATTACGATGAGAACGGCATAGGATTCTTGCGAAGCTATCTGGCCGGATTTTTGTCCACATGTGGATTGCGAAATGTAGGTTCCCCGTGCGAAGAAAATGGCGAATATTTCCCGCTTCACGGAAGGCTTGCCAATACTCCCGGAGAACAGGTGTGCGCCTCTACCGAATGGGTTGATGATGTTCCCGTATTTACCATCAGTGGCAAAATGCGCGATGCCAGGCTCTTTGGCGAAAACCTGGTTCTGAACAGAAAAATTGTCTCAAAATACGGGGAAAACAAGTTAACTCTGCACAACGCTGTGGAGAATCTGGGTTTCAAACGCGAGGCATTGATGTTGCTGTTCCATTTCAATTTGGGTTATCCGCTGCTTGATGAAAATTCAATTCTGGTTACCCCAACAGCAAAGCTTGATCCCCGGGACCAGGATGCACTGGATGGGGCAGCTGTTTCCGGTGAATGCCAGCCTCCGACACCTGACTATGCCGAACAGGTTTTCTATCATGATTTAAAGGCAGACAATGAGGGCAATACCTGTGTGGCTCTGATTAATAAAAATCTGGAAATCGGAGTGGCTATTCATTTCAGCAAAAATCAGCTCTTCAATTTCACCCAGTGGAAGCAGATGGGAGAGGGTGATTATGTCATGGGTATGGAGCCCTGCAACTGTTATGTCGGCGGCCGTATCGATCCGCGAAATGCAACTGTCCGGGAATACCTCGAACCCGGTGAAATCCGCAATTTCGACCTTACCATCGAACTTTTGAGCGGGTTGGGGGAGATTAATGCAATGATTAAAAAAATAGAGAATTTAAAATAATAACCAATGAAGCGCAGCGAAATAAATCGGATTCTTGTCAATGCCAAAGCATTTATGGCCCAAAAGCAATTTATCCTGCCCCCATGGGCATACTGGAGTCCAACTGATTGGAAAGAAAATAAGGAAGATGCACATGAAGTTGTCGGGAATATGCTGGGATGGGATATTACGGATTTTGGATCGGGAGATTTCTATAAAAGGGGACTTTTCCTGTTTACCATCCGCAACGGGAAATTTAATGTTGACAGAAAACCCTATGCCGAAAAAATCATGATTGTTGAGGAAAACCAGGAAACGCCCATGCATTTTCATTGGTCAAAGATGGAAGATATCATTAACCGCGGAGGGGGAAACCTGGTGATTGAATTATTCAAATCAGACGAAAAGGAGGATTTTTCCAGCCAGCCATTCACGGTAAAAACAGACGGTATTGTCCGTAATTTGCAACCTGGAGATTCAATTGTACTGACTCCCGGTGAAAGTATATGTTTGGAGCAGGCAATCTATCACCGATTCTACGGAGAACCCGGCAAGGGCAAAGTGTTGGTCGGTGAGGTAAGTTGTGTAAATGATGATTCAGCCGATAACAGGTTCCATGAACCGATTGGAAGGTTCCCTGTCATTGAAGAAGATGAGGAACCCATCCATCTGTTGGCGTCCGATTACAAAGCATACTTATAGCGGATGAAATAGCCATGACAGGAATAACACCAACCGAAATGAATATTTCATCGTGGCTATTAGCTGCGCTGATCTTCGATTCCATTTGGCCACTAAAAAACAAATTATATACAAATGAACAAAAAGATCATTATAGCTGGTACAGGTTGTGCCCTTGCAGATTATTTGTATACCGGAATGCGGTTTGATTCTCCAAAATTTTCAAAATACCTCTCCAGTCAGGATGGAGATGGTGGTCTGGCTCCGGGAAGGCTCGTGTTTACTGAGGAGCTTGAGAGATTCTCAGGAGTCCCATATTCGGAAATCAGCATAGAACTAACCGGGGGGAAAATCCCGGAGGCTGTAAATATTGGCGGACCGGGTTTGGTTTCATTAATTAATGTGTCACAACTACTTTCCCGTGAAGATTTTGAAGTCCGGTTTTATGGAGGCAAAGGAAATGATGAGACCGCCGATTTTATTGAACACCTGGTGAGTAAAACACCCCTTAACATTGATCATTACCACCGGATTTCGAAAAAAAGGACCCCTTTTACGGACGTGCTTTCAGATCCAACTTATGATAATCACCACGGCGAACGCACATTTATTAATAATATTGGCGCTGCATGGGATTATACTCCCGATCTTTTGGGCGAAGGTTTTTTTGAAGCCGATATCGTCTGTTTCGGGGGAACGGCACTGGTCCCCATGATCCATGATAATCTTACCCTCTTGTTGACCAGGGCAAAAGAAAAAGGTTGTCTGACAGTGGTTAACACCGTTTTTGACTTCCGGAATGAGAAGAGAAATCCCGGGCAACCCTGGCCGTTGGTTGACAAACCTGAAAACTACCAACTGATCGATTTGCTGATTATGGATTGCGAGGAGTCATTGAAAATCAGCGGCCGTAAATCGATCGAAGAAGCTGCACAGTACTTTGTTGATCTTGATGTAACAACTTTGGTGATTACAAATGGTGCAAAGGAGTTTTATGTTTTTTCAAACGGAAAATTATTTGAAAAAACTGAATTGCAAAAACTTCCTGTTTCACAAATGGTTAGCCATGATTTTAAGAACAATCCCGGATCAAAAGGGGATACAACCGGTTGCGGAGATAATTTTGCCGGCGGAATCATCTCTTCGCTGGCGCAACAATTGCAGACCGGAAAAGTTGGAAAACTGAATCTGATGGAGGCCATTGCCTGGGGGGTCTCTTCGGGGGCTTTTGCGTGCTATTATGTGGGCGGTACCTATATTGAGCACGAGGAAGGCGAAAAACATAAGATTTTGGAAATATTTAAATATCAGTATATTCAGCAAATTTCAGCACAGTGATTAACAATTCTTACGATAAAATAGTCCTTTTCGGTGCAGGAAAAATCGGCCGGTCCTTTATTGGCCAACTGTTTAGCAGGGGAGGTTTCGAGGTGGTGTTTGTGGACGTTTTTAAACCGGTGATCGATGAACTGAATAAACGTCAAAGCTATCGCGTGGTGGTCAAAGACGAAGTTGAATCTGTAATAACCATAAATAATGTTAGAGGCGTTTTTGGTGAAGATGAAGAACTAGTGATCCGAGAGATAGCAACGGCCCGCTTGTTAGCCGTTTCGGTTGGATTGCATGGATTGAAATCGGTTATGCATCTTATCGCAAAAGGGTTAGTCGAAAGGTATAAAATTCCTGAGGCAAAACCACTCGATATCATTATCGCCGAAAACCTCAGGAATGCCGCCGAGTTTATGCATGCTGAACTTCAGAAATATTTACCGGAAGGCTATCCGTTGGAGGAGCGTGTCGGACTAATTGAAACAAGCATCGGCAAGATGGTCCCCATCATGCTTAAAAAAGAGATGGAGGCCGACATTCTGCAAGTCATTGCAGAACCATACAATACGCTGATTCTCGATAAGAAAGCATTCAAAAACCCGATCCCTGCGATTGAGGGACTTGCACCCAAAGAGAATATGAAGGCCTGGGTAGACAGGAAACTGTTTATCCATAACCTTGGCCATGCCACAACCGCTTACCTTGGTTATCTTTCAAATCCAAAAGCCACTTTTTTGTATGAAGTCCTGGCTGACCATTCGATCCGGGAAAAAGTTCGCCAAACCATGTTGCAGGCAGCGAATATTTTGCTCAAAAAATACCCTGATGAATTTACCCTGGAGGCACTAATTGAGCATACCGATGATCTGATCAGGCGGTTTCAAAACAAAGCACTTGGAGATACCGTGTTCAGGGTGGGATGTGACCTCCGGCGCAAACTGAGTGCAGAAGACCGGTTAGCCGGTGCCATCTACCTGGCAATGAAGCTGAACCTGCCTTATGATTTAATTCTTTATGGGCTGGTCGCCGGATTCCATTTCAGGGCAACCGATGAAGCAGGGAATCTTTTGCCTGCAGACCAGGAGTTTACATCAATTTATGCCAGGGGTGTTCCGGAAGTGATGACTTCCGTTTGTGGATTTGACCCAATTGACGATCAGGATTTAATTGCAGAATCTGTTTTGATTGATCAATCCATACGGCCCTGATTCACACCTGATAAATCTAACTTACAAATGAAAAAATCAATTTTCCTGTTCATTTCACTTTTCGCCTTTTCGTTGGCTTTTAGCCAGGATAAAGCTACTAATACGGAGCAGATGAAATGGTGGCGCGAAGCCCGTTTCGGTATGTTTATTCATTGGGACATGTCAAGCGTGGCAGGAACCGAAATCAGCTGGTCGAGGCTTGGTCCAAAGCCATTGGATATTTGGGGCGACGCTGCAGGAACAGGTGGTGATTCAATCTATGACAATCTGTATAAAAAGTTTAATCCGACGCAGTTTAATGCGAGGAAATGGGTGGAGATTGCCAAAGATGCCGGAATGAAGTACCTCGTTTTTACAGCAAAACATCATGGCGGTTTTTGCATGTGGGATACCAAATATACGGACTATTCCATCATGAATACTCCTTATGGAAAAGATGTTATCCGTGAACTTTCAGCGGAATGCCATAAAGCAGGAATCCGGTTTGGCATTTATTACTCTCCGCGCGACTGGCATCATCCCGATTACGGAATGGGCGATAACAGCAGGTATGAAACTTATATGACTGGGCAACTCACAGAGCTGCTGACCAATTACGGACAGGTTGACGTAGTATGGTTTGATAGTTTTGGGAAGGGTGAATCGGTCAAATACTGGCATGCCGATAAGGTTCTGGAACTTGTAAGGAAACTCCAGCCTCAGACAATTGTCAATAACCGGTGCAATTACTTCGGAGAAAATGTCCCTTCGCTGAAGGCCGATTTTGATACTCCGGAGCAAACAATAGGATCCTACCAGCCCACCCGGAACTGGGAATCGTGTATGTGTGTGGTTGAAGCTCCCAAAGGTGGGTGGTCATACCGGCGGGATGGCAAGGTCAAACCCTTCGCAGAATGCATCCGGAATCTGGTTGGTTGCGCAACCGGTGACGGCAATCTCCTTCTGGATGTGGGCCCCGACCCTGCGGGAATCATACCTTCCGATCAGGCCGGCCGCCTGGCACAAATAGGCGAATGGATCAGAAAGTACGGCTTTACAATCTATGGAACCCAGGGGGGACCGTTTCGGAATGGCAAATGGGGAGGGGGAACCTTTAAAGGAAATAAAGTATATGTTCACCTTTATGAATCTGCTCCTGATACCGTTAGCCTGCCTGCACTAAAAGAAAACCTTGTGAATGCTAAAAATCTGTCGCACAGCAATGTCAAAGCTTCAATGTCAAATGGTAAAATCAAGATAATAAGTACTCCTGCTGACCGTCATTCCCCTGATACAATCCTTGAACTGACCTTTAATCAGAATGTAACCAGAATAGACAATTAACAGAATTGATTCCTTAAAAATACCAGATCTATAAAAATGAAATCGCCATGATAAGAATATCACCAACCGAAATGAATATTTTCTCATGGTGATTCCATCTGGCCTTTCAAAAACAAATTATATACAGATGAAACGAATTAAGCTCCTCTTTTTTTTATGCTGCAGCCTGGGTGCATCTGGTCAGCAAAGTCAGGTTGAAAATATAAAATCACCGTTCCCTGCTTCAATGGACTGCAAGCCCCAGTTATATTATCGCTATCGGAACGACGGCAAACCCGGCCGTGAAATCACCCTTGAATTTAAAGGGGGGAAGCTTGCCGGAAAATCACGGATTGAAGTAACTGCAGACCGGGTTTCTGAAAACACCGAATTGGCCATGTCTTCCGACGGGCAGTCAGCCTGTCAAATTTTGCTTCCTGCCGGTGCCGGGGTGAAAAAGGAATCTAAGGTCACTCTTGTCATCCGTCAGGGGAAAAACTCATTGAAGAAAGACTTTACCGTACCTCCAATGCGTGAATGGACGGTTTACATCTATCCCCATTCCCATGTTGATATTGGCTATACCAACACTCAGGCGAATGTTGAGATTCTGCACAAACGGAATATCGATGAAGGGATCAAATTGGGAGAGGCTACCAAAAACTATCCGGGAGGGGCCCGTTACAGATGGAACCCCGAAATTACCTGGCCTTTGGAGCGGTATTGGCAAAGTGCAACTCCCAGGCAAAAGGAGGTGGTCGTAAAAGCGATCAAGGATGGTTCACTTTGTATTGACGCAAGCTACCTGAATTTAAATACCAGCAGCTGTTCGGGAGAAGAGTTGTTTCAGATACTCCGTTTCAGCAGGGAGATGCAGAAACTAACAGGTATACCTTCGAGCACCTACCAACAGATGGATATTCCGGGCATGTCATGGGGCCTTGTCCCGGTGATGGCCCAGCAGGGAGTCCGGTATATCATGGCCTGGCCAAACGGTTGCCGTGCGGGTAATGAGCATATGGTGGACGAAAAGCCTTTCTGGTGGGTAGGTCCTGACGGGAAATCAAAGGTGCTCTATTTTCAGCCCGGTGGATATGCCAATAGTGGCAGTATGGATAAAGGGGGGACTACCGGCCGGCCCTGGTTTGGCCAGCGGGATGCAGATAAGATCCCTGCGGTCATCAAAACAGGTAACGCAAATGTCGATTTTTTAAAAGCCCTTGTAAAGCGTGAACGCCCTGATTATCCCTATGATTTTTATGTTGTATCGTGGTGTCTGTGGGACAATTGCCCGTTGGATGCCGATATTCCGGATGCCGTCAGAAAATGGAATGAACAGTATGCCTTTCCCCATCTCGTGATTGCCGGAGGAACGGAGATTATGCAGATGATTGAGAAGAATTACGGGGACAAGCTTCCTACCGTTAAAGGTGACCTCACCGAATACTGGACCGACGGCTTAGGAACCGCAGCCGGACTTACGGCAATTAACCGTAATGCCAAAGAGCGCCTCGTCCAGGCTGAGACCCTCTGGACTATGCTGCGTCCGGGCAAAGGAGCACCCCGGACTGAATTTGATGAAGCATGGCGCTATATCGCCCTAGGATCAGAGCATACCTGGTGTGCCGAAAATCCTACCGAACCATTCTTCCAGGATGCCATCTGGAAAGTTAAGCAAAGCTATTTTCATACCGCGGATGACCGAACTCAAACCCTGTTTGAAGAGGCCATGGCACCGGCAACTGACCGGTCAGCCGGGGCATTGGGCCCCGCTGAAGGTCCTTCCGAAGGGGGTATTGCCGTAATTAACACCCAGTCATGGGCACATGGCGGACTGATTACCCTTTCCGGGGCGGAGAGCCAGAGAGGGGATCGGGTTACTGACTGGCAAGGGAAAGATGTGATGTCACAGCGACTCTCAACAGGGGAATTGGTGTTTCTGGCATCTGATGTCCCTGCTTTGGGTTCTGCCCATTACCAGGTGATGTCCGGGAAATGTCCGTTAACCGAAGGGGGCAGGTTAGTTGGTACGAAATTGACTATCCAGCAGCTTGAAGTGAAGATTGATCCGGTTTCGGGGAATATCATCCAGCTTCAGAACAAAGAAACCGGAAAGAATTTTGCAGATGTGAAAAAAGATAGCGGAATCAACGCTTTTCGCTGGATGCCTGGTGACAGTGACAATGCACGTGCCGATTCGGCAGTTGAAATAGCTGCAGTCGAACGTGGTCCACTGGTGGTAGAATTAAAAGTGACCTCAAAAGCCACCGGATGCCGTTCTGTCTCGCGTTCCGTACGCCTGATCCATGGGTTGCCATGGGTTGAGATTACAGATGTCGTCGATAAGCTTCCCCTTCCGGCCAAAGATGGGATC
>CAIXZH010000009.1 GCA_903923905.1 uncultured Bacteroidia bacterium
CGATACCGGTATACCCAATGAAATAGTCATGCAATAAAATGTACCACGTTTTTTTCTGAACAAACGTTCCGCGGGAAGTGGTTGCCGGCTCCCTGAAATTTAGTATCTGACTGACTACGCGTGCATTAAACATATCAAATCCGGATTAGATGATATAAAATAGTTCATAATATTAAACCGATCCCAAAAGTAACCGAGAATAAAAGGGTCGAAAGTGAAAGGTTACGCAGTTCCATATTAAGCTCAGAAGGAACCTTATTGCGTAAAACAACGACCATATTCCGAAGCAAAAAAGGGATGGAAAGAATAAATAGGAGCTGGTAAATACTATGAAAATCCAGGCTCACATAAATTGATGCGGTAAGTATTGCGAAAAGAATAAGCGCTGCATGATAAATTCTTCCCCATTTACCACCCATTTTCACCACCAGGGTATGCTTATGAGTCAGGATATCGGAGCGTTCATCCCGAAGATTGTTTAAATTAAGCACCCCGGTACTAAGTAGTCCCAATGATATCGCCGGCAAAAACACCTCCATGTGGAGCACCTGGCCATGCAAAAAATAGGTTCCCACAACCGCTAAAAGACCGAAGAACAGGAATACGAAAATATCACCAAATCCGCTGTATCCATAGGGATTCTTTCCAACCGTATAGTTGATGGCAGCCCCAATGGCAGCAAGCCCCAGGATCAGATAAACCAGTTTAAGAAACACATTTCCATCAGGAAAACCTTTGATGATTAAGAGTATGCCCGATACGAGTGCAAGCAGTGAGACAATCACGATAGCCCAAACCATTTGACGAGGCGTTATTGCCCCCGTTGAGACCATCCGGTCGGGACCAATCCGTTCGTGGTTGTCAGTTCCCCTGGTAAAATCACCGTAATCGTTGGCCAGGTTGGAGAGCACCTGGAGCAGCAACGAAGTTAAAGCCGCCAAAAGGAAAATATTCCAGCGGAATACCCCATCTGCGGCGGCAAGTAAACTGCCCAGAATCGAGCCGGAGAGTGCCAGCGGCAAGGTGCGCAAACGTGCTGCATGAATCCAGGGTTTTATCATTTGTATAGAAATTTACCATTGTTCACTCAAAGCGTCTTTGCGCCTTTGCGAGATCTTTCCTTTTTATCTCACGCAAAGTCGCCAAGGTCGCAAAAAGGTATAATGCGATATTATATTTTTATTATTACTTATAATATTTATGGGAACCGCGGAAACTTCTTAAAGTCAGGTTTGCGCTTTTCAAGGTAGGCCTTCTTCCCCTCCTGAGCCTCTTCGGTCATATAGTAAAGAAGCGTTGCATTGCCTGCGAGCTCCTGAATACCTGCCTGCCCGTCCAGATCCGCATTTAATCCAACTTTGATCATCCGCAGTGCCAGCGGACTGTGCTGCATCATCTTCATACACCATGCAACGGTGGTGTCTTCAAGCTGATCGAATGGCACAACTTTGTTGACCAGTCCCATATCGAGTGCTTCCTGTGCAGAGTATTGTTCACAAAGGAACCAGATTTCGCGGGCTTTCTTCTGACCAACTATTCTTGCAAGGTAAGATGAGCCGAAACCTGCATCAAAACTTCCTACGCGAGGGCCTGTCTGACCGAAAATGGCATTTTCAGAAGCAATTGAAAGATCACAAACAATATGAAGAACGTGACCTCCGCCAATTGCAAATCCGTTTACCATGGCCACAACCGGCTTAGGGATTGAGCGAATGAGTTTCTGCAGATCAAGAACGTTAAGCCGTGGTACGCCATCTTTACCGATGTACCCTCCTGAACTCTTCACATTCTGGTCTCCGCCGCTGCAAAAAGCTTTATCCCCTTCACCGGTAAGAATTACAGTGAAAATATCGGGATTCTCGCGACAAATTACCATAGCCGCAATCATCTCTTTGACAGTATCCGGAGTAAAGGCGTTCCGGTACCGGGGACGGTTTATGGTGATCTTGGCAATCCCTTCAAAATATTCAAATCTGATCTCTTCAAACTCTTTAATGGTACTCCAGGTTCTATCGCTCATGGCAACTTAATTTGGTTATAATAATCTTTAAACACTGCGGTATTTATGGCTGAATCTGTCACAATTTCAAGTATATAAGGGTGGTCTGCCGGCTCAAGAAACCAATCCAGCAAACCGGGCAATTCCTCCGCAGACCGGCAAACTGCATGGCTTGCGCCAAAGGCTCCTGCAAGAAACTTAATATTTACATGATGAGGCGTTTCGAGGAATTCATGGGCAGGAATCTCACCATCACCCGTATTAATAAGCCTGAATATATTACCCTCACCATTGTTGATCACTACAATTTTAAAATTTCCGGCAAGATAATTATTCCACAAACCATTTGAGTCGTAGATAAAGGATATATCGCCAATAATCAAAATTGTAGGTTTTTGGGAGGCTACCGCATAACCGGCAGCAGTGGAAATGCAACCATCGATACCGGATGTTCCCCTGTTGCAATGGTATTGAATATCACCGCGGCCTTGGAAAAGCTGGGAATATCGAATTGGGGTACTATTGGCCAGGTGCAGGTTGGAATTCGACGGAATACGCTTCAGTATGGTATCGAAAATGACTAAATCAGAAAAAGGAAATGTGCGAAGGATTTCGCGATGTTTTGTTCTAAGGCTTATCTCCTTTTCCAAAAGTAATTCCCCGTATTTGGAGTCGGTGTTCACCCCATTTTCGGTAAACACTCTCAGCAAAGCGCCCGGAGATGCAATAATCGAATGGGTAAGACCCTGGAAAGTATCAACGTATGAGGAAGTTGTCTGAATATGCCAGTGTTCGGCTGGGGGATGCTGCCTAAAATATTTTTTCAGCTGACCGGAAACGACAGAGTGTCCGACAGTAATCAGCAAATCGGGCCGAAACAAAGAACTTTCTGCCGCAGTAAGGGACGCAAAGAATCGCTCAGGTGAAGCAATGATATTTTCGTTTATGAGGTTTGAAATATTTTCAGCCACTATACCAACAGCAGGATCTTTCAATAACGTCGGAAGAGCCAGGTAAGAAGCCTCATTATTCTCATCTGCCCCAAAAACAATCAATTTTTTTGCACTGGTATTCCAAAGATCTTGAAGCTGAGCTAATTCCTCCAGGGATATCCCTAATGTTGGGGCTGAAGTTTGGATGATTTGTAATTCAATGCCGGGTTTAGGGAGCGGGGAATAAAGTGGTTCCCGCAGGGGGATGTTCAAATGAACCGGCCCCTTTGGTTCCTGGGAAGCCGAGTTTAAGGCTTCATTTACAGAGCGGTTAAAAAACCAGAGATCCGAATCTATTGCCGTCTCAGTTGGCATTTCATAGCTTTGCTTGATATAATTCCGATAAATTTCACGTTGGCGGATTGTTTGTCCGTCGGCCTGATCAATCCATTCTCCCGGCCGATCAGCGGTCATAATAATGAGTGGAACATTCTGATAAAAGGCTTCGGCAATGGCTGGGGCAAAATTGAGAGCAGCGGTTCCCGAAGTACAAATTAATCCTACCGGTTCCTGTGAGTGCAAAGCCAGACCCAGTGCAAAATAGGCAGCTGACCGCTCGTCGGTAATGCTAAGGCATTTCATCCTGCCATGACCGGTAAAGGAGAAGATCAGCGGTGCATTCCTTGATCCTGGTGAGATGATCACATTACGCATGCCATGCCGGTAGCAAATCTCCGGAAGATCGCTAATTCCCTGTTTTGGAGAATTCATAGGACTTTATTTTTTTTTAACGCTCGAAACAAAGGTGGAGAGGGTCATGATTTTTTGGGTGGTCTCGTCCCATTCGCGCCTGGCCACAGAACCCTTTGTGATTCCAGCACCTCCAAAAAGGGCAAATCCCTCCTTTACGACCTTCATACAACGCAAATTTACGAAAAGAGCTGTTTTATCTTCAATATTTACCGGGCCTAAAAATCCTGAATAGTATTCCCGATTATGCTTCTCTACGCTTAACAACAAATTCTTAGCTTCAGATTTTGGCAATCCACCCACTGAAGGAGTTGGCTGGAGAGCATCGACAAATTCACCCAGCAAGGGTTTAATTAATGAAGCTTCAAGAGTAAATTCAGTTTTTAGATGAACCAGATTTGCAGCCCGGTAACTGTATGGACCGCTTTTCTGAAAATTGGTCACTCCAAACGTCCTGAGAACATTTTCGATATAGCCTGTAACAATCTCCTGTTCATCAAGTTCCTTTGCTTTCCAAACGACCTCCGATAACAAATTTTTCCACAAGACCTGGGTCCCGGCAATTGAGGTAGTTTTTGCAAGATTTCCCTCCACCAGAAGCAGAGGTTCAGGGGAAGCCCCCATCCAGCATCCGACTCCGGGAATTCGAAGCAGGTATACAAAAGCACCCGGGTACGATTGGCAAAGTGAGTTGAAAAGAGGAACCAGATCAACTCCTTCGCTGCAACGATCTACTCTTATTCGGGATAAAACCACTTTATTAATTATCCCTTCAGAGATTGTCTTTTTGATTGCCTCAACCTGTGCTGTAAACTCGGCCAGTGTTGCCTGATATATTGCATTTATAGCAGTTGTTTTTCCCTGTTTGGGAGAATATTTCTGCAGCGATTCAATAATTTCGTCTATCTCGCAATTTCCTGTGTGAATATAATCTGGTTCCAGAAGTACAGACGGAAAGGATTCATTATTATCAAACGGAGCAATCACAAACCCTTTAGCCCGGGTCAGATCATTCGATGACAATAATCTACGTGGCGCTCCTTGGTACTGAATGAATGTGGTTATTGTCGATTCTCCCGGCATTTGGTAGGCAACACAGGGTATGTCTTTCTCAAGGCAAACCTGTAGTAGTTTATTGCACAATTTAATATTCTGAATTTCAAGATTATCTGATGCAATCATTTTTATCGGTTACATGAATATTTACTAAACAAACCCAATCGCACTATTGTTTTTTTGGCACAACCATAACAGTAACGCGTCCAATCATGATCTTACGGTTGGTTTCGTCCACAATCTCCACATTCCATACGTGGGTACGTTCACCCTTGTGAGCAATTATAGCAGTGGCAATTACAAAACCGGAATTTGCGCTCCCTACATGGTTTCCGTTGACCTCAATTCCAACTACAGCTGAATTGGAAAGGTCTACCAGTAATGCAGATCCTGCACTCGCCACTGTTTCAGCCAAAGCCAAAGATGCACCTCCATGCAATATTTTAAATGGTTGAATGGTTCTGGCATCAACCGGCATCTTCGCAACAACCTCCCCTTCTTTAGCCGAAAGAAATTCAATGCCGAGATTATCAATAAGCGTGTTCTTACATAAAGCATTCAATTCTAATATTTTATGTGATCCATTCATTTCTATTTTAACGTTTTAAAGAAGGACAAAGTATAACACGAATTAGCGTGCAAAATTAGTTTAAAACTAAGGATTTCCAAGTCAAAAGTAAACTTCTGTGCCAAAGCTAATTCCTATTGGTTATTCGGGATTCCTGAAAGCGGACAGGGGTTATTGTTGGCCCATACTTAATGTTTACTTAATGCTAATTAGTTGCATTTATCAACTAATTAGCATTCTTTTGTGCAAAATTTAATTGAATAAATGGGATCAGGGATACCATTGGGATATATGTTAAGCCGAAGCCGACGGGTATTCAAACACCAAATGGCTGCGGAATTCAGGAATAAGGAAATTGGCCTGTCGTTTGAACAATTCGTAATCCTGAAACTTTTAAATTCCAATGCTGAATTCATTCAACAAGATCTGGCTGACCTCTTACAAAAGGACAAATCAATCATTGTTCGACATATCAATTGCCTGTTAGATCATCAATTTGTTGCCAGGCTTACCAATAAAGAGGACAAACGAAAAAAAAATCTTACACTGACAAACAATGGGATCGAAATCCTGAACCGAATGAATGAATTAGCTGTTGATGTATCAAATAAATTACTTTCAGGTGTAACAGAGAATGAACTTGAAATATTTAAGTATGTATTGACAAAGATTCAGGAAAATGGCGAATTCGGCGAAGAGATTTACAATTGCGGGAATAAATAGAAATAAACGGGAATAAGAGAAATATATAGAAATAAATAGGAACTAAAGAAATATTTAGAATCATATAGAAACGACAGAAACAAAAAAACAATTGAAACAAATAATACACACAATGGTAATGAAGAATCAAATCAGGAGTTTTATAATCATATTGGCATCTCTGATCGCGGTTTCGTGTGCCGATCAGCCCAAAGGGGGGCAACCCGGAAGTGCAGGAAAAGTAAAAGAATATCCGGTTATCGCTGTAAAAGCTCAATCAACCCGTTTATTTAAAGATTACCCTACTAAACTTCAGGGTCAGCAGACCGTTGAAATCAGACCAAAGATTACTGGATATATCGAGAAGATACTGGTTGATGAAGGTGCCTTTGTAAAAAGAGGACAGATTTTATTTCGTCTGAATGCAGATGATATTCAGGCTACAGTACGATCAGCCGAAGCGATGGTGAAAGTTGCAGAGGCAGATGTCAAGATTGCTCAGGTCAACGTCGAAAAGACCCGTCCACTGGTTGAAAAGAATATTATCAGTAAATTTGATCTGGAGTCCTTTGAATCGACTCAAAAATCAAAGGAAGCTCAGTTGGCCCAGGCCACTGCGAATCTGGAAAACGCCAGGGCAAATCTGCAGTATACTATAATAACCAGTCCTGCAGAAGGAACTATCGGGAATTTTCCATTCAGGGTGGGTAGTCTGGTAAGCAGTACAACCTCAGAACCACTGACAACAGTCTCAAATACCATAAATATGTATGCCTATTTTTCGTTTAACGAGAAAGAATTTCTAACTCTTACCAAAGGGTTGGAAGGGAAAAATCAGCAGGAGAAATTCAGCAAGTTACCCCCTGTCGCCCTGGTTCTTGCAGATAATTCGGTATACTCTGAAGCCGGTCGCATTGAGACTGCCAGCGGGTTAATCAATTCACAAACCGGAGCAGTAAATGTCCGGGCAAGTTTTCCCAATGGTGAAGGTATTTTGAGAAGCGGAGGAAGTGGAACCGTACGTATCCCTCAACTGATTGATTCAGTTATTATTATTCCTCAGAAAACCTCTTATGAACTACAGGGAAAATACTTTGTATTTGTGGTTGGTGCTGGAAATAAGGTCAGGAATACCGAAATCGAAGTATTGGAGGGGAATCTGAAAGACTCATACGTTGTAACAGGCGGACTTAAGGTTGGTGACCAGATTGTCTTTGAAGGAATCGCGACTTTACGTAACGATACTGAAATCAAACCGAAACTTTCGGAAATTGGTAATCTCTCCGAAAACATGACTCCAGTAAAACCGGTTAAAAATTTAAATTAGGAAACATGTTCAGAAGATTTATAGAACGACCGATTCTTTCTGCTGTAATATCCATTATTATTGTAATTCTGGGGGTTCTCGGGTTAGTTACCCTGCCGATCGAGCAATACCCTGACATAGCTCCTCCAACAATCCGGGTAACGGCATCCTACACCGGGGCCAATGCTGAAACTGTTTTAAAAAGTGTAGTTATTCCGCTTGAAGAACAAATTAACGGGGTCGAAAACATGACCTACATGACCTCCACGGCGAGCAATGACGGTTCAGCGACGATTGAAGTCTTCTTTAAACAGGGGATTAACGCAGACATGGCTGCGGTAAACGTACAAAACCGGGTGGCACGTGCCACCAGTTTACTTCCGGCTGAAGTGACCCGGGCAGGGGTAATCACTGCTAAGCGCCAAAACAGTATGTTACTCGTTTTTTCACTCCGAAGTGAAAATGGGGAATTCGATGAGACCTTCCTCCAAAACTACAGTAAAATCAACCTTCTTCCGCAAATACAACGGGTAAACGGTGTTGGGGAGGCGATGGTTTTTGGGATGAAAGATTACTCGATGCGTGTCTGGCTAAAACCCGATGTGATGACCTCGTTTGGATTGATGCCATCGGATGTTATTGCAGCACTGAATGAACAAAGTCTGGAAGCAGCTCCCGGCCGTCTTGGGGCATTAAATGAACAATCTTTTGAATACGTCCTAAAATACAAAGGGAGGCTCACCCAACCTGCAGAATTCGAAAATATCGTCATAAAAGCTGATAAAAACGGCAATATACTGCGGCTAAAAGATGTTGCACGCATTGAACTGGGAGCAATGGACTACTCGATTGCAACCACCGCAATGGGTAAACCCGGTATTGCGATGGCTGTCTTCCAGGCCGCAGGGTCAAATGCACGGGATGTAATCATCAATGCTAAAAAAGTCCTTGAAGAATCTTCAAAGACTTTCCCTCCGGGTATTAAATACCAGATTCTGGTCGATGCGAATGACTTCCTCGACAGCTCAATAGAAAAGGTGCTTCATACCTTGCTTGAAGCATTTGTCCTTGTATTTATTGTCGTTTTTGTATTTCTTCAAAATTTCAGGGCAACCCTGATTCCGGCTATTTCAGTACCGGTTTCGATTATCGGAACTTTCTTCTTCCTGAATCTGTTTGGTTTTACCATCAACTTACTGACCCTTTTTGCGCTGGTTCTTGCCATTGGGATTGTGGTGGATGATGCCATTGTGGTTGTGGAGGCCGTCCACGCCAAACTCGATCAGGGGGCAAAGAATGCCCGTGAAGCGGCCGTGTCGGCGATGAGCGAGATCTCGTCTGCGATTGTTGCGATCACACTGGTCATGGCAGCGGTATTTGTACCGGTAACCTTTATGAAAGGAACCACCGGCGTGTTTTACCGGCAGTTTGGGATAACCCTGGCAGTTGCGATCGTCATATCTGCCATTAATGCATTAACGCTGAGTCCTGCACTTTGTGCCATCTTCCTGAAACCACACTCCCAAAGTTCACTCCATAAAAAAGGGGTCATGCAGCGGTTCTATACTATTTTCAACAGTGTTTTCAGCACGATGACAATCCGTTATAAAAAGACAACCAACCTTTTAATCTCACATAGGTGGGCAGCAGGAGTGATTATTCTCCTTTTCTCGGGTGGATTATGGTACCTGATGGAAACCACCCCGACCGGATTTGTGCCCACCGAAGATACCGGTCGTATGTTTATTGATATCAGTCTTCCTCCGGCTACTGCCATGGAACGCACCAAAAAAGTGGTTGAGTTAGTAGAAGGAATTGTGAAAAATATTCCAGAGGTTGAAGCCAGAACAGCAATTGTTGGTAACTCATTGATCAGCGGCAGAGGAAGTTCCTACGGGATGTTGATCTGTAGTCTTATACCTTTTGATCAGCGAAAGGAGAAAGGACAGGATATCAATACCATAATCGGAAAGCTTTATATGCTAACCTCAAAGGTAAAAGATGCCAAAATCATCATTTTCACCCCCCCGATGGTCCCGGGATTCAGTATTTCAGGCGGATTTGAGTTGAAACTTGAAGATAAAACCGGGGGAGACATTAAACAGTTTGAACAAAATTCCCGGCAGTTTCTCGGTGCACTGAATCAGCGCCCGGAAATTCAATATGCCATGACCTCTTTCAATTCGAATTTTCCACAATACCAGGTAGACGTCAATCCGGCAAGATGCAAACAATCAGGCATTACGGTAAGTTCGGTTTTATCAGCTTTGCAGGGTTACGTCGGCGGATTTTATGCCTCCGATTTTAACCGGTTTGGAAAACAGTATCGTGTTATGGTTCAGGCAGAACCAAATTTCCGGGGAAATCCCCAGGATATGGACAATATTTTTGTCATGACCTCAAACGGAGAGATGGCTCCCATTACTGAATTCATCACGCTCAAAAGGGTTTTCGGTCCAGAAAACATTACCCGTTTTAACCTTTACACTTCGATAGCGGTTAACGGTGCACCAAATTTCGGGTATAGCAGCGGGGATGCTATTAAAGCCGTTAAAGAGGTAGCCGCTCAGACTTTGCCTATCGGTTATGGATATGAGTTTTCAGGATTAACGCGTGAAGAGACCTATTCAGGTGCCCAATCAATCATGATCTTTATTTTAAGTGTTATCTTTGTCTTCTTCCTCCTGGCTGCCCAATATGAAAGTTTTGTCTTGCCATTTTCAATCATCTTCTCACTTCCGATCGGAATTTCAGGGGCCTATATCTTCGCTAAAATAATGGGGGTTGAAAACAATATCTATCTCCAGATTTCGCTGATTATGCTGATCGGATTGCTCGCCAAGAATGCGATCCTGATTGTTGAATTTGCACTGCAGCGACGTCACCGCGGGATGTCGATTGTACAGGCTGCCATTGAAGGGGCAACTGCCCGTTTGAGACCTATTCTGATGACTTCATTTGCTTTTATTTTCGGACTGATTCCGCTTGTTATTGGAGGAGGTGTGGGAGCAAAGGGAAATCGTTCAATCGGAGTCGGCTCCGTTGGTGGGATGTTTATCGGAACCATGATTGGGATCCTGGTTATTCCAACCATGTTCGTGATTTTCCAGACCATTCAGGAAAAAATAAAGAAACCGGAAAGTCCCGAAGTTTCAGGGTTAGATGATATGGAAGAATAATTTACCCGATTTATCAGAAAAGTTTAAAATGAAAAAAACAATAAAAAATACTATCCTGCTTTCCGGATTCTTCGTAGTGTTCTGGTCATGCACCACTCCCCAACATTTTCATCGTGAAAATGTGGATACTTCAGGACTTTACGGAAGCTATGCGACAGCTGATTCCGCTGCCTTAGCAGACAAACCCTGGCATGAGATTTTTGCAGACTCTCACCTTCAGCAACTTATTCAGGAAGGATTGAAAAATAATCCTGATCTTCAACTAGCAATCCAAAAAGTTTCAGAGACTGAGGCCTATTTTAAGCAGAGTAGGGCATCGCTGTTACCCGATTTGTCATTATTGGCAAATGGTTCCTACACCCGAAATCCGGCAACGCTTTATCCTGTTGGTCCGTTTAATGTGGGCACCTATGAGCTTGGAGCACAGGCAAGCTGGGAAATTGATATCTGGGGAAAGCTGCGCAGTTCAAAAAGGGCGGCTTATGCGAACCTGCTTGCCAGCGATGCAGGTAAAAAAGCAATACAAATACGATTAATTTCTGACATTTCAACAGCCTATTACGCCCTGATCGGATTAGATGCAAAATTAGGAATTACCCGTGAGACCGTTAAAGACGATGTTGAACAGGTTGAAACCATGAAAATACTCAAGGAAAGCGGCAAAGTAACCGGTGCTGCAATTGTACAAACTGAAGCTAATCGGTACGCGGCACAGGTAACCATCCCGGATCTGGAACAGCAAATCCGCGAAACGGAAGCCGTTATCTGTCTGTTAATTGGACGTGTTCCCGGAACCATCAATCGTGGCAAAATTGAAGAACAGATACTGCCAACTGTTTTAAAAACAGGAGTTCCCGCCCGTCTTCTGGATAATCGCCCTGACGTTTTGCAGGCCGAATACGGACTAATGGCAGCCTATGAAACAACCAACAGTGCCCGTGCCAGCTTTTATCCGTCACTTACATTGACAGGTTCAATAGGATTTGTAGCTGCAGATTTAAACCACTTTTTTGATCCTACAACTTTTGCAGCGAATATTGTTGGTGGACTTGTGCAGCCTCTTTTTAACAAGAGAATCAATACAACACGCCTTAAAGTGGCAAAGGCACAGCAGGAGGAAGCATTGATCAGTTTCAGAAACACTTTATTAAAAGCAGGCCAGGAGGTTTATAATGCATTAGGCTCCTATGAATGGTCAGTTCAAAAAATTGCGCTGCGTAAGCTACAGATCGAATCGCTGGTCAAATCAGTTGATTACACTAAACAATTATTAACTTATGGTTCAGCAAATTACACTGAGGTTCTTACAGCCCAGACAAGTCTGCTTTCTGCTCAACTGAGCAGCATCAATGACCGCTTACAACAGTTAAATGCGATTGTAACCTTTTACCGGGCAGTTGGCGGCGGGTTGAAATAAATGAAGCTATGTTTATGATTAAGAGGAGATTAGCTATGCAGTTGATCTCCTCTTATTATTTAATTCTGGTGTATTACACTTAAATGATGCCCTCCTTCTCACGAAAGAATAATTGCCAAAATTTTATACCTCTTTATTTATTTTATTGATGAATTATTAATAGCTTTGATCTTATTCAATCAGTATAGAACTTATATTCCGCTTTATTTTAAATATTTCAGGAATAAACCGGACAGCTAAAACGAGCAGCCAATCGTTGATCCACCGAATTCAATTCTAAAATTTGTTTCCTTGAGTGAATCGGTTGATCCGAATTTAATCGAATGAAACCCTCATGAACTGGTAATCACAATATAGATTGTATAAAATCGATGAGGATTCATCAAGGATCAGGAATTTGATTATTAGTAAGTTAGTTTAATATTTTACATGTAAAAAACCCATTGGTTTATGGAGGATGAACATTTGAAATATGCTGCTGATATGATAACTGATGGCCTTTGGGATTGGAATTTTAACACTAATCAGGTTTTTTACTCAAAGCAGTGGAAAGAGATGCTTGGGTTTACCGATTCGGAAATCGGGGAGTCTGCTGAAGAATGGAGTAGCAGAATCCACCAGGAGGACCGGCCGGAAGTTTTAAATTTTGTGGATAACCCTTTACCTGGTGTACCGGAATTTTTCACCTCTGAATACCGCATGCTTTGTAAGGATGGGAGTTACAAATGGGTATTGTCGGAGGGGAGAATAGTATCCTACGATCCTGACGGGAATCCAATCCGGATGGCGGGAATCCAAAGAGATATAACAAAACTAAAAAATACCGAGTTTATCCTTGAGAAAAGGGTGAAAGAATTGAATTGCCACAACAGGATTTCCGAAATCCTAAGCGATGCAAATCTTAGCCTTGAAGAAGTGTTCGAAAGTGTTGTTCAGATTATTCCCGGTAGCTGGCAGTTTCCCGATATTGCCCGGGCTGCGGTTACAATCTATGACAAAATCTATAAAACGACCGATTTTCAATCAAGTCCCTTTGCATTAAGTCAAGAAATAAAAGTCAACGAAAAGTATATCGGCAAGGTTGAGGTTATTTATCCGGAAAGCAGCCATTTCCCGGCGACCCCAATTTTCCTGCCTGAAGAATCGGTATTGCTTTTTTCAATTGCTGTAAGGGTTGGTCATTTTATTGAAAAAAGCGAAAAGAATTTTGCGCTGCAGAAAAGCGAAGAGAGGTACCGAAATATCATTGAAAACATCAATGAGGTCATCTTTGAAATTGATGATCTGGGCATTATTACTTTCATAAGTTCCCCGGTTATGAAAATATTTGGTTACTCTGCAGAGGAGATCAGGGGCAGGAATTTCATCCGGTTTGTTGGCGAGAATGGGCAGCTTCTTTTGAAAAGATTAAATGAACTCTGTGAAAAGATTGAATTAAAGAATGAATATCAGATCCGGACAAAAACAGGAGAATCCCGGTGGATACAGATGTCTACCAGAGCAGTACACTCTTCGGGAAACTTTAAAGGGGGTACTGGTACGATTATCGATATCACCCAACGAAAACTGGCAGAGCTTGAGTTCCAAAAAAGTGAATCTCTGTACCGGTCCGTCCTCAATGCATCACCAGACGCAATAACCATCGCCAATCTCGATGGAATTATCCTTTATTCCTCGCCCCGGATGTTGGAAATGTTTAGGTATACCGATACAAATGAAATAATTAACAGGCCGATATTTGATTTTATAAACAAATCTGACCATGAAAAGGCAAGATCTAATATTGAAAAGCTTTTTCAAAGAACTCTTTTGAATGCGGAAGAATATATTGGGATCCGGTCGGATGGCAGCCTGTTTTATATTGAAGTAAATTCTGAGATTATCAGGGATCCGGAGGGAAACCCGACAAGCATGCTTTTTGTAACCAGGGACATTTCTGAACGGAAACGGGTAGAAATAAAACTGAAGAAAAGTGAAGAGAAATACAAATATATCTTTGATAATGCGATAGAAGGAATCTACAGGACATCAATAGAAGGAAAGGGTACATTGGCTAATCCCGCGCTGGCAAAAATGCTTGGATATGATTCGGCCGAAGAGTACCTGAGAGATATAAATGATTCTGCCCGTCAGGTTTGGTACAATGCGGAACAACGTTCAGAGTATATTGCCCTGCTTGAAAAATGCAGTATAATACAAGGATACGAATGCCAATTAAAACGGAAAGATGGGACTCCGATTTGGGTATCGCTTAATTCAAAAATTGGGCAGGATGAAAATGGCAAAAGTATTTTTTTAGAAGGATTTGTAGAGGAAATCAATGAACGAAAACTGGCGCTGGAGAAAATAGAGAAATTAAACCGGCTATATTCTCTAATCAGTCATGTAAGTCAGGCCATTGTTCATGTCCGGGATAAGTCGCAGCTCATGGATGAAGTTTGTCGCATTGCCATAGAATATGGAAATTTCAGAATGGCCTGGATCGGCTTAATTGATGAAGAGACTAAAATTGTTAGGCCAGTTGCTAAAGCTGGCTTTGAGGACGGGTATCTCTCTGTTATCAGTCAAATTTCAGTGAGCGATGATATTCCGGAAGGAAGAGGGCCAACCGGAGCAGCCATCCGGAATTGCGATCATTTTATTTGTGACAATATTGAAACAAATCCTATTGTAGCACCCTGGAGAAGCGAGGCATTAAAACGGGGTTACCGCTCTTCCATAGCACTTCCTCTTACTCAAATGGGGAAAAATTTGGGAGCCTTTACCATATATTCATCCCAACCCAATTTCTTTGATCAGGAAGAAGTCCGGTTACTCGATGAATTTGTCAATGAAATTAGCTTCGCGCTCGAAAGCATTGAGACTGAAAACGAAAGGCAGAACGCTGAAAAACAGCTAGGGAAACTTTACCGTGCGGTCGAACAAAGCCCCGTAAGTATCGTAATTGCCGATCTGGATGGTAATATTGAATATGCAAATCCAAAAGCTAATTTAACAACCGGCTATACCTTCGATGAACTGATCGGAAAAAATCTACGAGTTCTTAAATCTGGCGAAACTCCTGATATTGAATACCAAAAACTTTGGGAAGATATCACCTCCGGAAAGGAGTGGCACGGGATATTTCATAACAAGCGAAAAAACGGAGAACTGTATTGGGAGTCCTCATTAATTTCGCCAATTACGGACCATTTCGGTAAAACAACCCATTTCCTGGCGATAAAAGAGGACATTACAGAACAACAACTGGCTGAACAGGAGATTTTAAAATTCCGGACTATTGCAGATCAGGCAAATTATGGATCAGCAATTACTTCGCTGGAAGGAAATATCCTTTACGTAAATGATACATTCGCCCGGATGCACAGTTATGAGATTAACGAACTGCTGGGAAAAAACCTGTTTATCTTCCATAATAATCAACAATTACCTTTGGTCAGTGAACTTATTAATCAGCTGAAAATTAACGGAAGTTTTTCCACGCAGGAGGTTTGGCATACCCGAAAAGATGGAACGGTATTTCCTACGCTGATGAACGCTTTAATAATATGTGATGCGAAAAAAGTTCCTCAATTCTTATCAGCTACTGCCATTGATATCAGTGAACTTAAACAAAAAGAATTGGAATTGCAGCGAAGCGAGAATGAATTAAATAAAGCCCAGGAAATTGCGAGTATGGGGAGTTGGGAACACAATTTAATAACCGGTGAACTTGTGGGTTCAAAAAACTATTACCGGATGTTGGGATTGGACCGGATCAATGCCGGTATAAACCAGTATGATTATTTTCTCAGTATTGTTTATCCCGGTGATCTTCCGGTAATCAATTTTTTGCACAGTCATTCATATGCTGAAAATGAAATGCAAGTTGTTGACATTCGTATTCAGCTTCCCGGTGAGGATATAAGGTGTCTTCAAAACAATGTTTTACCAGTTTTCAAAGATGGTCATTTAGTGGCGCTCAGGGGAGTCAATGTTGATATTACTGAAAAAAAGAAAATTATAGAAGACCTGATAAAGGCTAAAATGAGTGCCGAAGAGAGTGACAAACTGAAAACCGCGTTTTTGAATAATATGTCACACGAAATACGAACTCCTTTTAACGCAATTCTTGGGTTTCTCTCCATGTTTCAATACGACGATCTCACTAAGGAAGAACAACTTGAATACATCGAAATGATCAATCAAAGCGCTGAAAGACTGATGAATACAATTAATGATATTGTCGAAATATCACAAATTCAGAGCGGACAAACAAAGATTGCCTTATGCCCGGTGGATATCAAAAGTGTTATTCAGAATCTTGAATCCCGTTTCAGAAGGGAAAGTGAATTTAAAGGCCTGGAATTCAATGTTATAATAGATGTTGACCAATCGTTAGCAATCATAAATAGTGATCTTCACAAACTGACGACCATTCTTGCCCATCTGTTGGGAAATGCTGTAAAATTCACAAAATCAGGGCAAATTGACTTTACAATACAGACAAAAGGAACTAGTATGGAGTTTTGTATAAAAGACTCCGGTATTGGTGTTGCTAAAAATAAGCAACAATTTATTTTTGACCATTTCAGGCAGGCAGACAGTTCTAACACCAGGCAATTTGAAGGCTCAGGGTTAGGTCTGGCAATCGCGAAAGCTTACACAGTAATGCTGAACGGAAAGATTTGGGTTGAAAGTCAGGAGGGTGAAGGTTCTTCATTTTATTTATTAATTCCACCCTATGAAACACCGGAAACCAATGCTCCGGTTCAAATTATTCAAACTGAAAATATACCGGAACTACAGACGAAGAAACTCAAAATATTAATCGCAGAAGACGATGAAGGTTCTGCAATTTATATTTCAATTGTGATCAAATCGTTTGGCAAAGAGATTATCATGGTTAGAACTGGAACAGAAGCAGTAGAAGCCTGTCTTAATAATCCTGACATTGATCTGATTCTTATGGATATACAAATGCCGGAAATGGACGGATATGAAGCCACACGACAAATCAGAACGTTCAATTCTGAAGTAGTAATTTTTGCTCAAACTGCTTATGCCCTTTCCGGGGATGATGAAAAGACAATCGCTGCAGGTTGCAATGATTACCTGACTAAACCCATTAGGAAAGAAGAGTTGGTAGCGCTTATTCAGAAATACTTTCAGGAAGAATAGAATAATTATTTAATAAAACTCAATTACCCAACCAAATCATTTCAACGATTTTATTCAAAGTCTTGGAGGAAATTTAATAGTGGAAAGCGAGGAAGGGAAAGGGTCTGCTTTCCGGTTTAATCTGCCATTAAAACCGAAGGATTTATCAACAGGCTAATTATCTGATACATATCCGAATTGTACTTTATGATGCATTCTTTTTTTGAAATTATTTTGGCACAGAATTTGATACAAATTCGTCATAAAATATAGCTGAGACAATTAATTCCTTAATGCAGTAGAACCATGAAAACAAAAATTATTTATTTGACCATGTTCCTGGCAGGACTTCTTTTTTGGAGCTGTAACAAATCAGCAACCAGTACATCACCATCAGTGCCGGCAGTATCGCTTAAATCAGCGCTCACACAGGGGGTACAGAATCTAACCACTGCAGTAAATTCAATTTCCACTTCAACAGGCTATCAGGTTGTGACAGGACCAGCTGATCTGGTTACCAAAAGTGTTGAATTAACTCCGCTGGATACAGTTTCTCATAGTATTTTATTGGCAAATATTGCCGGGGTTTATGATTATAAGGCGACCTTCGTTAAAATTGGAAGGTTTTCTTTTATATCCCGCTTCTTTAATAAAACTGGGGATAGTACCCTGATGGTGGTCCGTTTGCCACAATCCAAGGTGGCCAATTCCCGGACCCTCCTGAAATATTCTCCAAGTGATACATTACTGGCTAATGATTATGTCATTACACTCTCCGATTATGATTTCACCTACAGATTACGGGGTGGTTATGATTACCGGATGGCTTCATCAACTGCAATCCAGGGTGTAGCAGCAGGAACTTATAAGATCCAATCCTCACACAATCATACCACAAATTCTCACTTCTCAGCAGAATATGATTTCCCTAATGGATACATTACCAAGATCACCTATGCACCAGGCGATACGGCTGTTTCTGATTATTCAATTTCTGATGGGAAAAACGTACTTTATGAGGAAAAATATACATCGATTCGTAGTGATTCACTGCAACAAAGGAGAGAAACAAATTACTCCCTGACTATCGGGAATGTTGAGATAGTAAGACAATTGGGTCAGGGAAAGAGTAGTTTGGACAGCGCAAAGGTTTACGTGGGTGGTGTTCTTGAATCTAAGGCAAAAGTCGCTGTTGTTACTAATACCGCCGGGACAGTTGATAATACAGTTACCAGTAAGAAACGTGATTTATTAATAACTTTTGATGATGGTACCACTGCAACAATCTCCTCACTTGCGAGTGCAGCTATACCTACTATAAGTGCTATGTTTACATCCTTACATCAGGCAAATTTTGCAACTGCTATTGTAGATTGGATTGCCTGGGAGGTTTATTACACCAAGCCATAGAATACACATTATTAGGCAATCGCGCGATGTAATTGTTGATAGCCAGGATCACAAAAGAATAAATAGTATATCGCTTAAGCAAAATGAAAGAGGCTTTCTCAATAATAGGTGAAAGCCTCTTTCATTTCTGTTTTACAGTTAAGATTCTTCAATATTTAGTTTCATTTATTTAATAATCAACTGCTTAAATTTTTGAGTGCTCCATTTATCAATCAATTCCCTGAATTCAGAATAATCCTTTTTTGCTATGACCGGACTAAATATCCTAATCTTCCGGATCGCCTCAATAACGCTTCCCGATTGCTTCAGACTAATAATAACATGGCCAATTCCCGGTTTTAAAAACTCAATATTTACGGGATTAACAAGTTGCCAGTTTGCCGGTAAATTAATGGTATAATGATAAGATTCGTCAATCGGAGTGCCTAAGTAAAGTGCTGAAGTTCTTGTAAATGGCATTGAGACAAGGTGAAAAGAAGAGATCCCTGATTTACTTTCTTTCAAATCTAAAAATCTAAAATCTCCCCGGCTAAGCAGTTGATCCATTTTTTCAACCTTAAAGGAAACATTTGCCTGATCAGCTGTCAGTTTCCCAGTTGAACCTGTAAAATCAGATAATAACGGAGGACATTTCCCCTGATTCCTGATTATCTCAAAATATGGGTTGAATCTACCCGAAAATTGTCCTGTTAGTTCTCCCTGTAATTTACCATCCCTGCTAATGATAAGCTTGCCTTCGACATTGATAATGCCTGTCGGTTTGTTGACAGAAAATACCTTATGAGCCGCATTCAGCGTGAGAATTCTGAATGGGGGAATTCCCAAATCTAAATTCCCGGCATTAAGTCTGTCCGCAGTCAGTAGCATGATTTCACCGTTTACATTATCTATTTTCACAATTGGTTCTGCAGCCAGCAATAAAGGGCGCTGCTCTTCTAGCAGATCTTCCGGAATATTTAGACAGACATCAGCATTTAAACCTTCCAAACGGAGTAGATAAGATAGTAAAAACGCTTTTTCAAGAACTGTTCCGGAATTGGATTTCCAAACCTCTTCTTCAGGCCTTGCCTGAAATGCCACAAGCGAAGCAGGAATGTGAAGTGTTTTAAGCTCATTCACAACTATTTTCTGAATGGCTAAGGCTTTCTCCTGTAAACTTTTCTTGTCTTTAATAGCAGTATCGACATACTTTTTGATCTCCTTATTGATTGAATTCGGAGAAGATTTCGATTTTAGAACCCAATTTATTGCAGCAGATATATCCTTCTGAGTGGTAAAAAGCAAAGTTGGAATATCTTCACATACTGAAGCACTCCGGATCTCTTTGCGCCGTTGAGGCAGATCCTGGAAATTCCAGGTGTAGGTATCAAAATCCTTTCCTTGATCAATTATTGGTTCAGAAGTTAGGTTAAGCAGTTTGTAATGAAGCTTCATCTTTGGTGGAACTTTGACAACAATCGTCAGATTATCGATAGGGCAATCGGCCTGAAGCTCCTCCATTCCCATCAGAAACGGAGTCTTACCTGAGGCAGTAGTAATGTTGTAGGTACATTTAATAACAGCATTTCGTTCCAGCCCCGTATGAGAAACGACCATCTCCCGAAGATTGCTGTATGCTTTTGAATCCTGGCAAAAGGTCGGCAATACCTCATTGTACCCATTTTCAGGTGTATTAATAGTTTGATTCTCTGCGTTTGTAGTATATGCTTCGCTGACAACAAGTTTCTGAATTTCCGGATTGTAAGGAATTCTTGTTTCACCATATAAACTTTGAAAAGCCCTGTAAGTGAATAACTTCTGCCTTTTCTCTACTGAATTAAGAACACTTCCATCTTTATTCAGAACAAATGTTTTTGTGAGACTCAGATAAACGGCATCAGCTTCAGGATAGCTCTTTTCTTTCGGAGCTTTGCACGAAAACAACATGAAAAACGATATTCCCCAGACAATCTGTATGATTTTCATAAGTTTAAGATTAGAGAGTTAAAATAACCGGGTTTTCTGAAATTGCTTTCTGCATTTTCGCAGCATTTCTAAAAGACGGCCAATCCTCAGGAGTGTAAATTCGTTTATAGTATTCAGCCTTTTCATTAAAAAAAAGCTGAGTCCCTTCCAATGAATAGGAGGCTTCAAAGCTTGCTCCGGTCCCCGTAGATTTCTCAATTTTAGGAGTCCACGATAATTTATATCCTGAAGGGAAAGTGGTTTTGTCAGTAATCTCAATACTTCTGGAACATGCGTCATGAAAAGGGAAATGCCTGGTCTGAACCTTTAGGTCAATGGACAGGTTTCGCATTGCTCCTGAAAAAATACCGGAAGCAGCCAATGGAGTAAAGAGGATTGCACGGTCTATGACAGTAGCATAATCAGGTATCTCATAAGATATTCGCAGATCGATTGGCCCGGACATATAATTATAAGGGTCATCTCCATAGTTGATTTTAAGGATTTTAGCCTGAGGTGCGATCTTTAGCAATTCATTTTCCAGGTTCATCTTCCAGTTCGCCTTGAATGATCCGGTAAACATACGGCGGAGGCTCGCATCCGATTGCCCTTCAGCAGTTACGGAGATTTCTCCGGTCAGGGTTCCCTCCTTGCTTAGCTGTGAACTGGCATTAATTTTAACAAAGTGATTTTTTGGTAAAGAAACAGGTGTTTCCAACAGATCGGAACCTTCAGGAATTCCGGGAAGATAGTTCTGCTGCTGTTCTGCACTTGACCATAACTCGCGCACAAAAGGGACCCAGGTTGGATCGAGCAGATGAAGTTTCCCGTCTGAAAGTTTTACCACAACCACAGAATGGTTGAACTGGTCTGCCGGAATCCGGTCAATCCGTGAACCAGCCATCGTCATTGAAGGATATGCCTTAAATCCGGCTGAACGGAGCATAGTAACCAACATTCCTGCCTTGTCTTTGCAAACGCCGCAACGGTCAAGAAAATCCATACTCCCCCTATGTAAGGTAAACCCTTCACCTTTACCCATTGACAGTCCGAGATATCTTAATTCATCAGCAACCCAATGAGTAAGTCTGCCAACTGAATCCAGTTCAGAAACTGAACCCCTTAGGATCTCTTTAACTTTCTGATCGATTTTCGGTGTCGATTTGAAGCTTCCATACTCTTCATTTACATTAAAAAACCATTTCGATTTGGCCTGCCAGTTTGGTGCAGTTGAAATCAGTAGTTTTGGCGCCACATCGGATTGTGCAACCATGTTAGGTTCGGAAGCAAAAGGGTTGATATTCGAAAGAGAAAATGTAAAAAGCGAATTTTCTGAACCTTTTTCTTTTCGGATATTTAGGTTTCCATTATACACATGATAATTCACAACCTTTGAATTTGGGATTGCCAGCTGGTACACTTTTATCAATAGTGGGGCATCAGACCAAAACGGAACAATATCATAAAAATGACCTCTCATCGGAGGAATATATTTATCATCCTCACTTTGAGCGTCCAGCAATGCATAGGCAAACCCTTTTTTATCTTCAAATACTTCGAATGCATCTCCGGGTTCAAGCCTTCCAAGCTCAGTCATTTTTTGTCGCGAACCCCAAAGGATAGTTCCAGCAGGAGCCGGATAATCTATTTCATCCTTTTGATTCAATTCCTTTTTTCCCCCACTTTTATAATAAACAACAATCTTCCGGATCTCAACAGAGGCCGTCAGGGGATCATACTCCGATTTAAAAACATTAAAACTCTTTCCCCCCTCGGGAGTCAGAATTATAACCCGCTGGTGCTCCTGATAATAACTAAGTCCGCTCTCCATCATTTTCACTTTCGTACTGTCAAATAGCGTAACATACTCCGCAGTAGGAAATCTTTTAATCAACCCTTCAATTGAACTCAGATTGCGTATTGGATTGGCAAAAGTCAACGGAATAATTCCAATCCAAATCCAAAACATAAATAGGGACCTTTTCATAGCACAAAGTTTAAAAGTAAATTTTAAGCTGGTTTACTGTTCTGTATTTTTAGAGAAGATTTTATAAATTATTAATAGCTAAAAAGGTCGGTGTAAATTACGACCGACCTTTTAGTGTGATTAACGGACTACCCCGTCTGAATTTCAAAATCTACTTTCTTAATCTCTTACCTGCCAATTCAGGTTGATAAACAGAGAGTAAATTATTTAACCTTTTGGAGATATCTTCGCTCAATTCCTTCTCTCCGTAGTGTTCTGAAAGATTGCTCAACTCCTGCATAATATAGAATGAACGTTGCAGCTCTTCCTGAACGGATGCCCGGAAGCGTGGCTCAAGGGTGAAATAATATTTCAACTCCTCCTCGCAATTTCGGGCCATTACTTTCGCCACCTCATTCGCCTTCTTAGTGGCTGCAGGAAAGGTATTTACTTCGAGAGATAAACTGTCCAGGGTTGCGTTTTTTACCAGATTGTGGGCTGCCCTGTAATATGATTCAACCATCAGCAGGTTAAAGTAATTATAGGTCACCTTTGAATTTGGAACCAATTCGTTGCAACGATCGAGTACGGCAATGGCAGAATCTCGTTTCCCCTGATCGAGCAATCCATCGGCCAATCTGACAAAACTGTTCCGAACATTCATCGACATGCGAATATTGTTCTCATCCAGGTAAACCTTTGGATCGTTCATATTGCCCCATTTGAACTTATTGATGATGTTATTGTACATCACATCGGTACGGATACCTCCAATTTGGCCGCTGCCGGTGGATGGTGTTTTAATTGGAACCAGGCGGTAGGCAAATCCTTCTACCTGAAAATAATCCTGCAAATTCAGGTATTTCTCCCGTCCGACGGTTATGGCAAAGTAGATTGGTCGTTTCCAGTTGTTGTTGGCAATTATATCCAGAATCATCAACTCATCCTTGGTCACATAATTCCCGGTCAGCTTGATCTCCATCTGGGGAACAATCTTGCCGGCGTCTTTCGGGTCGATCACATTGTTGGCAAGAACAGCAGCCCTGTCAACCGGATAAAATAACTGTTTGGAGGGGATAAAAGAGGCATTTTCAGCCTGCTCCAGTTTGGTCCCCTGGTCATCGGACCGGACAAAATCCATTGCTTCCTTCAGATTCACCGGACGTTTGATCTGATCCAGTACATAAATGACATCGCGGGTTCCCTGTACATACTGGTTGTGCTCAAATTTGATGGGGAGAGGATCAGATTCAAAAGCCTTTCGCTTCATCTGATCAACATACCAGTCCGTCTGAAAGTAACTTAAATTACATACCCGCACATCCGTCCTGACCCCTTCAACCATCTGGGCATACCATAAAGGGAAGGTATCGTTGTCACCATTGGTAAAGATAATGGCATTGGGGGCACACGACTCGAGATAGTCTCGCCCGAAATCGCGAGCAGTAAAACGACCGGAACGGTCATGATCATCCCAGTTCTGATTGGCCATAAGACATGGAACAGCAATAAGTGAAAGGGCTGTGGCTACAATAGCGCTTGTTTTGGCAGGAGAGACCTTCATTAAAAGCTGGTATAACGAGAGGACTCCCAGGCCAATCCAGATGGCAAAGGCATAGAAGGACCCGACATAGGCATAATCCCGCTCACGGGGCTGAAGCGGTTCCTGATTCAGGTATATAATGATAGCCATACCTGTCATTACGAATAGGGACACCAACACCCAGAAATCCTGTTTCCCCTTAGGTCCGGAATTAAATTGAAAAAACAAACCAAGTAACCCAAGAATTAAAGGGAGCATGTAATACTTATTCTTTCCTTTATTTTCGGCCAGTGCCTTTGGAAGGTGGCTCTGATCACCCAGCCGGATAGAGTCAAGGAAATTAAATCCGGTGATCCAGTTCCCGTTTAAAATATCGCCATAACCCTGGTTATCATTCTGACGTCCGGAAAAATTCCACATAAAATATCGCCAATACATCCAGTTGATCTGGTAAGAGAAGAAAAAGCTGAGATTCTCCATGAAAGTAGGCTTCATAATCCGTTGGGGCTCCCCTTCCCTGTTGGTAACCTGAATAGGGGTCCCTTTAATATTTGCCCAGTTCTGATACTCTTTGACATGATCCGGCGTAGAACTGAACATCCGGGGGAAGAAAGTCATAAACCGGCTATCATAATTTGCGGCCTGCTTATAATCTGATATTTCGTATCTGCCATTGCGTTCTACATAGTTTGCACTTCCCTTGGAGTATGGATTCTCTGTATTTAGAGGCGCATTGTAGTATTGACCATAAACGATTGGTTTAGCACCGTATTGTTCCCGATTCAGATAGGTTAGTAAAGAGAACGGGTTGTCAGGACTATTCTGGTTCATGGGAGGGTTAGCCATTGATCGGATAACGATTACAGCATACGAGGAGTAACCGATCAGCATGACGGTAAAGCCAAGTATTATGGTATTGGCAAGTGCTTTTTTCTTTTGAATGGTATATCGCACACTCCAAACAATTAAGCCAATTAGCAGAAGAATATAGATAATTGTACCGGTATTGTAAGGGGCACCAATACCATTCACAAATAACAGTTCAAACCATTGGGCAAGGATAACCACCCCAGGAATAAATCCGAAAAACACGAATCCTACCAAAGCCATTGACAGTACTAATGCAATAACAACCCCTGCAGGAGTAGCAGGATATTTTTTAAAATAATAGACCAGTACAACTGCCGGGATAGCCAATAGGTTAAGCAGGTGAACACCTATTGATAGCCCAATCACATAGCATATTAAGATAATCCAACGATTTGCAAATTTCTCATCTGCTTCGTTTTCCCATTTCAGGATACACCAGAATACAAAGGCAGTAAATACCGATGAAGTTCCGAAAACTACACCTTCGACAGCAGAAAACCAGGCAGTATCAGAGAAAGTATAGGCCAATGCGCCAACAGCTCCCGCACCTAAAATAGCGATCATTTGTGGCAGGGAAGGATCAGAATCCCTCTCTCCCATTATTTTACGGGCCAAATGGGTAATTGTCCAAAAGAGGAACAAGACAGTAAAGGCACTTGCAAGGGCCGACATAATATTAGCCATAACTGCCACATGTAAAGTATCACTGGCAAACAAGGTAAATATATGCCCCATGAGCATGAAGAAAGGAGCGCCAGGGGGATGCCCAACCTGAAGACTAAAAGCATTTGTAATAAATTCCGGACAATCCCAAAAACTGGCAGTTGGCTCGATTGTACTCAGGTAAACGATTGCTGCGACAAGAAATATAACCCATCCCACAACGGTGTTATAAAACTTATACCCTTTTGTCTTCATATCAATTTTAGTGTATATTATATTTTATGGCACTCCATTATCTTCTGTAATGAACAGAATCACAAAATTCAAGCGAAGATATTAATAATCTTTATAACCCAACAATCAAAAGGCTTACAATGTCACAAATTAATTTCTTAGGTAATAAAACCCATGATTTAATGTAAATTATCGGTTGTGTTAAAAGAAAAAATCCCAAGGTTTATCTCAGGATTTTTTGGGTAAGTTCATTGGGTTTCCCCCGAAAACTTCTATTTCGGGCTGGGTATTTTAGGATTATCACCTACTGCATGCTTTGGACAGGTTTTCATAATACTGTCATTTTTCATGCAGTTTTCCTTTTTCTCACCGGGGCCTTTGCACATGCCGGTAGGAGGTGGACAACACATACCGTCGTGCATTCCACGACTACAACCTTTCATCATCATCTCCTGTTTACAACAAGGATGACCTGACTTATGACCATTAGTCTCGATGCAGATAACTCCAATGAAAAGGATGAAACCCACAACAATAAAGAACCAGGAAACAAAGGCAAAAATTTTGCCAAGCTCTTCTTTTCTGGTTTTTGCCAGTAACAATGTTCCGGCAAGGATTGCAAGTAATGAGATAGGTAATAATTGCATTATTTCAAGTATTAAAATCGACTACTCTTTTAACGGTTTTCGTCATCCCCGACGATCATAAATCCATTACGATAATGAGTTCTAAATCAAGACAAATATATATTAAATTTTCTTTTTTGGTTCAATACCGAAAGTGAACCCGGCTTTGACCCGTTCGATCAATTCCGGAAGAATATCCTGGTAGTCGCCGACAATCCCAAAATCTGCATTGTTGAAAATGCTTGCCTTAGGATTATGATTCACAGCGATTACTTTACCTGACTCTTTCATTCCTGCAATGTGTTGAATTGCACCTGAGATGCCCACTGCTACATATACTTTAGGCCGAACAGTTTTGCCGGTCTGTCCGACCTGTCTTGCATACTCGGTAACACCTTCGTCCACTACAGGACGACTGCAAGCCCATTCCGCATTCACTCCCTGATTTTTCAGAGCCTCAGCAAGGGATTTTATAAGTGCTAAACTATCATTGGTTGTACCTCTGCCCCCTGAAACGATAATGTCAGCATCAAAAAGATTTTGCAATCCCCCTTCACCGCGGACGGTTTTGATAATTTCAACAACAAAATCTTTTTCGTCCAATACAGGGCTGAAACCTGATACAATACCCTTCCGATCTTTGATACGGGGCGGAACTTCAAATGTGCCGGCCCGGGCAGTTGAAACCTGCGGACAAACAAATCCAAGGATAGTAGCAAGTTTACTTTCTCCATAAGTAGGCCGGCGTGATTCCAGAATTGGTGTAATAATCACTTTTTGTTTCCGGTCAATATACTCTCCGATTTCAAGTCCTGTGCAGTCAGCGGTGACTCCGCTACTGGTTCTCATCCCTATTCTGGGAGCCAATTCCCGTCCGGAAGTAGTTGCAGCAAAAAGAGCAATTTCAGGATTTCTTTCCTTAATGACTTGTGCGAAGATCGATGCAAACGGAAGAACCAGGTACTCCTCAAGCCTGTCATTTTCAACGCAGATAACTTCATCTGAACCATGTTCAATCAGCGTCTGCGCCAATGCCTTGATATTTTTCCCGATCATCAGGGTCATTACCTTTGTCCCATGACCCAACTGAGTGGCCAGGTTTCTTGCGGGAGTTAACAATTCCAGAGAAGGTCTTGAGATATTCCCATTGGTTATTTCAGCCCAGGTAACAATTCCGCTTGCTCCGTTTCTAAAGTCTTTTTCGGGAAAGTCAGGGCGTTCGCTCTCCTTTTTAGCAGCTGTCTCTTTCTTTTCTAAAACATTTCCCCCTTTTTTCAGGTTAGCAATTAAACTATCAACCAATGACACTTCGTTGTGTCCTTCTGACAGGGTTATAGGTGGCCTTTCACTAACCATATTAACTACTTTTGCTACAATGGTTGGGGATCCGCTTATTCCGATTTTTTCGGTTCCTAAGCCAATATCATCAATTCCAAAAGTCGTAATTTTCAGGTTTCGGGCTTTGATTGCACCGCTCAATGAAGGTTTACGGGGAGGTATGCCAGTTGGAGTTAATGAAATAACGCAAGGCATAGGTAATTTCATCATTTGATATCCACCTTCAATAATCCTCTTTGCAATTACGCTGCTAGTCCCTTCTGATTTTACACTTTCAACAAAAGTGGCCTGTGGAATTCCCATATTTTCGGCCACCTGTGATGGAACGTGAGCAGTGTCGCCATCACTGGTTTGCCGGCCGGCTAAAATAATGAAAGGGTCTTTCGAGTTTTTTGAAAAACCAAGATGCTTAAGCATAGTTGAAATTGCCAGGCCTGTAGCATAAGTATCACTTCCTCCAAGTTTGCGGTCAGATAAAAGGTACGCTTCGTCATAACCCATGGAAATAGCCGTTTTTAAAGAGGCTTCAAACGATCCAGGTCCCATTGAACACACTATTAACCGGGCATCCGGATGTTGTTTCCTGAGTTGTAATCCGGCTTCGAGTCCGAATTGACAATCTATATTAATAATTGATTTTGCTTTTGTGCGGTCCATCAACCCATCCTCACCCATTCTCATTTCGCTGGGGACCGGAACCTGCTTTATTAAACTGATTATTGTTAATGCCATTATTCCCTAATCTTTAAATTGTTACATGTTTTGAAAATCCGGTCCGTTGCCACCGTTTGGTACTGCCCAGGTAATACCCAGTCCGGGGGATTTGATGTCACAAGTTCTGCAATGCATACAATTTTCAGCATGAATTCTGATCTCCTTTTCTCCTGACTTATTGGTATGGAGTTCATATACTTCAGAGGAACAATAAAATTGCTCAGGAGCCCCATATTGATCGATATTAACTTTCTTATACTTTTCGGGGTCATTAATCCGGACATGCACCACCTGCTGTTCATCGTGGTATACTCCAGAATAATAGACATCAGTTACCTTATCAAATGTCAGTACTTTATCGAATTCGAGCTTTCCCTTAAACCGTTCTTTAAAAGGCTTCTTCTTAAAATCTTTGAGTTTTTTTGTAGTCTTATAGTCTGGAATTGATCTTAGCCGGCCAAAGAAACCTGCACCACCCGTGATTAATTGGGTCCCAAAATGAAATCCTCCGGCAAATAGTCCTTTTTCAAACCCCTGCCTGAAATTACGGACTTTGAACATCTCTTTATGAATAGTACCGCTTTTTACACTGGTTTCATAATGTTTAAGCGTATTTTCAGAAGTGTCATTTTTTGAAAGTGCCTCTGTTATAGTTTGTGCTGCCAGTATACCAGATTTAACCGATAAATGGATCCCTTTCAAGGTAGGCATTGCTACCAATCCTGCACCGTCTCCAACAATTAAGGCATTGTCAACGTATAATTTAGGAATAGCATAATAACCTCCTTCAGGAAGTGTTTTAGCACCATATTCTACCAATTTACCTCCCTTTAGGATTTTAGAAACAAATGAGGAAGTCTTCCACACCTGCATGGCATCATGGACATCGAATGTGGGATCCTTATAATCCAGACCGACAACAATTCCAACGGCTACTTTATTGTCGTTTAGCCCGTAAATAAAACCTCCGCCAAATTCATCATTCTGAAGAGGATAACCAAGGGTATGATAAATCTCACCCGGTTCGATATTCCCTTGCGGAACGGACCATAACTCTTTGCAACCCAAAGAGTATACTTGTTCGTTTCGCCCTTCGGTGAGATTAAACTTATTAATGAGCATTTTAGTTAAAGGGCCTCTTGGCCCCTCCGCGAAAACGGTAATTTTAGCCTCAATCCGTGTGCCTTGCTGAAAATTCTCCAACTGATTTCCGTGGTGATCCAAACCCGTATCTTTAGTTTTGGCGCCAATTACTTTTCCGTCTTTGTACAGGATCTCATCTACTGCAAAACCGGTATATATTTCAACCCCCTTTTGCTGGGCCTTTACGGCTAGATACTTACATAACTGACCCAATGAGGCGGTATAATAACCTTTGTTACTCATATAGGGAGCATGAAACGGCAGTTTTATATGACTATGTTCCCCTAACAAAACCATACTGTCTTTAGTTACCCGGGCATTGAAAGGAATTTCTGAAAATTCCACATCAGGCAATAACTCCTTAAAAACATCAGGTTTAATAACTGCTCCTGAAAGAATATGGCTCCCGATGGAATTGCCCTTATCGATCAGCAGTATTCGATTGTTCAGCCCTTTTTGTTTTAACCTATCCGCCAAATAAATCGCGGTAGCCAAGCCAGATGGACCACCTCCGATTATAAGCACATCTGTTGATACTGTATCAACATTATCCATAGTTAATACCTCCTTTATTAGTTTTGGTGAGTTGAGAGAAACATTTTTTCAATTTAAGTCAGCCTTTAAAAATCCGGTTTCGGTATTTTTAAAGGTTATGTAAACATACAAAATAGTTACTTGCGAGTCAGGAAAATTCATAAAAATGTTCATTTAATTTTTGAGTAAAGTAATAATTTGAATATAAGTTGCATTAGATACCAACATTTTATTCTGCCCATTACTTATTTGAAAATCAAAGTGCCTTATAATTGGTAGGGTTCGGAAAGCCGCGGAGAAACGGAGCTATTTCAAGTCGTTTTTTGCCGGCAAGCTGCAAATCCCTGATATGTAAAAATCCGTCAGCACATGCGATTTTGAGGTAATTTTTGTTGTCACTTAAGATTTCCCCGGGTTGATAATTATGACTTATGTTTTCTGGTGCGACTTTGAAGATTTTTACCCCTGTTTCTGATCCGCTGCCCACGAAGCTGGTCCAGGCTGCCGGGTATGGACTTAATCCTCTGACCAGGTGATGAATAGAATCAGCCGTTTTTTGCCAGTTGATTTTACAGGTTTCCTTGAAGATCTTTGGGGCATGAAGGCGCTCCGGGTCTATTTTTAGTGAGGATTGAGGAAGTGGTTTAACGTTACCATCGGCCAATGCATTAACTGTTTTTATCACAAGATTTGCCCCAATGACCATAAGCTTGTCGTGAAGTTCCCCAAAGGTCTCCTCGGGTCCGATCTGAACTTCCTCCCGGAAAAGTATATTTCCGGTGTCTATTTCCTGTTTTAAAAGAAAGGTGGTTACTCCGGTTTCATGATCTCCGTTTATTATAGCCCAGTTTAAGGGCGCTGCACCACGATAACGGGGGAGAAGCGATCCATGAAGATTAAAGGTGCCAAGAGGAGCCATATTCCAAACTACCTCAGGAAGCATTCTGAATGCCACTATAACCTGTAGGTCTACCTGTAAGGATTTTAATTCCCTCAGAAAATTTTCGTCTTTCAGCTTTTCAGGCTGAAGCACGGGTAAGCCGTAGCTTTCAGCATATCGTTTTACATCTGATTGGTGCAATTGCAGTCCCCGACCCGATGGCCTGTCTGGGGCAGTTACAACACCCACTACATTATAGCCATTTTCAACGAGCGATTTCAGACTTGTGACAGCAAATTCAGGGGTTCCCATGAATACAATGCGCAGTTGTTTCCCATTCATCAGTTAAGGATTTGAAGATTATACCTGTAAATATCTCTCGAATTGCTTACCGCAGGTTTGTGTTCCCTTTAGTTGCCTTTGGGAAGTAAGGACAGTTTTGACAGCCATTACCGCAACAATAACCACGTTTAATCAGAAAGCTTTCAGTCATAATTCGGTACCCATCTTTTGATAAATGATAGTCTACCCCTTCTACCTGATCATAGTCATAATCACTTCTATATTCAATATTATCAGCCATATACAAGTTTTTGAGATTTTACAGGGAATGCCCCATCCGATCGCGTTTTGTTTTCATATAAACCTCGTTGTACGGATTTGATTTGATTACAATAGGGATTGATTCCACCACTTTTAAACCATATCCTTCAAGCCCAACCCGTTTCACCGGATTGTTGGTGAGAAGTCGCATCTTCCGGACTCCCAGACTACATAATATTTGAGCGCCCACACCATAATCACGTTCGTCTGGATCGAAACCGAGATGGATATTGGCGTCAACAGTATCAATCCCTTGTTCCTGAAGCTTATAGGCCTTAATCTTATTCATAAGGCCAATGCCTCGTCCTTCCTGCTGAATATATACGATTACCCCTTTCCCCTGTTTGTCAATAAGTTCCATGGCTTTATGAAGCTGATCACCACATTCGCACCGCAGGGATCCAAAAATATCTCCCGTAGCGCACGAAGAGTGAACCCTTACCAGTACTGCATCGTCAGGTTCCCATTCCCCTTTAATCAGGGCAATGTGTTCTACTCCGTTTGATTTCTGCAGAAATGGGATTAATCTGAATTTTCCGTAAGCAGTAGGCAATTGAACTTCCTCGCCTCTTTCAATAAGACTTTCTTTATCGATTTTATAGGCAATAAGATCTTCGATTGACACCAATTTAAGATCAAATTTTCTGGCAATTTTAAATAGTTCGGGAAGCCTGGCCATTGAACCATCGGGATTCATGATCTCAACCAAGACCCCTGCAGGTTCAAGCCCTGCAAGACGCGCAAGATCCACAGCTGCTTCAGTGTGTCCTGCCCTGCGAAGAACGCCACGACTCCTGGCACGTAAAGGGAATATATGGCCCGGACGTCCAAGTTCATTTGGTTTTGTTGCCGGATCGGCAAGCATGCGAATAGTAACGGCACGGTCGTGTGCAGAAATACCTGTTGAAACATTATCCCCAACGGCATCAACAGATACTGTAAATGGAGTCTCATGGAGCGAAGTATTCGTCCCAACCATCATACCAAGATCCAGTTCTTCGCAGCGCTCCTCTGTAATTGGCACACAAATCAATCCTCTTCCTTCAGTCACCATAAAGTTGACCATTTCAGGGGTGATTTTTTCGGCAGCAGCTATAAAATCACCTTCATTTTCACGGTCCTCGTCGTCGACAACGATGATTAATTTTCCATTGCGGAGATCTTCAACAGCCTCATCAATGGTATTCATTTTTATGCGGTTCATTCTAAAAAATATTAAGCTATTTGTCTTGTTTTGCCTCCTCTTTTTTTCCCAGACGTCTGAAAATTTTCCTGAAGAATTCAGAATAGGCATTTATATTAAATACAACCGAATCGTTGGCTGCTTTGTAGGTTAAAAACACCCCGGCAGGGAGAAATATAAAAGTTGCTAACCAAACACCCTCCCAGACTGAAGTTACACCTTCACGGGAGAATTTTTCACCGGTAGTTGTAATAATCCAATAGAAAATAAAGAGTATTACAGAAATCACCAACGGCATTCCCAGCCCACCTTTCCGGATGATTGCTCCGAGAGGAGCCCCAATAAACAGAAAAACCAGGCATGCGATCGCAAAGGTGTATTTTTTATGCCACTCAATCCCAAACCGGTTCAGATTTCTGTTTGTTGCCACAAGCATTTCCTCGGCCTGCTGAATGGTCCTTGCATTATTGCGGGCATTATTAAGTGCTGTGCTCAGCGCTCCGGATCTGACAGGGAATGACGCTTTGGTCATTACAGAATCGATATTGACATATTTGACCATTTTAAGTGGCTTAGAGACTGAAACATCTTTCCGTGCCAGTTTGACCACATTTATGGATAAAGGCGATAAGTAAGTGAGAGTCAATGCGTGATCTATCCTCCTCTTTTCCAATGTTTTGCCTATTGAATCAAGAAAATAAACAATTTGTGCATTATTAAGTGCCCTGTTTTGGTTCTTAAAAATACTCTCATCTTTGCGTTCAAGTTCCATCCCTTGCAAAACTGTAAAAATAGATTGTTTGGTAAATTTATCCGTTCTGGCCGGATAGGTCAATTTTTTCCGGTCATTGGGTTGCATTTCAGAATGAGTTTGGCCGGAAAAGAGATTAAGGATCATATATTTTTTATCCTTGGTAATCTTCATCGTTCCTGAATCAGCAACTGTGACTGTTACATTTCCCTTTTCTTCAGTATGATCATAGATCATGATATCATAAAGCATTTCTCCGTTTTGAGATTTTTTGCCAACTTTAATTGAGTAATTATCAATATCGTTGGAAAAGACGCCTTCTTTAACAATGATCTCAGGACGGAGCTGCCTGATACTTGACATGAGCGCTATCAGCTTTTTATAGGATACAGGTATCACCTGATTATAGAAGTAGAAAGATCCGATACTGAGCAGAATGCTAAGTACGATCACTGGCTTCATTATCCTGTAAAGGGAAATGCCCGCCGCCTTCATCGCCAGCAATTCGTTATTTTCCCCGAGGTCTCCAAAGGTCATAATGGATGCCAGTAACATGGCCAAAGGCAAAGCATTCGTCATTAACATGGCCATAGTGTAAACAATAAACTCAAGTATTACACTGAAATCCAATCCTTTGCCAACAAGTTCGTCAAGATAGACCCATAAAAACTGCATAAGCAGTACGAAAAGGGAGATAATCAGCGTGACAAAAAAGGGCCCTATAAAACTTTTAATTATATACAGATGTAGTCGCTTCATGCAATGGGTTTCTGAAACGAACGCAAAGTTACATCTTTTTTGGAATTTGGGGGTATCTTAAATCTAGGAGCCAATCATATGTTTTAATTTGGCAACCTGAGAAATCCAAAGATTACGGGCATCCTCTGCATCGTCTTCCTCGATATTGTCGGAAACAATTAAAGCCACATCACCAGTTAGTTCATCCTGAATAATATTGAAACCAAATTCAGTGGAAAGTTCCCCATCCAGCCATCGGAAGTTAATCATTACGTTTGGAATCATTGTCAGAATCTCAGCCTGCTGTTCTGTCTCTCCCCAGAAAAAAGTAAATATTTTCCCTTCAACTTTCACATTGTCGGCAAACCATTCCGCCAGTCCGGACGGCGTACTAATCCGGCTAAACAACACGGTGGGCGATGTTTTAAGGAAGAATTCTAATCGGATCTCTTTCACTCTTGAATATCTTAATTAATATTTAAAAATTTATATTGATGCTGAATTTCCGGCCAACAGGAATATAACTTTAAAAATGTTATAACCCTTCTGTTGTCCTTATCAAATGCAATGAATTTAAACATGATAACTTCAATGAAACTCCCATTAAATCACAAATGTAAGTTTATTCTTTTCTTCAGTCGCAAAATAGTTAATTATTTATAAAATTCAATACTTTAAATTAGACAGGTGATCAAAAATTAAAAAAATAAACGAATGGGTTGTCATAAATCAGAAAGGTATTATCTTTGCACCCTCAAACGGTAAAAAAGGGCACCGGCTTATGACCGATTTTCGGATTATTTCCGGGGTTTAAGATAGGGATCAGGATATTGAGAAATTTTGAGATTATGGCGAGGTAGCTCAGTTGGTTAGAGCGCATGATTCATAATCATGAGGTCACCGGATCATCCCCGGTTCTCGCTACAACAGAAAGTGCTGATAATCAAGGGTAAAATCAAAAATATTTTGGTTTTACCCTCTTTTTTTTGCCAAAAAAATTGTTTGTACAGACATAAAATGTACATTGCAGTACGAAATGTTTGCAAATAGTTTTCAGAATTATTTAACAATATATTTCAAAAACACCTGTTTTTATTAGACTTCTACGCAAATTCACAAAAAAATTGTTTCTGAATTGTCCTGAAATATACTTAACAATATAATCTAAAAGCAATGGCAACTCTAAAACCTATCATTTTGCACCATCAGTCAAAGAAGGCTGGCGAATGTAATATCTATATTCGGGTCACTGCACACCGTACTGTAGTGAATATCAAGACAGATATTTTTGTTTTACCGGATAACTTCCGTGACTCAAAAGTCATTGGAGGCAAAAATGGAGACCGTAATGCTCAAATCAAGAATATCCGTATTTCGGAGATTATGACGAAATACGAACGTGAAATTCTTGATAATCCTACAAAAACGGATCAGCTCGACGCTTTGGCTCTGAAAAATTTTTTAATTGCAGGGCCAGAAAGGTACATTACCGATTTTTTTAAGTTTACCGAAGCCCGGTTGGAACAGCTTAAGAAATCCGACAAAAAAAGTACAATAGCATTTTTGTATAATACTCTGTAACGAGTAAAAGAATTCCATAAGCGTCCAACTTTAAATTTCTCCGAGATTACCCCTGATTTTTTAGAGCAATTTTGTGCTTATTATTTAAGAAAGAATTATAAACTTAATTCGGTAGCGATTTATTGCAGGTATATCCGAACCATGTTTAACCTGGCAATTGACGAATACAACGTCAATATTGCCAGTCCTGTGATCCTAAACTATCCCTTCCGTAAATTTAAAATTGCAACGGAGCCCACCCAAAACAGAAACTTGTCAATCGATATAATTAGGGCAATCCGGGATTTTAAGACGATTTCAAAACGTGAAGAGATTACAAGAGATATTTTCATGTTGCAAATGTTTTTGGCTGGTATTAATATTAAGGATCTGTTTTATCTGAAACCTTCAGCAGTTATTGATGACCGGTTGCAATTCAGCCGGTTTAAAACCGGGCGCTTTTACAATATTAAAATTGAACCTGAAGCACAGGAAATCATTAATAAGTACAAGGGTGAAAAATATCTGTTCTGGTTTGCTGATTACTGTTTGGAAGAGCGAAGCGGAAATTCAGTAAAGCATAGCCACAAAACTGAATTTCAATATGCAAATCAGGTCGCATTTAATAAGATGTTAAATGTACAGCTTAAAACAGTGGAAGATCGTCTAAAGCTAAAACTGGCATCACCTTTGACGACCTACTGGGCCCGTCACTCATTTGCTACAGTGATGCGTGAAATTGGGATCTCCAAAGATGATATCTCATTGTGCCTTGGCCACATCAACCCGGAACAAAACCTGCGAACATCAGGCATTTATATCAAGGAAGATTTCTTAAGAATGGACGTTGCCAACCGCAAATTAATTGATTTTATCATTAAAGACATAGAACAAGACCAAGCCTTGAATCAAAATATTCAATAATCTATACACAGCAGGTTTGTATTGTAAAGAAAATTTGAAAATCTTTACACAATAGATTATCTTTGTATAGAAAATTTGAAAATCTATACATTATGAGCGTCCAAGAAAAATGGGAACTAATGGAGTTACCTCTAAAAATTGACTTAGAGACAAGGCAAATTTTAAAAAGTTTACCTTCTGCTCATGCTGCTTTGGCTGAATTGAAAGGGATTGCTTCAACAATACCAAACCAGAATATTTTAATTAATACACTCGGTTTGCAAGAAGCAAAAGACAGTTCTGCAATTGAAAACATTATCACGACACACGATGATTTATATAAATCAGAACTGAACCTGGATACATTTAAGCCATTAAATGCTAAAGAGGTTCAGAATTATATTTCAGCTTTAAAAAAAGGATATGAACTGACTTCGCAAAGCGGCTTATTGACAAACAGGATAATTTTGGAAATTCAGGAAGTCCTGGAAGAGAATACTGCAGGATTTCGAAAACTGCCAGGAACAGCATTAAAAAATGCGGCAACCGGCGAGACAATTTATACTCCGCCACAGGATTTTGATACGATTAACCGCCTGATGGCAAATCTTGAGAATTTTATGAATGACCCCGCGATTTGTGATTACGATCCTTTAATTAAAATGGCGATTATTCATTTTCAATTCGAAAGTATTCATCCATTTTACGATGGGAATGGCCGGACTGGCAGGATTATTAATATTCTTTATCTGATTCTCGAAAAGCTTCAGACGTTGCCAATCTTATATCTTAGCAGTTACATTATAAATCACAAATCGGATTATTATCGGCTATTACAGGAGGTGAGGGAAAAAAATTTCTGGGAAGAGTGGGTCCTATTTATGGTTCATGGAATCGAGAAAACCTCCAGGGAAACGATTGATCTGATCATTAAAATCAGGGAACTAATGATGATTTATAAATACAAATTACGTGACAATTATAAGTTTTACAGTCAGGATTTGTTGAACAATTTATTTAAGCATCCATACACCAAGATTGAATTTGTTGTCAATGATCTTAATGTTTCACGGATTACTGCTGCGAATTATTTAAATAAATTGGCGGAGGATGGTTTGCTCAAAAAAGAAAAACTCGGAACCGGGAATTATTACATCAATGTTCCTTTGGTTGAGTTATTGACCAGGCGATAGAACTATTCTTTCCGGGATGATTCCCGCCAGCATGACAAAAAAATCCCCGACATCTTCTGCCGGGGATTAATTCGACTAACCAAACTATTGAAGGAAAACCAGGACCTACTACTTATTACTTATCGAAAACTGACCTCCGCTACTGGATTTATCTGGAACAAACCATGTCAGCAGTTTATATAAGTTTCCCAGTATAGAAATACTCTTGGAAGTGGGCATTTTCAACGCCAGAAATTCATAAACCAGGAGTAAAACTCCGGATATGGTGGACCAAAAATTCTCATCTACCCATTTAATTGGTACCGGCGTTTCCGGTGCCGGCTGGGCTGTTTGGTCAACAGCATTCATTACCGGGACCTGTAACTGAACATCTGCAACCTGCACAAACTGAGTTTGGGCGCTTACAGGTTTCATTTTTTCGGCAGGAGAACTGCATCCGACAATAAACAACCCGATCATAAAAACGATAAGCAATAAATTTTTCATAATTTAATTTTTTGGGTTTATAATAAACTGACCAAATTTCATCAACAACCGCTGGTCGCTAAAGGACAAATTTTACTCTTAACTAACCGCTCTCTTTTTTATCCTTGCGTTCCCGGATTCTGGCCACCCGCCGTAAAAGCCTTGCTACTTTTCTATCTTCCCGCGTTGATGGCTCAACGGAACCTTCGGTAGATTCATGATCCATCGTAACATTGGCCGAGTTTCCCTGGCCGCGTAGTTTTAACTTTCCGATACTGGTATTGTCGTTGATTACCGTTTCGGGTCCGTCCAATTTCAAAAAGATTACCAGTCCGGCGATGATGCCGGCAAACAGGGTTGACAGGTAGGTCCAAATGTTTTTCATCCTTAAATTTCATTTCGTTGAAAATGCGGCGTATCAATAAATCCACTCCAATTGCCACCCCATTTATTTTGGGGGGTTAATGTTTCCCACCAATCACCCAATGGTTGAATATCTGCCTTATTATAGGTCAGTTCCAAGGCTCCGGAGGAACCCTTTTTGAAGAAATTCAGATCAATGGCCATTCGATCCTGGTGCAGGCTATGGCGTAATTTCGATTTTCCGGAGGCGAAATGAAGATCCTGTTGCTCCTGTGTCCGGAAGAGCTCTCCGCCCGTAATGGTCAATCCAAACAGCGGAGCCTGCTCAATTAGCTTTGCTGCATCCTGCAGAAAAGCGGCTTGTTGTTCAACTTTACTCATTGGTTGAATTTTTTTTATTGAAAATTTTAAGTTGATTGATTAGTTTGCGGTTTTCTTCTTCCAGCAGGTGCATCTTTTTGCGAAGCGTTTCGTTTTCCTGGACCACGTTTTTGACCTGTTGCTCCAAATCGCAATTGTCCCTACGCAGCTGGTCAATCTCTTCCTTGAATCGTTTTTCCATCCCCTCGCTCAATTCCCGCCACATCAAAACAATCTTGGCGGTGTTATCCAACTCTTTTGAATTTGCTTCAGCTGCTCTTTTTCGCATGGCAAATAACCAGGTTGCAAATGAAGCCGCCAGGGGTCCAATAATCAGCATTACTGTCTCATTCATTTTCTGCAATTTTTCCCAAACTTAAATTTTAGACCGGTGCGGCTAAAGGACAAAAACCCCTGGAACATCGCAGAATATTCCGGGGGTTCTTTTGCATCTTGCAGATAGATTTTCACACGAGTAATTAGTCCCTATGTTTGAAAAATAAATAGAATAGCATAAGCCAATGAGCGTTATTTTTCAAACATAGGGACTAAATAGAATTTCATAATGAATTATACCCTAACGCATCTTGATATTTAAGAAATTGAACCCCTAAATTGACAAATGTTCTTCCTATTTGAGCGGATTAAGAGTTTTTAAAATCAGTGTTGTAGCATCAATAATATGATGCGAACAAAAAAAGAAGCCGTCTCAAAAGTGAAATGAAACGGATTCTTATCTTTTATTGAGTAACTTAATCCTGCAAATCAATTAACTCATCACCAGACTGTTATAATTCCGTTTCCCGGCCCCAGAGAGTCAGAGGATGCAGTCACTTTAATTATACCCGGTTTTGTTGGTCTGATAATCGCCAATACTCTTCCCTCATAAGCATTCCGGTTGTCTGTTTTATATTGCTCGTGACTGAACTGGTTGCCTGAATCGAGCCCGATTAAATCTCCTGTGCCCTCAACTGTTAACCTGATATTATTGGTGGAAAGGGGACATCTGTTCCCATTTTTGTCTGTTACCTCTACCGGAATATACACTAATTCACTTTTTGACCATTCAACCGTATCCTTCTCCGGATTCAAACTGAGGTGATCAGGATTACCGGCGGTATGGAGAATATGTTCGGCGATTAATTTGGAATGGTTAAAAGCCACCGCCTTCAAAGTACCTTCCTTGTAATTTACCTGATAAATGGCCTGATAGGTATCTTTATTGACCTCCTTACGCCCAAGGCTTTTATTATTCAGAAACAGTTCAACCTGTTCACAATTACTGTAAACAAATACGGTATCTACATCCTCTTTTTGAAAATTCCAATGAGATGCCACAGTGAAGCGTTGCCATTGAAATTTACCCTTCTTTTTAACATTCACTGCAATATGAACCATCGGATTCTCAGACCAATAGCTTTGACGGATATAATAGGTTGTTTTTTCGAAGCCGGCCAGATCAATCAGTCCCCATTCCCAACCTTTTCGGGGCCAGTTAACCGCTTCACCCTGATAGTCGATACCCACCCATAGAAATTCTCCGGTAACATATCGGTTATCTCGAATGGATAACCAGTTTTTCAGGTCTGCAAAGGTTTCAGTTCCCAGAAAAATCCGGTTAGGATAGGTTTTATGCTCGTCGGTATACAAACCGGGAAAATATCGATCGATGTAATTATACCCGGCAATATCCATCGTGTCCATAAACCCGGATCGATTTGCAAAAGGTGACCAGTCACAAGCTGCAACTACCGGTCGAGTAGAATCCACCTCTTTCACCCATGACTTAAGTTGTGACAATTTTGCAACTCCCTCAGGAATTCGCTGATCAGGAACCTCATTACCAACAGAATATATAAATACAGAGGGATGGTTTCTGTCGCGGTAAACCATCGTTTTTAAATCTGTTTCAGCCCACTGATTAAAGAACAGGTGATAACTATAAGGTCTCTTGCCTTCCGGATTTTCAGAATAGCCCCACTGCCAGGTTGTATTCCATTCATCGAATGCCTCAGCCATCATGTAAAATCCCAATTCATCGCATATTTCAATAAATACGGGGTCGACTGGTCCATGGGTACGAATGGCATTGCACCCCATAGCTTTTAATTTCTGAAGACGATAACGCCACATATCCTTTGGGACAGCTGTACCAAAAGAGCCTGCATCCTTATGAAGGCATACACCTTTAATAATGGTCTTTCTCCCGTTGACCAACATCCCATCTTTCGCATTAAATTCAATTTTTCGGATACCCACCCTGATTGTTTCTTCATCAATCAATTTTCCATCAATCAGAAGCTGATTTACAAGTTTATAGAGATAAGGGGATGAATCGGACCAAAGTTGCGGATTTTTAACCTCCATATTCAAATTGCCTGTCAGTGAACTGTAATCGGATAAAGTTGCTGAAGTCTCAGCGCTACCCTGAATATCACCCTCATTATCTATTAGTTGTGAAATAATCTGGCACTGTTTGACAATGTGCAGGATACTATCGGGATATGCCTGAAAAGCAATGGTCTTACTTTCATGGAAATTATGTGAAATAATATCAAAACTCACTTTCACCTTTGCAAGATGCTCAGAAATTTCGGATGTCGTAAAAAATATCCCATTTGATTTAAAATGTTGCTGGGGTTTGACCAATAGAAACACACTCCTGTTAATTCCGGAGCCAGTATACCAGCGGCAACTGGGTTGCAATGAATGGTCCACTTTTACAGCCAGTACATTTTGCTGATCGCCATATTTTAAATTTGGGGTCAGATCATATTCGAAAGTACTAAAACCATAGGGGCGGTTTCCAAGATAAACACCATTGAGATAAACGGTGCTGTTCATATAAACGCCATCAAAACGGATCGAGATACGTTTCCCCTTCAGATCTGCCGGCAACTTAAACGATTTGCGGTAACAACCAATCCCGTTTGGGAGGAATCCCCCCGACTCGTCAGCGGGATTTGCCTGATCAAATTCCCCCTCTATTGACCAGTCATGGGGCAATTCAACGCCCCGCCATGAGAGAGCATCAAAATCTGGCACCATGAATCCCGGAACTTCACCTAAATGAAATTTCCAGTCTGAGTTAAATTTATTGGTTCTTCCGAAATCCGGTTGATTGGCATACCCATATTCAGCAAGGAAAAAGATGAGGATTAGGAAGGAAATTCTTTTCATTGAATAACTTAATTAATTAAATTATAGCACATCACTTAATATTTTGACAATCTAAATCAGAATGGATTGGAACGTGTAATTACCTGATCCAACTTCAAATATGGTTTTGCCATTTTCTTCGCCTAAATATTGTAACCCATCGGCTTGATTAGCAGGTAGTCCTGACTCCAGGATTTGTGATCCCGGTTTTGCGGTCACATATATTGTAGCGGATGCATTGACCGGAATGGAGACCTCCATCGTAAGTTTTCTGTTTTCCCTTTTCCAGGAACTTTTTATCCTCCCGTAAAGGCAATCGTGATAACCATTTACAAAGCTAAGGTCACCTACAATTGAAGGATTGATAATAAAATGCTTAAAACCTGGTGCATTCCGATCAATCTGAATTCCTGCCAGGTATTGGTAAAAATACGCGCTGATCAGACAAAACGGGGTATGATTGCGCGAATCGTATCCGTCCCAGCTTTCCCACATCGAGTTGGCCCCCTGTTCAATCATATAACCCCAACCCGGGTAATTTTTCTGAGTGGTAATTTTAAAGGCCAATTCAGGATTTACCTCTGGAAGATATTCCATAAGGGCTGAAGTACCCAAAAAACCTGTACTAAGCCGGTCTCCCCAGCCATGAATATCCTGAACCAGGTTTGCAAGAACGGCCTCCTGATTTTCTTTAGGTACCAACCCGTATTCCAGCGGAACGATATTCGCTGATTGCCTGTATTTGGTGGGTTTATCGCCATGATAGGTCAACGAATTTGCATCGTAAAATTCATGATTAAAGCTTGTGGCTATCCGGTTGGCCCACTCCACCATTTCAAGTGCTTCTTTCTCCCGACCAAACAGATGATTAAATTCAGATAATCTCTTCACAATCAAATAATGTGATGCAGTTCCATAAAGGGTGAATCCTTCGGGTGGGGCCATGGTATTGTTCCGAATGGTATCATTGATATTCATCAGCGGAGCAATCCAGTCACCAAGCACATCAGTAATGATTTCCGGTTTTCCTGCCACCTGTCGTCGCATGCTACTTTTGGCAAACCGAAGCATGACCTCATAATTTTTCCTGATGGGTAGCGTATCGGCATAAAATCCGAGTACTTCCCAGGGAATAAAAACGATAGCAGCTGGCCACACCGTTGAGCCATTCATATCATAATTTGTGGCCGGTGCCACCGTAGCCAAGCCACCCACACTACTTTGAGTCCCCGCCAGATCGCTCATCCATTTGGTATAGAAACCTGCCATATTAAAATTATACATCGCGGCTTTGGCGGCCATATAATTATCAGCAGTCCATCCCTGTTTCTCACGATGAGGACAGTCAGTGGCAATGCTATGGTAGTTATTAAGCAGGCTGTTCACCGCATTTTTCTGGGTCTGATTGATCTCAGCGTTGGAGCAGGTAAAATCACCGGCCAGCTCAACGTCTGTATGAACAGGGACACCTGAAACCTGATCAACGGTCACACCATCATCGACAGTGACCCGTATAAACTGGAAACCTTTGTATGAAAAGTGACATTCGAAACTCTCCACACCACAACCTTTAAGAATATATCCGTTTTGTTGCCTAACATTGAGGCCCTTGTCGTAAAATGCTGCATATTGTTTATCCCTGATGTTATAGTTGAATCTTGATGGTGTAAGGTTCGGAATAAGTTCCCGGTCTGAGGGTGTTTCACAATATTCCACCAATACCTTGGCACCTGCAGATCCCCTCACTTTCAACCTGGCCCATCCTGAAATATTTTTCCCGATATCGTAAACCGAAATCCCTTGCCCCTTTTGATAGGTTTTTACCGGAGCCAAAGGTGATAAACACCTGACAGGTGGCATCATCTGTGATTCCAGCCTAGCATCCCACTGAACAACTGAAGCTCCCCTCCAGCCATCATTTTTAAATGAAGCCGATGACCACCCCTTCTGCTCCAGCCTCGCATCGTAGAGTTCACCGTGTCGGGTATCATCATAAACAACAGGGCCACCGGTAGTTTTCCAGCTGTTGTCTGAAATCACATTTGATTTGGTGCCATCAGCATATTCCAGACTCAGCATTACGATTACCTTGGGTTGGTCAATCCATGAAGAGACACTTAAACCCCATATGTCATTACAAAGCGGATTGTATTGTCCCCTTCCAAGCATCACTCCAATAGCGTTTGTCCCCACATTCAATTGATTGGTGACATCATAAGTGACGTACATCGAGCGTTGGTCAAAATTTGTCCAGGCCGGATCAAGAACATGATCGCCGACCTTTTTCCCGTTCAAAAAAGCTTCATAATATCCTAAACCACAAATAAAAAGGTTCGCAGAACTGATTTTTTTATTCAACTGAAACTCTTTCCGGAACAATGGTGACGGATCATATTTGGGTTTAGCCATTTCATAAAGGGTAAAGATGGTACTGTCTTTTCCGGTCTTCCAGGGCCAGGAAGTATTGGGCCATGAAACCGGTTTTAGATTTACCAGTTCATTATCCTTATGTTGCTTCCACTCTTTTTTCCATTGTTCACCATCTTTAAATGCAATCCATTGTGCCTTTTGCCAATCCTGCCGGGAGAGCAGTCCCATAGACCACGAGGCTGGCTTGCTCCATTCGGTGGCTCTGTTATCAACATCCCAAACTCTTACTTTCCAGTAATATTTCGAATTTGAGTGCAAGGGTTTGCCCTTGTATTCCAATTGTACAGACTGACCCAGGTCAAGTCTTCCGGTATTCCACATGTCACCTGAGTTGTTTGCCAGGTTTTCGGAGGTGGAAGATACCATAATCTGAAATGCCCGTTGCATATCTCCCCGTTTTGAAGAGCTGATTTGCCAGCTTAAACGGGGTGAAATTGCGTCAACACCGATGGGATTGACCAGATATTCACAACGAAGGTGATCTACCTCAGCAGCCTGAGCCAGGGTGTGGGAAAAAAGGAGGATCAAAATTGCAGCACATTTATTCATAATTATTTTTTTTGAGGTATTTCTGGTCGTGAGATCCCTTCACGGTAAAGAATCCGCCAGGTATTTTCAGGGAAAATGTCATTCATAAACAGTGGTTGTGGAAGCCATACACGGAAAAGATTTTTCGAACTGTATTGGTTACCTGCAGATGCGTAATCACACATAACCAGGTTGATCTGTTTGTGGTCGAAGAAGTGGGTATACCGGTAAAGGAAAGGAACCTCGAATGCCATCCATACCTCAGCAGGTTTTGATGCAGCCGCAACTAAATCGACATACTGATCCGGGGAGTTTGCAGTTCGGGTTGGCGCTGGCAAAACATATTTCAAACCGCCCAGCTCCCCTTTCTTCTCCCATTTTGTATCCAGGGGAAGAAGCCACAGGTTGTAATTTTCATTTTTTACCATGCGGTTATCGAGTGCCAGAACGATTGGTCCCCTCATTACAGCCAGCTCATTGACACTTCCGGGCGCCCGGATAATCCGCCCCCGAAGATCCAATTCCAACCGTATCTGATCCCCTTTTTTCCAATTCCGTTCAATCCGGGCATAAGAACCTGGAGTACATGTGATCACCTCTTCATTGACCATAAGGGTCGTATTCCGGCTCCAGGAAGGTATTCGAAGGGTGAGGGTAAAACGTTCTGGTTGTGGCAAATCCACACGAATCATGATCTCCTTATTCACGGGATAATCAGTCTCCTGTGCCAGTTTGATTTCAGTTCCACTCCCAAGTTTCTGGGTCCAGGTTCCCTGATTGTAAAGATTAATCACAGGTCCCGATTTCCCCTTCATGACTGACCACCCCGGAGTAATCAGCATTCCTCTTGGACCATTGGCAACACAGCAACTCGACTCGCAAACCGGGACCTGCATTGGGGAAGGCATTCTTTCTCCGGTAAGGGGTGAGAAATAGGCCCACCATTTACCTTCGTCAGCCATGGCACCCAAAAGGGCATTGTAGAGTGAGACCTCCATTTGATCGGCCCAAACGGGATCACCCGTCAACCGCAATAACTGATAACATAGCTTCATCCATGTCACGGTAACACAAGTTTCCATGGGCTGCTCGAGCATTTCAGACTGGCGGTTGGCGCCATCGCACCACAATTCGCCACTTGACCCGGAACCAACGATCATGATTTCCTTTTTGAGGAGGCTTTTACCAAACTTTACGACCGCATCCAAAAGACGTTGCTCACCTGTGACACGGTATAACTCGCACAAACCTTCGTAACACGACATCATCTCATATCCTTTTGGAGCGGCAATGAGAATTGGGTCCACACCTGCGAGGGCATCTTCGATCAGGTGTAGACCTTTGGGATTATAATCATTCGGTTCGCTCCACAATTTTACAAGATACTTAGCAAAATCAAGGTATTTTTTTTCGCCAGAGCGCTCGTAGACCAAAACTACCGGTTCAAGTATCGAGCAGGATGACAACGATCCGATGATCTGAAGCCCGGTCTCGGTTAGTTTTTTCTTCCCCGGACCTGCAATATCAATCAGGGCATCGGTAGCACGGCAGGCTGCTTTTAACGACTCCTTATCGCCCGTCTGATCGTAATGTGCGATCAACCCTAATAGGGCATATTTCCTTCCCCAGATATCCCAGTAACCAAAATCATTTTCTCTTGAATAGCTGCTGAGACGTCCATCGGATTCCTGTCCCTTAAGCAATTCATATACAGCATGGTCCAGAATGTCGCGGGAAGTGGATGAAGGTTGCCATGCGTAGGCCATGGCCGCAGAGGTAAACCACTTCCCCCAGAATTCACCCGCAAAACCACCTCCATTGTCCAGCTTGTTTTTGAAAGGTAAGGAATAGAGCGAATGGTTTTTATCCATTACTCCGTTTACCACACAATTTCTCATCTTTTGCCCGATTACACCCTCAATTTTGGCAGACGAAAAAACTCCGGGTGAAAAAACATCGCGCTGAGCGTTCACCAAAACCGGAGGAAAAATGGTACAAAAACCGAATATCCCCATTAAAAACAGTGTACGTTTAATAAGCATAGGATTCATTTTTTGATAATATTGAATGCAGAATTAAAATCATAGAATAGGGAACCTTTAAATTTAAAACTTTCTTAGAAAATTAAAATTATTGACTAAGAAATTTAATGTGCGACGATATCCCATACTCTCGATCTGACCAATTTACCTGCCGGACCTTCTGTCTTCATAAAAGTCGATAAAAACAAAATCTACCCCTGCATAGGCTAGCCACTCGCCATGTTGTCGGATAATGCTTCTATTATTCGAAGCATATTGACCAAGTTCAGGTGTTCCCCAATAGTTACCCGACCATATGGGTTGATGCCAGGTGGTATAAGCCAATCCAACTTTTTTGGCTGAATCCAGCCTGATGACCGAATAATCAGCAACAGATGATTTATCCTTCTGACATCCCGGGAAAATGGTTATTATAAGGATTGTAAGTATATTAAAGAATTTATTCATAATAGAATCAGGATTTCTTTTTCATCTGACAAATCGGAAAATCTGTTGTAATCAGGATTTTTAAGAAAAGAGAAGAGATCGCGTCTGATTGAAATCTTATTCATATATATTAAATAGTAATTGATGTTTGGTGGTGGACAGTCAAATCCCGATTCCGGGCCAATCAATTTTCATCGCCATGAAAGGGTGATAATTTAATAACCGTGGGTGCAAACCCACGGATGAGATAACTCGCATATCTTCAGCCCAGAAGTGGGATGAACAATTATGCAGATAATACAACCACTTCACAAATCAATTGATGTTCAAAATATTATCTTTTGTGAAAATAGAATAGTTCCTTCCTGAACTACCTTCCATGGTTCGACGCTGTTCCTGAATTCATTATTAGAACTGAGTTTTCGCTTGAAAAAAATTCCTTTAGGTTCTAGCCTTGTCCTAAAATCAAATGAATTCAATATTTCACTATAGTTCAATCTTATGGCTTCGATTGAATCCGGCTCAGCATATTCCATTTGAAAAAACCGATCAAGTATTAGAATATTCATCTATTTAGTCAATATCTTAACTTCTTTAGGTGCTACAAATGAAGTCTTTACCGTTCCGTCAGCCATTTTTTTGTGTTCAATTTTTACGACTCCAAACGGAGTTGGGAAGGTCCCTTTCACCCAGAGCAAATCGCCCAGATGGGGTTCAATACAGATCACTTTACACCCCGGAACAATCACCTTAACTCCGAGGACATTTTCGGATAACCACGATGTTGGTCCCGAAGACCAGCCATGACATAAACTGTGGCGTAAACTTTTATAGCAATACCCACCATAAGAGGAATGAACGTCAATTTTCCCTTCCGGGACAATTTCGTCAATTCTGGCGCCATTCTTCAGCCAGTTGATATCAAAATCTTCCCAGAATGTGGTGGCGCCGAGGTCGAGCATACCGCCCCAATATTGCCGTATATTGTCTATTGCTCCCTGGTAATCCCCGGCCTTTGCACGGGCTTTAAGCATATAATATCCGTAGAAAGTCGACATTTTATGAACGCTGTCACGAGCCAGGATTTTGGTATTGGCATTTTCAGCTGTCACTAATCCTGCAAGAGAAAGCAGTGCCGCGGCCTGTTTGGATTCGGCCATTCCCGGAATATGCCTTTTGAGTTTTCCACTGCTTTTCAGGCAGATTTCAGCAGTTTCGGGATCACCTAAAATTTTGCAGAGTTCTTCTCCTGCCTGAAAGGTCAATACCATCATCGATTGCAAACCGGCATGGATGGCCTCAATATTCGCATTGGATGGCCAATCCAAGAAACGGGTCCCATCAAGAATCTCTTTCCCATTTGGATCAATTTTTGTAGCCAGCAGCCGCAATAATGCGCAGAGGTAAACCTTCTGTTGTTTAAGGTAATCCAGATTTCCCTGGTAATGGTACCAGTCGCGATGGATAAGAATCCACCACATCGAATAGGAGCTGATGCCGTTCATCCAGTTGGGAAGTGGGGTAATATCACGAACAAGATCAAGGCTTTTCGGCACTATACCTATGTTTCCGAAGACTGAAATTATGGTCATGACCTCAGGGTGCATATCGCCGATCCAGACCAGCCGGTCACGTTTAATACCATCCCAAAGGTAATCCTGCATATTCAGATGAACAGTGTAAGCGCCTGTCATCCAAATTTTATTGAGAAGCTCATCATTACAACTGAACGAGCCCAGGTAGGGAATATCCCGGTAGGTAAAGATAGCGCTGACTTCTTTGAACTCCACCTTGGTATCAGGGTCAACTATCTGAATGCTTGCAAAACGAAACCCTGAATTGCCAATTTCCAGACGGCCAAGCCAGGGTAATACCACAATAAAATCGCGCATCGCATGGTCGTTGGTTGCCCCATCCTTTGAAATATTACTCAACGTTTCACTCACCGATTCGCCAAGACGGATACGGACTTTACCTGCAGGATTGCTGTTATTAATGGTTGTTACCAGCTCAATGCCACCTTGAATCTCTCTTCCAAAATCAAGTATAATACCCGGTTTGGATTCTTTATCACTGATCAGGGTTAGATAAGTACCGCTGTTCAGGTCTGCCTGTCCAATACCTGGTTTAAGGATGCTCTCTGCGTTCAGCACTTGTTTGCTGGAGTGATTATCGAAAACCGAGACAATGCGGGTCGGCGTGAGGAATGTCTGCTTTAATGCTGTCGATCGTCCACGAATACCGTCATTCGCGAATACAGGGGGAAGCTGTGCAGATAATGTCTCTGAAACCATAAAAAGTAGGATTCCCAATAATTTTCGATAAGAAATTTTCATTATAATAAATTTATTGATATAATTATGAATGGGATTACCCCTGAAATGCATCCTAACCGTGCTACCCGGTTTGTAAACCAGGTTGTCCCACTGTTCGTTGTTCCAATCTTCGATTGACCTCAGAGCGTTTTATCACTATTTCGCTATGATTTGATTAATATTCAGCCGTTTATTCTCCATGCAAAAAAAATATATAGTCAGCTGCCTATAGGATTTTGGATATCCAACACTCCCATTTAGCGAATGTTTTCTTCCCAGATGAAACGGTAGTTAAATCTCCTGTTTGGAGCTGTGTCTCCATCTGTACATAATGAAATCGGTGTTTTAAGGTCAGAAGCATTATCGCTCCATTTAAAGTCAAATAAGAATTTGGTTCCGGTTAGTCCAAGTAATTTTCGAGGAACAGACACCTCCAGTTTGTTACCAGCATAACTAAACGCTAAATCAGCCACTTTAATCCATGGATTTTCAGAATGCGCGGGGTCAAAACGCATTAAGGTTGACGTCTTTTCGTCCTTAATGTTTTTATTAATAATGAAATCATAGCCATACCATCCCGTTTCAGGGTTGTTGTCTGCGTCAATTAACAGCAACATCCAATTATTTCCTTTACAGGAGGTTAGTTTCTCTGCAGTTTCAGCATAAAAGGAGATGTTTTGCTTGTCGACTGCCACTTTGCCGGTAACAATATCATTTCTTCCCGATTCATTCTTATAATGCAATCCGCCGTACCCATTATGGTCCCGATGCAAAACATCTCCCCTGGTATCCCTAAACTCATTAATTACTGTTTCCCAGTCACTAAATTGTCCGTCAATCTGAATTGGATGGATTCCTTTCTGTACCGTGACTGGCCTTATTCCTTTGTATCGCCTGATATTCTGAGCCATCTGCATGTAATAGTTATCGGTATATCCATCCTTCATGGGCTGAATGCACCGATTGAATTCAGCGTTGTACTGATCGACAAAAAAGAAAGGACTTTTACGCTGCATAAACAGATAATTCTCCTGCTGATATTTTCCCGCTGTCCATTCATTCCAGTCATTGATATAGAGCATTTCCGGATCACTTTTTAGCGCTTCATTCCATCTGTCCTGAAAATAGATTCCATACCCTTCGGGATTTTTAACAATTTTATTCAACCAGGGGACATAGGCGGAATCCGGAAGATCATATTGATTGAGTTGCGGCTCACCGGTTTCGCGGCGCCATGATTTACCCACCAGGCTTGATGGGTGTTGTGCCGGCGTAACGGCAGCCTCTTCCTTTATCCCGTTATGATTTGAAACCAGATCATCCGGATTCATCACTGACACATTTTTATTGCCCAGGTCATAACCAAAACTCCAGTTATCTTCTGTTCCAACAAAGCGGTTGCCTGCCCACATGTAGTAACCCCACCACATCGTCCGTTTAGTAAAGAAGTTCTTCACTTCATTGGTATAATCGGTATAGAATTCCTCAGTATAGTCGGGATTACCATAATGGGGATTATTGACATCGGTTTTTGCCGTAGCGTCAAAATGTGGATTTGGCTGTTTGACGTCCTGCCCATTGGCATCAAACTTAGGGGTACCATTATACAACATCAATGGCTTACCATCCCAGTAAAACCAGAGATCAGGAAACTTGTTGACCTTGTAAATCTTATCATAAAGGTCCTGTACAACGGTAACTACCGGACCATTAAATGCCCAGAAACAGAATTTTGGCACCTTATCCCCTTCAGCTTTCATCTTCTGCATTGTTTTAAAAAGGACTTCCCATTCATCCCAATACCTGACAGCATTGGTGACATCCATGATCAGTACATCAACACCTGCATCGGAGAGCATCGACATATCCTTGCGGATCACATACTCATCCTGACTCAGGAAATATCCCATCTCTGGCTCACCCCAATGATACGAACCTTCGGTCCATAGCGGATGTTTGGCATCCAGGCGCGCAGCAGGATCCACCGTATAAATTTTAGATACATCGGCAGAATAGGGGGCTTTGAAATTTTTATAATTATCCTGCGTGTGCCATGTGATATAAAAAATACTCACGACCCGTCTTTTGCCAGATTTGACAGGTCCCACTTCGTTGAGACCCGGCATTTGCCGACCGAGTGCATCCGATGCTACCCAAGTATCGGAGTAAAGATCCCTGAAAGAATCTTGTGTTTTAGCTGTATCGGATCCTTGCCTTACTTTAAAACCCGGCTCAATGGAATTCCCTTTATTTCCCTTTTCAATCCCAAATACCGAAGGTAAACCAACCAATTGAAAAACGACCAGAAAAAGTACTTGAATATTCAGATAATATAATTTACCATTCTTCATTGTTTAACTATTTAGTATTTTACACTTAATACCTTGACAGGCCCCAACAAACCGGAAGTCTGCAATGTATTGGTAGGGGTATATGGATTTACTGGACACCAGGTATTCCTTTGACCAATGGGTTGTTTACTATCGCCAATCAATCGGTTCACCCAGGTGTTAACCACCTCTATCTTTAATATATTTACACCTGTTTTTACCTGATTTGTGATATCGAGTATATATGGTGCAGTCCATAAGCCCCCGGCATAAGAACCATTCAGGGTGACCTTGGCCATAGCGGTTACACTGCCAATATTTATCATAATCCTTTCCCCTGCAGGCAATTTATCCAGATTGAATTTGCAAGTATAGAAGGCTGTTCCTGAATAGTATTTGATCAGGTCATCCTGCGAAGCAGTCCAGTCTTGTAGCGTTTCGTAAATAACCGGTTCCAGGGGACCCCTTTGTGAAGCATTGAAATTGACGGTCCAGGGACCTTTGATATCAGCAAGGAGCAAGGAAACCGGATAATTGGATTTAATGCCATTAACTGATGCTTTGCCTGCAGATTTACGGAAGACCACGAAGACACTTTCATAAGGTTCAAGTTTTAAAGGAACTGAAGTGGTATTGTCTTGTTGCACAAAGGCGGGAAGCGTTCGGATATTCCCTGTGGTGGCTTCCCAAAGTTCAGGCTGTAGTCCTTTAACTCTGAATTCAGGAGTAACAATCTGAGGCTCGGCTGTCTGATTTGATATAAAATAAATTTCGCTCTCACCATGTGTTCGGTGTCCGAAATGAATTGAAAGATCTTTGGGCAGCTTGCAGTCAGGGACACATTTGATTAGCGAAAAAGCCTCATCCATTGTCAATCCATTAATAATCAATCCCTTTCCGTATTTTCGAGATTTTATTGTTACGCCATTCACTTCTCCCCATATATCAGAAGCCATCAACCGCACCTGATTATCAGCAGTAGGCTGGTTCTGTAAACTGGGTGATTTGTTTGGAGCAGGACCCATAACCACTGCACCATCATTGACCAGTTGTTTGATTTTAGCCAGCAGTTCCGGACGCATAGTTTCGAGTTTTGGAAGTACCAATATCCGGTATTGGGTTCCATGAGGCAATGTAATCAATCCATCCTTAACGGTCATGTATTTTTCAATGACCTCTGCATTCATATAATCAAACTGGTACCCTACCGGAAGAGCAGGATCGGTTACACCAGTCATTTTAGGGGTATCTTCGCCAATAAAATAAGCAGCATCAGCAACGTTAAGTCCCTGCTGGAGCATGTAATTAGTTCGTTTCAAATATTGCGTGTAGACATCTATCTGCGAAAACCAGGTATTTTTGCGGTTGAATTCATTTCCAAAACCGGCGTTCATACCCGGGTTTTTATCTTCATAGGGTTGGCTTATATAAACATGTAACAGCGTATTATTGATTCCTTCGGCAAAAAAGCGATCCCCGCGTTGTTTGATTGTAGCCGGATAGCGACTAAAAGCACGACCTCCACAGGTATTTGATTCGGCTGATATTTTTGTTTTCCCATAAATATGTCCACAAGATGTTGCCGCACGGTTTTCGATGTCTCCAAGTTCCCCTTCGCTCCAGAACTCACCTCCTATTTCGTCCGATTGCCCACCATACATTAAAAATTCACTTGGAAAACCCCAATGGCCATAACACTCAAGCCAGGTACTCAGCCCAAATTTATGACTGATATCCCTTAGTCCACCTACATAATCATAGGCTACCTTGTCGGCAACCATGCGTCGTATGTCCCAGAGGAAACGGTCTGATTCCTCTTCGCTGTTTACGACAAACCCCCGGTAAACTGGCAGGTAAGGAATGGGATCATATCCGAATTTCAATTTGAACTCTGTCAAAAATCCATCAGTAAAATTCTGTCCTCCGGTTTCGTAACTATCCTGAACAACAACCTTAAAGCACTTTCTGTCAGCTTCGGGAATCCGTTTCAGAATCTCACCCATAAAGGCATAGAAATGTTTTTCAATATGTTTTTTACTCATCTTATCAGCCTCATAACCTGTTGCTTCAGGTGAAGCAGGGCCATTTACTGTGCCAGTTGGGGTCATTCCGGCACGGAGGATTACCCATTCTCCTTCGGGTACATCCCATTTAAGTGTCCCGTCAGCAGTGAGGTATTTTGTGATATCCAGAACTCTGGATGCGTCAATTACGGTAGCTTTATCATCCGGTTCAGATTGTTTAGCCCACTGATAATCACGCCAATATGGCAGAGGTGTCGGGTGCATTTTGGCAAGAGTCTTTTCGCTGAAACGCTCCACGCGTGGAGCAGCTGCCAATGTAACCTCAGCAAGTCCACACCCAGGTTTAGTATTTTTAATAATCAGGCGAAATCCTGTTGACCTGGTAGCAGGAAAAGAGACCACAACAGGGGCATAAGGATCAAATCCAACATTCAGTGCCGGGTTGGAACGGTTAATTTGAAATTCGGAGAGGTTCCGATAGGTTCCGTCCATTTCCTTTACCTGAAAGGTGGCCATTACCAACATGGGTTTTTCAGTCGGACGTACTGAGAGACTACGTGCAGTAAATGGTTTTTCTGCTTCGAAATTAAGTGTAAATTCATCTCCGACAGGAAAAGTGATTCCGGTTTTTTTATTCCCATCAGTGAGTGAAGCAAGGTTAGAAACCACAGGAGACGAAGTAATTTTTCCGTTTTGATTATTTAATACCAGTTGATCATCTTTGGGAACCGGATACGCGATAATCCTGACATCCTGGAAGATGTCTGTTGGTTTGTCTAATTTCTTCGAAAGTTTCTGTGGTCCTTTGACATGCAGTTCCGAGGCAGCTAAATAGCGCATCGACTCTTCTGGCTTTATCCACGGACCGCCTGACTGGCTCCAGCCCGGGGAGTTGAAGATCCCGATCTCAATATTTAGTTTAGTAGCCGTTTTAAGCGCCTCATGCAGAATATCCCACCATTCGTCACTGAGCATTTTTACTTTCCCGTAAGGGACATCACTCAAACCGATATTCCCGATAAATGCCCGGTTAATCCCAGCCGCTTTCATCGAATAGAGATCTTTGATCACACCTTCCCTGGATATATTATCGGAGATCCAGTACCAGTATACGCTGATTTGCATCGAATCAGCGGGGGAAACAAAGCCACTTTCAAATTTTTCATCCGAAACTTTTTTGCTATAATTTACACAAGCCGCATTAATAAATAAAATTGCAAGCCAACTAAATAGAATTAATAATTTTTTCATGTCTGAAAAGATCAATTTTATTAAAACATTTTGGACTTTTCTCGGAATGTTCCCATTCGCCTTTGAATCGGGTGAGATTTCTGTCTTCATAGTATTGATTTATAGATATTAATATACTCGCTAATCGATAAAAAGAGCGGAGAGAGACGCATTTCTACCCCGGATCTGGTTAATCCTCAATCGGATACTCCTGTCAACCCGTAATACCAAATATTTCCCGTTTTGATAATCTTTGATCTGTTGTACCGGCATAAGCAATTCCTTATTATTTAAATCAAAAACTTCAAGTGCCGAACGTCGCGCTTCTCCTTCCCAGTCAACCATATAAAGGGCAATCTGATAGGACTGGTTCGTTATACAATGAATATCGATGGTCATGGTCTGAAGACAAGGAGAAGGATCCTGGGTTACAATGGCACCTAATTTGCGCTCGTTTCCCTGGAGTGACATCAATGCCCGGAGATCTGGAGTTGTGCCGGTTAAATGGACATTCCCGTTTAGTCTGAAATCTATTCCATCCATAAAATCGGGCAACTTTTTACAGTTACCGTTGATACTGTCATAGTTGCAAAGAATATAACCTTTACTTCCATATTTACTTTTCCAATTTCCACGGGTAATTGAATCCTCTGTAGCCGGTTGAAGATTATAGGTTAATGCCTCCCGGGTTAACAAAGCGATTGTTGCCCTGGGTTGAAATTTTATGGTATAAAGACCGCAAGGCAGGTTTTCGATAAAGACATAATTTTGGTCATCTGATATCTGGGTAGCTTTTTTACCGTTCACCAGGATGTTTCCGATCTTATACGCTGTCTTTGGGATACCTACTTTTGCGATGGTTTTACCTGGTACTTTCAACTTTATTTCGCCGATTTTCTTATTAAACGAAAGCTCTATAATGCCTTGAAGTGTCGGAACAGCACCATTAACCCAATCAATTTCCGAAGATAGATTGGGTTTCACAATGAAGGTCGAAAAACCCGGGGTAGTAGGCTTAATTCCCATCATCTCTTCTGTCAGCCATTTGGTAATCCCTGCGCTCCAGGGGTGCGCCAGACTGGTATATCCGCACTGATTGTTTACAGGAGCGCCATTGCGGCCAATTGCATCATTCCAGGATGGCCGGTAAACTTCAAAAAATGAAGTGCCTCCATAGCGTAACTGACCGCCCCAACAATCATTAATAGTAGTTAATGCCTCTTCATATTTCCCCATTTTGGCCATCGCCTGGACAATAAACAACTGATTAAATGGCGAGTAGGATAATCGCTGCAGTCTGTCGATAAACAAGTTTTTCCAAAACATCTCCTCTTCTTCACGATTGGCAACACCTGAATTTAGAAGATTGGATGCCGCATGGATGCCCAGATTTTTAACCCGGCCTTTTGTCCTACGCAATTGAGACATCTTTTCACTCACAAACCGTTCATATTTTTCCGCCAGATCGTTTCGCCCTTTCCATTTCATCAATTGGCCAAATTTTTCCCATGCCTGAATTATAAGTGTTTGATAAACAAATTGTGACTCCAAACAATCCGGGTTCTCAAATCCGGCGCCCAATCTTTCGTCCCAGCCATTAAAGGCTAATCCTTTAGTTTGGTCAAAATGGGTATATGCGGTGTCCAATTTCTGGCAGGCATTTTCTGTAAGCTCGCTGAGTGTACCCTGGTCCCCAGTATAGTTGGAGTAATCAATCAGGCTAAGTACCCAATATATGGGGTAGCTTGCGATACTATTCGACTGGGTTGAGGTGTGAAAAAGGTTTTTCCTTACAAAGTCATAATTACCGAAAGCTACCATTGATGCCGCCTGGGAAGGGTAGGCATCACCTGTCCAGGAAAAGCGATCACTACGTTCCATCAGGATGGCTCCGAAAAAATCTTTTTGGAGGTTAAGTTTTACGGTATAAGCTCCTGTATACCAAATTCGGTTCAAAAGAGGATTGCTACACGAAAAACTTCCCTGGTAATTCGTAGGTTTCACCTGGCAAACTAACCGAACATCGTTTATATTAAAAGGTCTGTTGACTGTTTTAATATGAATCCATCCAAACCGGACTCCTTCGTACAATTCATCATTCAGTTCCAAACGATAGGTCGACCCGTGTCTGATTGGCACCAGCGTCTTAATAGGATGATGAGCTCCTGCATTTAAAATGGCTGGTTCGCGGTATTCGCTGATACTCATCTCAATTTTTCCGCCAGGATTATCTGAATCAAACTCCAGCCATCCGGCATTCTCTCTCCCGAAATCAAAAAATAAATCACACGGACCATTAATTTTGATCGGCAGGTTATTGTCATTGCCAAATTTTACCTGACCTGGCTGATTGCACGTAATCGATTTTGGATGCAAAACATAGATCTCCAGACCGTCATTAGCAGAGCTCTTTCCCCATTTGTATCCAACCAGCGGGTCAGGAGATTCCGGGATTTCCTTGCCGGAAAATTTGCCCGAAATAAAAGGAAATGGTTCCACCATTTTTGACTGCACAGTTAAGCTTCGGCTCAAGTGCTGACCCATTAAAAATCCTTGAACCTGAAGAAGTAAAACGCTAATAATTAAAATCTTTCCCATTCTTAAACTCGTCGATGAATCCATTAATGTTCAGAATAAACAAAATTAAAACGACCCCCGGGAGCAGTATCTCCATTGACATAGAAGTCCATAATATTCCCGTTCTCCTGCATATTGTCGTTCCATTTAAACTCGATACTGATATCTTTTCCAATCAGATTCAGGATATCGCGACTGATTTCCAGTTCGAGTTTATTATTACGGACTGCATAGTTTGTCTCTGCCACCGGTTCCCACTCCCATCGTCCGGCAACATTTCTCTCAACAATCACCTTGTTCCCTTTAGGACTTAAACGATTCACAATAAAATCATATCCATTCCATCCAGTCGATTTATTTCGGTCAATATCAATGAATAACATCATCCAATTGCGGTCGGTTATCGGAGTAAGCTTTTCGGCAGTTTCCGCATAGAAATATATCTTCTCACCATCGCGCGCTACCTTTGCCCCGACAATATCATTCCGGCCTGAATTGTTTTTATAATATTGGTCATAGCGTCCGGGGTGATCGCGATGCATGGTATTTCCTTTATAATGTTTGTATTCCGGTAATACATCGGCCCAGTCGCTTGTTTTTCCGATTTTTATTGTTTTTGGCGCTGATGTCTTTACAGGTGCATCCATCCCCTTGAATCTCCGAACATTAGCGACCAACTGCATGTAATAGGAATCCCCCTTATCACCCCATCCCTTATTGGGTTCAATATCACGACTATGATTCCAGTCGAACTGATCCACGAAGGAAAAAGGGTCACCGGTCCAGCTATCTCTGGGCAACCATTGACCGGCGATATATTCATTCCATCCGGTAATGAAAACCAACTCTGGATCAACTTCGAAGGCACGGTCCCATTGTTCCTGGAAGTTCCATCCATAGAGGTAGCCGTCAACCCTTGGATCAAAGCCATTTCTCTGACTAAAGTTTCTGCCAAAAGATCCCGGCAGATTAAAAGCACTGCAATGGCCATTGGTTGCCGGGCAGGCATTTTGAGCTACTCCGACAGTAACCTGTTCGAATTTGCCATTTTCACTCTTAACATAACCATGTTGTGGATAATTCTCAAGCCATCCCCACTGGTCATTCCGTTTGGGTCCGTTTACATAGTCGGGTTGTCCTGGGCGGAAAGTGAAAAATCCGGCTATCTCCCGGTCTTCTGCCGAATCGGTAAGTTTGTCTGGATATCCCATGATGCAAGGTTTACCTTTCCAAAAGAACCAGAGATTTTTATACCTGCCAGGTTGATAGAGATCATGGTAAAGTTGCCGAAGTGAAACCAACGCATTTTCAGAGGGACCGAAAGGAAGCATTGAGGCAATTTTAGGAACTTTCACTCCATCTTTTTGAGCCTTATCCCATGCGTTTAGCAATGCTTCATATGAATCCTGCCAGGTAATGGTTCCGTTGGTACAGTCAAAAAAGACAGCGTCAACACCGGCGTCGGCTAGCAATTCTGCGTGTTTACGTAAAACCCATGCATCGGTGGTTTTATAATATCCAAAAAGGGGCTGCTCCCAATAGAAAAACCCAGGCTGTGTGGTTCCCCATGCCGGATGATGGTAATCTTTCATCGCTTCGGGGTATTTTCTTACAATTTCGGTGATATTTTTCACCTGATAGGTTGTATCATCATCCCCCTGATGCCATGTCCAGTAGAAAATGGCAACAAACTTGTCCTTCCTTGTAGCTCCCACTTCAGTCTCACCGGGCAACCTGCGTCCAAGACCATCAGTTGCAGCCCATTGATCACTGCTGATACGACTGTTTTGGGAATTCCCGGGTAGCATTGAAAAAACCAGAATCACCATGGATATAAGCATTATTCTTAAAATCTGTCTCATTATTGCAAGGAATAAGTATTTAACATTAAAATTTTAAAGTGAAATATTTTGATTTTCTGTTATCTGCAAAGGCACTTTTGCAATTTCATCAAACCCTGATTTTGAAAGCGGGTAACAGCTCTTCAGCTTATTTCCATTTTTTGATATTGCTTTTCTATTTGTCCTGACCTTGAATCCAACCAAAGTATAATCAAGGCCCTGTGGTTTGAGGCTAATCCTGCAGCGTAAATCATCCAAAATAACATTGCGATTTTCCTGTGCCAAAAGAGAAAAAACGATTATCAGGCTGATGTTAAAACAGATAAAGAAACCTATAGATACTACGTTCATGTATTTAAAATTTATTTCCTTTCCCCTAAATACAAATGTCATTCCTATTGAATTGGAGTGGTATAAACGACTTCACTCCAGTTTAGAATTCCGATCACTGATTTATAGATGTCAAAAACGGTATCCTCCTGAGTTGTTCCTGCTGCCTGATAAGCATACCAAACAGGTTTCCTTCCACCCGGATCTGTATTGTCATCAGGGAATCGGCGCAAACCAATATGTAATCCACCCTCGTCTCTGTTATCAATCCAGTTATGCCACTGAAAAGCATCAATACCATCGAGTGTTTCCAGTTTTTTCCAGGTATAGGCAAACCCGGCTGCCTGCTCCTTTAAATCCTGATCGCTATAAGTTTTTGAATTAGTGCCATTCTCTGAGAGCCAAACTGTTCGCTTGATGCTCCCCTTGTAAAGATTTTCAGACTTCTTAATCCAGGTATTCAACACTTCCAGGTTTTTAAATGTGATCAATGGAGTGTTCAAGCTAAAGATGGCATCTATATCGTTCCAGGTTTTTGGCTCAAAAAGGTCTTCCGGATAAGCATGATAGGCCAGTCCCCATTGGAAATCACCCTCCGCTCCCGAATAATCCACTAGTGTTTTCAGCATACTTTTGGAAGTATACATTGGCGTCTCTACTGAATTCGCCCAAGAGTGGGTGAAGGAGGCAAATACCTCGCTGTTTTCATCATAATTGCGGGCAATATTATAGCACATCCGCATTGATTTGATATAGGTATCCATGTATACCAGCATTGGTTTATCGCCCATATTGGTCCAGGACATTCCGGCATCCACTTCATTATGCATGATCCAGTGGTGTATACGACCGTAGGAATTGTCATCGCGACAATACCGGCTGGCGAGAAAATCGAGCGCTGCTGCATAGCAATTTACACTCTCCGGATTGGTCATATTGGGCATTGTAAAAATGCCTTCAGAGGTGAAACTCGGATGCTGCAGCAAGCGACCAATCTCAGGATCTGCACATTGTGAAGCCGGCTGAATCAGAATAATCGCAGCTACAACGATATTCCGGGAATAAGCAGCTTTCATTGTCCGATCCAGTTCCTCCACCTGAGCCTGATCAAAATAGTAGGTTTTATCTCCATAAGTATGCGCAAAGGCATTGCCATGCAATTGCGTATACATAAAACTTGTTGGGGTAATATTCACCGTAACACTCGATATATTCAAATCATCCAGGTCTGACTCAAATCCTCTGCTAATCGAATATCCGCCTAAACCCTTTTTACTGACCGGCCTTTGTGAAGCCATTGTTTGCACAGGAGTAATCTTTCCGGCATATCTGGCATACGAAACTACCTCATCAGCTGTAGCTCCAATTTTTGCAATCACCCATTTCGACAAAAGCCGGTCGTATTTAAAACCATTACGGGTGATAAAACGATCCATGTCCGTTGAGAAAACAGGAGCACTTAATCCAACTTTATTTACAAATTTAGTGATTTGGGTCAGATGATCACAAGGAGTAATTTCGCATAGACTGAATTCGCCGGACCCGGAATAGTTACCTTTTATATTAATTGATGAAACACCAACATTCACTTCACTTATCAGGGAACTGAATGAAGTAGTGAGGTATTTATTAAGATTGGATTCGAGTGACAAATCGTTTTTGATCAATTCGGCACGGGCCGACGCTGCAGCCTTTTCTGCCGCATTTAGGCCTCTCAAATAAATGTTCCGGATTTGAATCGTTAAACCCATCTGATTCCCAAAATCCATTCGTAAAAAATCACCTGCACTTCCCCAGCTGAGCAGCTTAATTTCGTCACTTAAATCGATCGAATATGAACTCCAACCAGTTGATGCAGGGACTAATTCCGTTTTAACTGAACGTGCTTCCGTAATTGGGGAGGCCAGAAAGATTTGCATAACACCAATATCAGCAGAGCTCTGATATTCAAAGGTAAGCACTAAAGAATCAGAAGGGTTGGAAGCTATGAGAGGATCCAAATACAGGTAAGGATCTGTACCCGTGGTGTTCAGTTCGTATTGGTAAGTAGTTTTCTGGCTTATTTGAATTTGATTACCTGATGTCAGTACAATATTTTGATACTTCACCGAATCTGTTGGTTTCACAACAGGTACCACCGGCTTAATTACCGCGCTCTTCTTGCAAGTGATGAACATTAACGTTGCTGTAAGAAACAACAAAATCATAACGGAATATCGCAAAAGAGGACCTAATTTCACAGATATAATGTTCCGTAAAATAGTATCGGGACATTCGGTTGTATTATGGTTTAATGTCATTCGTTTGAACATTTTTTTATCGTTATTTTCATTCTTAAATATCTGTTGATCAATCGATTCACTGTTTACAACATTGTTTTTGAGGATATTGAGCACGGGCTTTTAGAAAAAAAACCAAAGAACAAAATTTTAATAATCAGTTTATTAGCGCTTAATAAATATGATCTCATATCTCAAGGGTTAAAGGTTAACGGATGCCAGGCTGTTTTCCAGTTTGCCCAATTCGGACCATAGGCATAAGAGATAAATTGTTGTTTTCCAGGATTAATATGACCTGATTCATCACCACTCCAGCCACAATTATGAAGAAAGGGGTTCAGTTTGTCACGCATCTCTGCCACTTTTTTAAAATTGATCCCATCAGCAGATTCCCACAGGACAATATAACTTGAAGAGGTCATCCTCGATGCAGTATGTATTGCCTGAAATTTCTGAATATCGTCTCTGTATTTTATATCGCAATGATCTGCTCCTGCAATAGATGTCTTATTGATAACGGTACCTTGATCTTTTAGCTTTAAAGGCCAGTTCACTTCAGTTGCTAAAACAGTCGAAAGCCTTGTTGTTATAGCATTTGCAGCATCGGAATTCCATGAATAAAAAAAGAAGAGGGTATCATTCTTTACAACCATACATGGTTCACCAGCTCCAAAAAAGTCAGGACTGCCGGTATAGGTGATTACAGGTTGCGGATTGCCGCCCCAACCAGTTCCGTTCCATTTATCCCACGGTCCGGAAGGAGATAATGATCTGCAAACATAGACCTGGTTGTCAGTCCCCCTGACGTCTTCTGTTGAAGTATATCCCAGGTAATAATATCCGCTCCACTTTGCCACTCCCGGGTCGCATACCGAAAACTGATCACGACTATATTCTGTGGGTTTGAGTACCATCTGGTCATCACTCCAGGTAACTCCATTATCTAAAGAGCGGCGATAGGCCACCTGATCCCAGTAGCTGGTGCCCGATGATTTATTGATTAACATCCAGGATGAATAATTACCGTCGACAACTTCATTATTAAAAAAGTTGGTTACGCCGCTTTTTATGCCTGTTTTTTTCCATACTCCGGCTGAGCCTGATGGATTACTCAATACCCACAAATAATCACCGGCAGGAAATTTGTTTTCGTTACTTATTGAAAGATTTTGATTATCAATATAATTAACAAAAGGTACAGTTGAAATAACAGGACTGGCTACAGTTGAATTATAATCAGATTTCCATTGATATAAACTCAACGTCAAACGGCTATTGGTTGTTGCCCAGTTTGGGCAGGTTACCTGAATGGCGTAAAATGATTCTGTCGCTGAAAATTTCTGGGCTGCGGTATCCGGGGTTGAAAGACTAATTGCCACCTGGGGATCCAGATCGTTATAGTTTTTAATTTTATCCCCAAAAAAATCTCCGGGAGCTGCAAACCAGGCGTCAATGGAACCGTCAGAATTTAGAATTATGGATGGCCCATAACGATATAACCCTCCTGAATAGATATCCCAACCGGTTTTGACAGCCGGAACTTCCGCATACTTTGTGGTAACTGCCTGATCCGGAATCTTCACCGATGAGGAGCCATTTTTACACGTTACAAGTAGTATAATTGCGATACCAACCAATATAACCTTGACATATTTTATTATTCCCAGACCCATAATTCAATATCCCTTAATTCTCATGACAACTTTTCGAATAATTTCATAACTATCAAAAAATCAACTTGGATCACCTGATTTTCGGCAGCCATGTACACACCTTTTTCCCCGACCAACTGTTTGCGGAACTGTAATCCACCATCCAAATAAATCCATCCCCTGTCGGAATTTTAACCAATAACCTATAAGGTAGAGTGTTTCCCGGTTCTGCCAAGGCGCTTACGCAACCATCAGTTGATTGAATATTAATAGGTTGATTAAAGTTTGTATCCATATTCTCATCCCTTGCCAGCACAATCGGTCCCCTGATTATTGCCTGAAAATTGTCGCCGGAACGATTACTTCCGTGCGGAGAATCGATGATGCGGCACCGCATATCCATCGATAACACAATCTTGTCTCCGGAAGCCCATTTCCGGTTTATTTCGGCGTATTTACCCGGCATGGCTGAAAATGGTTCACCGTTAACTTTTAAAATTGTTAATTTACTCCATTCGGGAATACGCAATCGAATGGTGAATTTTTCAGAAATTGTTGGCTTAACGTTCACGACAATGTCACCTGAAAGTGGATAATTGGTTCGAATATCCAAACGGACATTTTTTTTACCTGCGGTTAATGCGGTTGCTGAACCCGCATTGTAAAGATTGATCACAGGTCCCGATGCTGAATTCATCACTGCAATATAAGGGAGATAAGCAAGTCCCATAGGTCCGTTTAAGTTACAACAGGTGATGTAAACCCCATTGACTATGCCTCCCCAACCCTCGGGATTTGTTTTTACCCCATTGAGCAGATTGACGTAGCTGAATCCATCGCCCGAAGGTTTCATTGCGCCAATAAGTCCGTTATAGGTATATTTTTCAATCATATCCACTGCCGTAGGGTCACCGGTCAGACGTAATATCTGGCTGCACAATTTAATCCAGGTTACACCAACACAGGTCTCCATCATCCTTTTTATCGTTGGATTGGTCTGTTCACATGCTGTGTTGTCCCAACCTTCGCCAGCCACTGCCGGATGATTGGGCTGATCGCCACCGCCATTTCCAATGATGGTAATTTCATTTGCTTTAATATTGTGAAATAAATTTATAAATGCCTGCTTCCAGTGGTCGTTTCCGGTTACCCGATAATATTCAACTAACCCTTCAAAGAGCGACATCATCTCGTATGCCTTAGGGTAATCTCCACCTATTTGTTCAGGAACCTTGTTGTTAAACGCATCTTCAATGACATTAGAACCTTTGGCGCCCCCTTCAATTTCAACAATATAACGGGCAAAATCGAGATAACGGGGATAACCGGTCAGCTTATATAAACGGATGATTGGTTCAAGTACTGTGCTCGACTCAATGTGGTTCGGACTCCAGCCCTGATCGACAATTCGGGTTTTCGGAGCAGGACCTATCTGCGAAACGATACCATCTGCCTGGTCGACCATTGCCTCCAAAACCTTTGGATCTTTTTCCACCTGCATATAATACTCGTCTAAACCCAGTAAAACATATTTCCGTTCCCACAAGTCGCCTCCTGGTCCATCAGGCTGATCAGCTATTTCGGAACAGCTGATAGTTCCATTTACACGTCTGGTCGTCAAGAGGTCAGCAACTGTAGCCTTGAGGATTTTTTTTAGTTCAGGGTCGCGGGTATATCTGTAAAACATACATCCCGACCGGACAGCTTTACCCCACATCTCACCCTGAGCGAAAAAAGATCTTCCTGTCCTGAATTTCCCGACCAGAGCGGCATAAGGGACAACCCCTTTATTCCAATGGAGAATTGAATTCTGTATGTAATCTTCCAAATAGCCGTTGAAACAGATTGAATTTGCAGCCAATGGGGTAAATTGATCCTCAACCTTAACTTTGTTCCCTCCCCTGAGCGGTGAACAAACGGAAATCAAAACGACCATTAGCGCCAGTAATCCAGAAGAACTGCCATTGTAAACTTTCCAATAAAACTGTTTGAACATCTTCATTTTACTCCTTATTACTTAAATGACAATAAGTTTCTTCGTTTCACTTTTTTCACGATTGCTGAATTGAATAATGTATACCCCTTTATTTTTAATGAAATCCATATTAATCCAATCAGTCAATACCGAATCGGCGTATTTTTTTTGCCATAATAACTGCCCACCAATGTTATAAATGGTTACCCGTGAATTATTTGAAGTCGCCAATGGGAAGGTGAGATAAACGATATCTTTTGTAGGATTCGGATAGATTAAAAATGAAGATGGAGTAATTATTGGAGTTACTGGCGTCGTGTTGGTAAAATAATGGTAATTAAATCTTCCTGACGGTGCAACATCCCCATTGACATAGAAATCCATAATATTTCCATCTTCCTGCATATTATCGCTCCATTTAAATTCAAAATTCAATAGTTTATCATTGGTTGCTCCTAGAATTGATCGTCCTATTTTTATTACCAATGTTTTCCCATTTACGATATATTGTGCTTCCCCAACCTTGCTCCAGTTCCAGGTACTATCACTTTTTTCAATCGTTGCAGTTGAACCTGGATTCAAACGGTTAATTACAAAATCGAAACCTTCCCATCCGGTTGCCTTGTTCCGGTCAATATCAATAAACAGTCGCATCCATTTTGGGTCTGAGCTTGAGGTTAACGGATCGGCAGTCTCGACATAGAACCAGAGGTAATCGTTATCGTGGGCCACTTTGGCTAAAATCAGATCATTTCGTCCCGTGGTATTCGTGTAAGTCAGCGTTGTCCCTTGTCCAGGACTATCGCGGTGCATGGTGTTTCCCATATAGGATTTGTAAACAGGTTCAACATTACCCCAGGAATTTAGGTCATTCATATCAATGGTTTGGGCAGCCGAAGCAACTGATTCATCTGCCATTCCTTTAAATTTACGTATATTACTTATTAACTGCATGTAATAGACGTCGCCCTTGTTTCCCCACGATTTTACAGGTTCGATATCCCGACTTTTTTCTGCCGAATATTCATCGACAAAGGCAAATGGTTTCACATCCCAGTCGAACCAACGACCGGCAATCCACTCATTCCATCCAGTAACAAATACTAAATCTGGGTCAATAATATTGGCACGTCCCCATTGCTCCTGAAAATTATACCCGTATAACCAGGCATCGGTACGCGAAGATTGTCCAATTTCTTTGGTATAGCTACGGCCATAAGTAAGCGGGGTGTTAAAGCCACTGGCATGACCGCCACTGGCATCGGATGCATTCTGAGCCACTCCAACTGTTGCCTGTTCATAGCCCCCACCGGATTTGGGTCCGTAACCGTGCTGCGGATAATTCTCCAGCCATCCCCACTGGTCGTCGCGGGATGGGCCGCTAACATAATCAGGTTGTCCGGGACGAAAGGTAAAGAAGGATTTCATGTTGTTGATCACTAGCTGATCAATGCCGGAAGTAACTGCAACAGGGGTATGAACAGTTCCGGAAGTAAGTCTGGTAAAAATGTATTCCCGATTATAGGATATTTCACTTTCGTAACTACCCGAAACCTGAACTCCGCTATAATAACTTGTTACAGGATCGGAGCTGTCGGTCCATTTCCAGACACCCACCTGTTCAGTGCCATTACTTAATACCCAGATATATTCACCACTCCCCTGCTGAGGGAATGTCAGTATATTTTTATCATTATCGGCGAAGTTGAGAAAGGTTTTCGTCGCAATGGGAATACCAGAAATACTTTGAGCATAGCTGGTATTCCATTGATATAACGTCAGGGTTATATTCCCGATACTATTTCCCCAGCTGGGACATGATGTATTGATCGCATAAAATGGAGAAGTAGCTGCAAATTTCATTGCCGCAGATCCATCGCCTTGACTAACCAGACTTTCCGGATAGGCCATGATCAATGGTTTGCCGTTCCACATAAACCATAAATCCTGATATAATTGCGGTTGGTAGAGTTCAGTGTACAATTCATTAAGTATGACCAGGGAATTGGTGCTTGCGCCAAAAGGGAGCAAAAAGCAAATCTGAGGGGTATTCACACCGTCTTTTCTGGCCTGTTCCCATACTTTTAACAATACGGTATAGGAAGATTTCCAGGTAAATGTACCATTGGTGCAGTCGAAAAATACCACATCCACACCTGCATCCGCAAGCATTTCGGCATGTTTGCGCAGCACCCATTCATCGGTTGTCCGGTAATATCCAAATAAAGGTTCATCCCACCAAAAAACTCCCCCCGTAAGCCCCAGCCATGCCGGATGACTGGCATCGGTTGCGGCAAGGGGATACTGTTTTAATATTTCTGTAATGTTCAGTACTGGTGAAAATGTGGCATTATCATCGGTGTGCCAGGTCCAGTAAAAGATGCCTACCAATTTATTCCGCTGCTTGCCGGTTTCACTTTTCACAGGCAATTTCCGGCCTAGGGCGTCGGTCGCAGGTAGTCCATTCCCATAATTGGAGAGAGTAACCTGTGCCAATAAATTTGCTGCAATAGCGAGAAATGCAATAGCTGACAATAATTTCTTCATTTAATCAATTATTCCTTTAGTGCTTTTTTTATAGCTTCAAGATATTTCATACCGTGGAGAGTATCCGGTTCCAGATAACTCCCTTCGGACCATTCGTTCCAGGCATTGATGGTAATCAGTTTCTTTTGTCCGGGATGAGTATCGGCGTACACCATCGCTTTATGGATATATTTTAAAAACTTATCCGGGGTTGAATTGGTAATATATCCGCTTTTAAACAAAAACCGTGGATTGGCATCCCATCCTACGGTGACATTGGGAAAATAGGGAATGGAAAAATCGCGGTTAAAATCTTTCCACATATTGGTTGATGCATCGGCCCACTTCTCATAATCCCCGTCCGGATTCTGAAGATGTGCCCAGCAATAGTTCGTTATGCTGTTGAAACCAAAATATTTTAAAACGTTATCCTGAGTTTTCACCCGATCAGCCGGAACTCCGGTAAGGGTTGAAGGTAGTGCAGACCACAAAATTCCCTGAAGATGTAAACCCGGGAATCCCGCTTCCACCGTTTTTTTCCGAAAATAATCGAGTGCCTCTTTTGCCGCTTCGGGGCTGCCTAAACCATCAATAAATGTTTTTAGTTCATAAATACAGAACACGGGCCTACCATCTATTTTATAATAAGAGGATTGGGAAAAATAGTTTTTAATAATGCTATCCACGATGGCGTTAAAGGCTGGACGATTGACGCCACCCATAAAGTAAACCGAATCTTTGTTGGGATTTTTTGCATCCCAGTACGATGTGGCATTATGGTTAGCCCACATGATATAAAATTTCATGCGGTTATTGTTGGCTTTTAAAAAGCCATTGTTGATGCAATCTTCAAGTAGTGGTTTCCCATCATACCAGTACCAGTCGAAAATGAAAACATTCACGCCATGAGAAACAGCCGCATCAATTTTCTTATCCATCACTTTAGGGTCTGCTTCATCCGCATAACCCCATAAAGGAACTTTTGGTTGCAGGTGCCTGGCCTCCTTAGGTTTTGCATGGTAAATGATTTCCCATTCTCCCCTTTTTTCAGGGAAAATACTTTCCAAACGGGGTTCATAATGATATGCCGGCCAGTAAAATGCAGCTATATCATAATTTACCCGCTGATCGTTATTTGAACTGCAGCACTGGATGAGCAGAAACAATAAACCCAGTACGGAAAATATTCTTAATGAGCACATTTAATGAAAGTTAGATTTTTTTGATACAAAACCCGACGTGTCAAATTCGAAATATATCACGTCGGGTTCTGCCTGTTGTCAGCATGAAAATCAGATATTAAGTTTTTTTCAGTTTTATAGACTAAAAATAATTCAAATATTTCTGAATTTTATTCCGACTTCATAGCTTAATATGTCAAATTGAGCTCCCAGAAATTGGTTCCTGGAAGCTCAAAGTGTTTTTATTTATAATCTGTCATTTTAAATTACAAAATTCAATTAATCCAACCAGCCGGGGTTCTGTGTAATTCCGGCAACCTTGTCAACTTCAGCCTGGTCAATAGGATACATTAACCATTTTGATGATGAACAGTTTCTGTCGGCAAATTTGAAGCGGTTGTAGGTAAGGTTTGCTCCGGTTTTGGTAATCCTCATACCAGTAACAAATTTGTCGGTCTGGTCCAGAATTTTCCAGCGTCTGACATCAAAGAAACGATGCTCTTCGAATGCCAGTTCAATCCGACGTTCGTTCCGATATTTCGTTTCAAAGGCATCTTTAGCCATACCAGCGGGAAAAGCGGGCATACCAGCCCTGGCGCGAACAGCATTAACTGCATCTCTGGCGCTTAAAGTTAAACTGCTTGATGAGATGGCAACATCTGGTCCGGCTGACTGATTTGCAGATTCAGCAAAGTTCAGATAAAGTTCAGCCAAACGGAATAATCTGACAGCTCCATCAGCACTATTACTAAGAGTTGATTTATAATTATTGAATTTACGTTGGTAATATCCAGTCCGGGTATTAATGCGGCTAATATCAGAAATCTCTTCTGCGCCACCAACATAGGTTTCAACAATTTTACCGTCTGAAATACCTACCGGGGTTTGAGAGGATCCAGTTGCTAACAGAGTATAAACACCAGGTAAATATGCAATACTGCTACGGTAATTGCCTGAAACGCCTGATCCATTTAAGTAGCTTTGCGAAGTTCCGTTGGTTTCATTCCATTTCCAAACGCCTACAGTTTCTGTTCCATGACTGAGTTCCCATACATAATCTCCTCCCGGCTGGGCATCAAATATGAGCGCCAGACTAGCGCCATCAGCAAAATTCACAAAAGTATTTGTTGCAATGGGGGTTCCTGAAACACTTGAGGTGTAGGTTCCATTAAATTTATAAAGGGATAAAGTAAGGTTCCCAATCGCATTTCCCCAACTTGGACATAGCGTGCTGATTGCAGTAAAAGAATTTGTAGCTGTAAATTTCATACCGGCAGTTATCAAAGGCTGATCCAAAAATCTGACCGCACCATTGTAATACACAGAGGCATAAAACCTTGGATCGCGACCCGCATAAGGATTAGAAGGATCATAACCAGAAGCACTGTTTACAACAGGCACTAACTTACTGGCATCAGAATATCCGGTTATTGGAGCTTCGCCGTTGGCCATTTCATAACTATCCACCAGGTCCTGAGTAGGACAAGGTCCCGTTCTGCTCATGCTTGGATTAGTAGGCATCCCTGCATATTGCCAGATTGCCATTTGTCCGCCGCATTGATAAATAGTTTCTTTATCAACAGCCCGTTGATCGTTCGAACTGGTAATGAAATAAAGCGCATAGGGATTCTGTGCGATATTGGAAGCCGGAACAACGTCAAAGAGTTTATAACCCCCATTGGTAATACATTGGGATAATGCTTCCGCGTTAATTGCTGTTGCCATTGCCCAGGTATAGGTGCCGTCAGTCCAAAGGGGGCTAGCAGCATAGGTAACAGCCTGTGATTTAATCGCATAAGCTACAGCTCGGGACATATATCCGAACTGATTGTCATAGATGTTCCATGAAAAACCATCCTGAGTAGCGGGATAAGTTAAAGCCAGGTCGCAATCAGCCAGGATAAATTTAACTACTTCAGCAAAAGAAGCTCTCTTATCTTTTGAAAAATCATGATTAATGGCAAGAGGTTTATCAAAAATTGGAACACCACCATAACGTTTTATCAGTTGTAAATAATAGAGTGCACGTAAAGTAAGGGCCTGGGCTGTCCATTGCCCTTTTTCAGCATCCGTAGCATAAACAGTTGCTGTTTTGATACTTTCAAGAAACACATTACACTTGCGGATCCCTGTATAAAGGCTTCCCCAGGGACTCCCATCAGCTGAATAAGTAGGATAAGATAACGTAGTGATACTTCCTCCATACCAGTTAATATATCTTGAACCCGGTGTAACATCATCTGCATCCTGCGCTTCGTCACTGAAGGAAGCCCTGTCCATATAAGGGGCTGGACAGAAGCCGTAACAAGAATTGAGATAACCCCGGGTCCTGTTATAATCATTAAAGACCTGATCCATAGATATCCGTCCGTCAGTTAGCAGATCCAGCTTATCGTTACACGAGAACAAGAGGAACGTCGCAAATAGGACTGTAAATATTTTATATTTTTTCATACTAAATAATTTTTCTGATTTATGTATTTACCCGACCGATTAGAAAGAGACATTTACACCTAAATTGTATACCCGGTAAACAGGAAATGTAGTATAGCTACCCTCCGGTCCAAAGTCTTTTGACTTCATTTTATCCCACGTAATCAGGTTCTGTCCGCTTAGTAAAACTCTCACTCTCGCTACCGAAATAGATTTTGCTATTGAAGCGGGAAGTGTATAGGCCAACTGCAGATTCTTCAGACGTAAATATGACCTGTCATAATTGTAATAATTACTCGACTGCTGATTTACGGTTTGGGCCAATGAAAGTGCAGGTGCAGTAATCCTTGCGCCGGTGCTGTATCTTTCCGGGGTCCATGCATTTTTGTGCAAGGATCCAAAGACACCGTCGTAATCAGTTTCATAAACACCCTGTCCAGAATAAATCGTAGAATATTTTCCCACACCCTGGAAAATTAAACTTAAATCAAACGACTTATAGGTTGCGCTACCTCTTAAAGCATAGGTTACTAAAGGCAAGGCACCATATCCAATCGGAGCTTTATCCCGTTCATCAATCTTTCCATCTTTGTTCAGATCCTGATATTTAAGGTCTCCAAGTCTCGGGGTGCCAAAACCATACACCAAAGTATTGGAATTCAATTCTGCCTGCGTATTAAAGAAGCCGTTCCCTTTACTGTAATCTACCAAATAGCCAAACTCCTGACCATAAGAATAACCTTCCTGCACTTTTCTATAGGTATAATCTGCAGACTTTACAGGTTCATTTACCTTAATAAGGGTATTTTTGGCATAGCTAAATGCACCTCCAACGCTGATTGTGAGATTGTGATTGATCATTTTGTTGTAATCAGCAGTAATCTCATAACCTTTATTTTTGAAAATGCCGACATTGCTTTGAGGATAATTGGCTAACGGAACACCCTGGTAGAGCGGGACGGTTGATACGGCACTGACAATCATATTATCCATCTGTTCCTTGAAAACGTCCACTGTGACAGAGAGCGCATTGAAAAACCCCATGTCCAAGCCTAAGTTTTGTTTTGTAGATACCTCAGCCTGTATGTTAGGATTACCAACCTGATTTTCATTGACGGTGTACTGCAGATATCCGATATTGCCTCCACTTGTAACCGTGATGTTGTCAAGATAAGCAAAACGGGCAAGTCCACTTTGGTCGTTAGCTGTCTTACCGTATGAACCCCTTATTTTCAAATTACTCAACCATTTCAGGTCAGCCATAAAAGCCTCGTCTGAAGCCACCCATGCAACTGAAGCTGAAGGTGTTGTAGTATACCGACTGCTACGTGCGTACTGTTCAGAGCCTGAGTAACCAACGTCAAATTTAACCAAATACTTACCATCGTAACCATAAGTACCTTCTGCCCCTGAACTTATCCTGTTATAAGGAAGCAATCCTGGGATGGAATTATCTGCTTTGGTGAGATTTTGGTAGAAAAAATAGGCCATCCCGCCAATCTGATGTTTATCGAAGTTGCGTTTATAGTTTAGCGCTGCATTATAGGTGAGATTGTAGTAGAATGAAGAGGATTTACCATAGGCTAACGGCGTATTATTATCTGATCCTTTCTTAGTGAATACAAGTGTATCCGGATTGCTTGATCGTAACCAGCGCTCATAGTTTTGAGTTGTACTTAAACTTCCCACCGAGTTGGTTTGATAAGCAAATATGCCGGTCAGATTCAATCCTTTGGTAAGAAAGCTCATATCCAGATCAAGCCCAAACTGTGAGGTAATATTGGTTACGGTACTCCTGACATATCCTGAACGGTTAAGCATCCCATAAGTAGGGTTTGCCACACGTTCTGTAGTGATCACCTGACCCGGAGTAACTACAGCTCCGGTTTTTGGATCAAGAATATCCGGTGTTTTAGGTCCGTACATTGTTGGCGGAATCTGGAACAGGCTGGCATAAATATTCGCATTACTTGAACCGGCAGTCCTTTCTCTTTTGATGTTACCACTTAACCGGATGTAAGCTTTAAGGTATTTATTCAGGTTCACATCAACATTTGAACGATAATTTATCCAGGTATTGTTTGCGTCAGGGTTATATTTGGTCTGATCTGTAATAAATTGTCCTCCCTGATGCATAAAATTGATATTTGAATAATAACGTACCTTGTCGTTTCCTCCGGTTACATTAATACCAACCCGTTGCATTGTGGCAAAACTCTTCATGTATTTGTCGTACCAGTTATTATTGGGATACATAGCATCATTGCCGGCGCGGTATTTTGCTATTTGATCAGCACTGAACAGATAGTTCTGGCCATGTCCATCATTGTATGCCGCCTGATTTCTCATTTCGGCATAATCACCAGAATTATAAAATGTTGGCTGAGTAGTTACCTGTTGCATTGATTGATCCAGACTAGCTGTAATCTGAGCTTCGCCTTTTTTACCCCGTTTGGTCGTAATAACCATCAAGCCATTTGCCCCCTGAATTCCGTATAGGGCCTCTGTGGAGGCATCTTTAAGAATTGTAACAGATTCAATTTCATTGGAACTGATATAGTCAAGGGTCTGGTTGCTATTATAAGAAACAATAATTCCATCGATCATCACAAGTGGTCCATTACCCCTTGCCCCTGAAAGACCACGTATATACAAATTGGTATTTGCCCTGGATAATTCAGAAGAGGTCTCCTGGGTGGTTAATCCTGCAAGACGACCGGCAAAAGCCATGGTCAGGTTTGCAACGGGCGATTTTTCAAGCTCCAAACCACTTACTGTTGCGACAGATCCCGAAATATCGTTCCTAAGTTGGGAGGTATAACCGAGCTGAATGACTTCACCCTTTTTATGAGCATCCCAAATCAGCTGAACATCCATCCGTTCCTTTTCCCCTGCGGCAACCTTTTTTGTGATATAACCAAAGTCGGAGAAAACCAGCTTCGTGATATCAGAATTAATGATGGAGTATTCACCCTTTAAATTGGTAGTTGTTCCGGTTTTTCCACTTTCATCATTAATCATTACTCCGGCTAGTGGTTTTCCGAACTCATCAGTAACAATCCCATTGAAAGAAGCTGCCAGTTTCTGAGCGCTAACTGTTGTCCCGAGGGAGAACATGAGCATAAACGCCAGCAGCAATGTTCTTTTTATCGTTAATTTATGTATCATATGATTTATCATTTTAAGGCCTTTAAATAACTATAATTGCTACCAACCCGTATTTTGCCAATCTACCCCTGTACTGGCTTTTAAGGCATTTGCCTCATTCAGCGGAATAGGTAACCAGAGCCACTTATTGGTGTAATTCAAACGCTCATTGGCACGAACTGTACGACGGGCATAGGAATAAGTACCATCAGAATTTCTCGTAATTGCCATTGCTGTAACCCAACGGTCTGTCTTGGAAAGATCCCCTGTAGGCAGTGACCAGCGGCGAATATCAAAATAGCGATTTTCTTCCAACGCAAGTTCGACTCTGCGTTCATTCTTGATCCGTAAGATTAAATCGTCTTTTGATAATGATGACGGTAAATTGGGCATCCCCGCCCTTGTTCTAATCTCATTTACAGCTTTTGTAGCTTCATCCAATACTCCAGCCTCAGCTGCAGCTTCTGCAAAATTGAGAATCACCTCACCCAAACGGAAAAGTTTGGTATTGGCTCCACCGACTGGATTATCATTTCCAGCATTAGGATGCAAAAATTTCCTTTCAAAATAGCCGGTACGAGTTGCCTTTCTGGTGGTTGCATGGATACCTGTTTGCGGCTCATCAATATAAGTAGAAATAATTCTGGTCCTGTTGCCTGCTGCTGCCGGGTAATTCTCGAAAGATTGCGGAACCTCCGGGAAACTCCAGGAACATTTTCTTTTTGAACCATTATAATATATGGAAGCATAGAAACGGGGATCTCTGTTTGCATAAGGGTTAGTAGCAGAATATAATGTATTTGCGGCATTGTAATTAGGTTGCAGGTGTTGATCGTCCAGGTAAGGTGTCGCCAAATCGAGAATTGGCTGTCCATCCGTCGTTTCATAGGAATCAACCAACTCTTGCGATGGACAAGTCCCTGATTTGTAACCATCCTGTGCACCAATCCCATCGATATCCCATATATTTCCCTGGCCATCACGGCTCTGATAAATCGTTTCCTTATCTACAGGAGTGGATGAATACGCCATGTTATTGCAAAAATATTCATTATAGAGTGCAGCCTGGGTATTCTTTTCAGTTCCGATAAAAGCCACATCTGAAAGAAAAGTCTGTGGAAAATTCACGTTATTATAAAGCTCAAAACCATTTGCCTTCAGATTTGCCAGAGAGGCTTTGTTAACCGAATAAGCCTCCTGCCAATAATCTTGCCCTCCATTGTAGAGCGGACTGGCAGCAAATAGAATCATTTTCGCTTTAATAGCCTCAGCCATTGCTTTATTGACACGTCCTGCTTCACTTGCAGTGGTTATCCTCCAGGGTAATTCAGCAGTAGCCAAAGCCACGTCACAATCCGACATGATAAATTTGGCCACATTATAATAACTCTCCTTTGTTAATTTGGAGAAGTCATCAGAATAGTTGAAAGGTGCTTTTTCGATTGCCAGTGAAGGTCCAAACCATTTTAATAGTTCGGAATAATAATATGCCCTGAGCAGGTATGCTTCAGCTTTCCAGCGTTTTCTGTCAGTTTCGCTCAATACTGTAGCATTGTCAATCCGACTAATAAATATAGCACAATTGCGGATTGAATTCCAGTATCTGGCGTAATAATCTCCATTTCCCATATCAGAACTGATATTGGTCAAAGGGTGATTGTTTGCCGAAGCATCACCATTATAGCAACGTCCCGACACAAGCGATGGTTCAGCCTCAGCATCAGTATCCCAGGCATCATCACTGGCATCAACTGGACCTCTCATCCAAAAATAATACCTTGTCCCTTTCGCAGGCATATTCGAATAACAACTATTAAGAAATGCCCCCACCTTATCGTTATCGGCAAAAACCTGGTCCATCGTCAATTTACCGTCAGGCGCCATATCCAACGCCTTTTTGCATGAACCTAAGGTTATTATCAATAATGTAAGTGTTAAAACGATATATTTAATTTTCATATTTTCTATAATTTGAAGATTAGAAAGTAATGTTCACTCCAATGTTTTTCATCTTTGTCTGCTGGTAGGTAAGTGATCCCGAAGTTTCCGGATCAAGATGAGCCATTCTCAGATTAGACCATGTAAATAAGTTATCTCCACTTATAAAAAGTCGCATCTTGTGAATGCCCAACATCCTAAGAGCTCTTTCAGGAAGCGTATAAGCCAGCTCAAGATTCTTCAATCTGACAAATGAGCGATCCATTATGAAGAAGCTGTTGGCCCTGTGATTTGAATTACTTACTGTACTCAGAGCAGGATAGGTAATTTTTTCTCCTGCAGCATACCGTGCTGCTGTCCAGGCCGTTCTGGTATATCCGAAGTAAGTACCCAATTTGGTATTTTCGTAAACACCCTGGTTCGCATAATTACTTGAGTAATGAGAAACACCCTGGAAAAAAGGGGTTAATTCAAAAGCTTTGTAATGCAGGCTGACAGTGAGACCAAAGTTTATTTCCGGGATATTGGAATAACCGATTGGTACAACATCTTTATCGTCTATAACGCCATCACCATTCTGGTCAAGGTACTTAAAATCTCCTACACGAGGTGAACCAGATGCATATTTTGTCTTAGTCAGATAAGTTGCCAATTCTTCAGCCGAATTAAAATAGCCGTTGCCATTCCTGTAGTCAATCGCATAACCAGTTGCCTGTCCAAGTCTGTAACCGGTTGATCCATACCTCATCATATAGGAAGCATCGCGGATCTGTTCATCAAGAAACTTCACCTTATTACGGTTAAACCCATAATTGCCCATAACCATCAGTGAAAAATCTTTAGTAAATTTCTTATTATAGTTAATTTCAGCTTCAAACCCATGGTTGTCAACCATCCCCATATTTACTTTTGGAAGATTACCAAGAGGAACTCCCTGGAAGGTAGGCACAGTGCCACGCGAGATCAGGATACTGCTCCGGTTTTCGAAGAAATAGTCGAAAGTGAAGGTGAAATCTTTAATCAACTGTATATCAATGCCATAATTTTGCTTTTTTGCGATTTCCCAGGAGACGCTGGTATTTCCCAAAAGCCCCTGGTTAATACCCTGGCCCAAACCTAAACTAGTGAGCGGACCGCTTCCCACTTGAATATCGCTTTGATAAAGGAAACGTGACGATCCCATTTGATCGTTTCCTACCTTACCATAAGAAGCCCTAAGTTTAAGATTAGTCACTATTTTATTCTCTTTAAGGAAATCTTCGTTGCTTGCAACCCAACCCAGGGATACAGCAGGGAAAAATCCGTACCTGTTTTTGGGAGCAAACTGCTCTGAACCATTGTATCCCATATTTACTTCACCGAGATAACGGTTGTCATAATTATAGGTGAAACGGCTTGATAGACCGATCACATTATGAGGGATCTCTCCGACAGTGGTTTCCCAATAGTCACGTTGTCCTAAAATCATTCCGGTAACGTTATGTTTCCCGCCAAAAGTTCGGATGTAATTGACCGATCCCTGCATATTGATATTATAGCGTGAATCTACTCCCTTGGCGATTGCCAGCAATGTTTCATTTGCCCGGCTAACTGCATAGGTCAATTGGTCAGTTGTGGTATTAACATTGGCAGAATATTGACGTTCGTTTTTATATCCGTCTTCCGCTGAAGTCGACTTCGAATCAAAGGAGATCATTCCCTTTGCACTTAACCCTTTTGTAACGAGATTTCCCAAATCCCAATTCACCCCAAAGGATGAATTAAGGTTAGACCTTACCTCCTTGCGATAACCATACCTGTTCATGATCTCAAACGCAGTTCTGTCCAGATAGGTCGGATACACAATTTGCCCGGGAGCTACTCCAAAACCGGCTAATGTTGTAGGACCAGGTGTGATTGGAAGAATCGTTTGCGCCTGATAGATTAAATCGGACATCATCCATCCGGTATCGCCACCATAAAGTGTTGCCGATGGCATGTTCACTTGTTCGATGTAGCTGCCAATGTTTAAAAATGCTTTTACTGACCTGGAAACTTTATAATCCAAATTGGCCCTGAAGTTATAGCGGTCCATCCATGAGGAAGGATCATATCCCAACACCGATTTTGATTCAGTCTTTAAGTTTCCACCCTGATGAAAATAAGCAGCATTTATAAAATAAGTGAGTTTGTCGGTACCACCACTTGCATTGATGTTAACACGGGTAGATGGAGCATATTTGGAGAATGTTTCCCGATAATAATCATGATCAGGGTACATGTAATTTAAAACATTGGCTTTATTTGCATAATCCGGATCGCTCTTATTAAGACCTGCAAGCGGATTGGCATATTTATCCATTACCGACTGAGAAAAGGGAAGCGGGGAAATATTGTCATTTGCAGATGCTTCATTCCGCAGTTTCATATAGTCTACTGAATGAAGACGTTCAGGTTCGCGAGTCAATGAGGTGAAACTCTGCAAAGAATTAATCGTTAACACTGCTTTTCCTTCAACTCCACGTCTGGTAGTAATAAGGATAACACCGTTGGCACCACGTACCCCAAATACAGCAGTTGCAGAAGCATCTTTTAATACGGTCACAGATTCTACTTCATTGGCATCTATTGTACGTATATTATCCCTGGGAACTCCGTCTATCAGAACTAACGGAGCTGTACCATTTGTTGTTGCGGCACCACGCAAATACATTGTTGCATCATCACGGCCAGGCTGACCGCCCGCTGACTGAATTGCGGTCAAACCAGGCAATCTGCCTTCCAGCGCAATTGCCAAACTTCCCGCATTACTCTGTATTAATTGGGCCATTGGAATGGAAGCCACCGCACCGGTAACGGATACTTTCTTCTGCGTTCCATAAGCTACTACGACGACTTGTTCCAGATCAACTACAGACTCTAGCAACTTAACATTAATAACACTCTTTCCGGCTACCGGAAATTCCTGAGACAATAAACCAACAAACGAATAAACAAGAACAGCTCCTTGCTCCTTCTGAATCTTGATTTGATACATTCCTTCTGAATCTGAAAGCACACCATTACTGGTCCCTTTCTCAACAATTGTTACACCGGGGATTGGCGCCCCGTTAGCATCGGACACTTTACCTTTTATCTGAGAAAATAGCTGTTGACTTAACATCAGCAATAAGCCAAATAATAGCATTTTTTGCCAAAGCTTCCCTTTAGTTCGGTTCATACGCGAATTAGTTTAAAATTTGTGGTTTTACAATAGTTCATGTTTATTGGATTAATTTAACATATCAAAGAATGAGATTTGTTTTTCGCTAGTTTCTAAGAATAAGTTTTAGATCATCAATAAATGCGCTGTTATCACCACCATTTGTATTTGTCCCTTTAATGGTGATTTTGTGATCGCCAGCTGAAGCTGTGAAAGTTTTCGTAGCATATTTAGTCCAGGTAGATGAGGTAGGTTGAATAGTACTAACCAATACATCATCGAATAGGATATCTAGTGTTTGTGCTTGTGTGCCGCGTTGAGCCGCCATAAAACTAAGTGCCAGATGTTGTGCTGTAAAAGTGAATGTTTGAGACATTTGAGAGTCCCCTTGTAATAATCCTGTCTGAACGCCTTCAGGAGCAGTAGCGGCACCGAATGGACTACCATTTCTTTGCTCACCGCCTCCACCGCTAAATGACCATACATTTGGTTGCGGATTCATTACAAAACCAGAAATTACCGGCAATTCAAATGTACCGTTAGGAACAACAGGAGTAGGAATATCGGGCGTTAGTGTAGTAAAAAATAATTCATTTCCATATAAAACTCCATTGGAAGTAACACTATATGATCTAACATAATAGTCTTGTCCAAAAAGCAGATTGGTTAGCGAACTTACAAATGGGCCAATCCCTGTTCCGTCATTTGTTTTTGTAGAAAGAGCAATTGTTGGATGCGGATCTACACCGTAAACCACACCACGGTCAGTAACGGTCAGGCCAACATCGGCAATATTCCCGCCAGTTGTTGCGGAATAAAAACTGATTGCAGTTATTGCCGCAGTAGTGTTTTGTTCCATAATAGTAACCGCAAAATCGGTGCTTGCCATTTCCCCTTTTTGATCAATCACGAACACCTTAACAACGGATGATTTTGTTACGCTTGTGATAACCTGGGAGAAATTAATAGTGCCTCCGGTATTGGCACAACTGGTGACTGCTCCATCAGGCAATGCAACTGGTGCCGAACCGTCAAGTGGGTTAGCGACCATCTCAATCATCCTGAATTTCCCAGTTGTGGAGGCAGTTCCGGCAATGGTAAATGGATCTCCTGCATAAACTCTGGCTGAGGCTGGTTGGGTCGTTAGGCTGATTGACACCGCTACCTTATCTTTTTTGCAACCGAAAAATAAGCTAGCTACCGCCACGATAATTGTACAAAGGAATAGACTGTTCTTTTTCATTGATTTGATTTTAGAAAGTAAATTATTTAATTCATACTTTTTATATAAAATTAACACATCAAAGATTCCTCTTATAAGCGGCTATTACTTGTATTTTCTGACCAAAAACTTGCCTATTCGTCCCTAATTTGAGGTAAAAAGGTTGTTATAATAGATTTAATGTGAATTTAACAAATGCGTATCTACTTAATTAACTTTTACTTACAGACAATCACAAAAAACCAGGGCTAAAATACGTGTGGAACTTACCTTTACAATTAACAATACATGCGGGATAGTGCAACAGGAAATGCAATTACTAAATTAAACCTTCAAAAATCAGGTTTTAGAGTAGCCCCCCGGAGTAACTTCATTTGAAATTTTTGCTAAACAGAAGAAATGATTTATGATGTAGATAGGTGGATAAATAGCATCCAGACCAACAAATATATTGGGCTATTTAAAATTCGAAAATATTGATTTTCCCTTTGAAAAGTAATTAAAGGCGGTTCGGTTCACCGCTAAAGAAGATTCATTTAATCCAGGCATTATCCGCAATGGAAAGATATTTCTTCAATTCCTGTTCCAATCAAGACCTTTCATTGTTTTATCCATTTTCAAACACTGGCGGGGTGTCATAGGAGTATGTTTAGTCACTTCCGGCCTCATTTCTCCTAATAGATAGGTCGGTTAATAAAAAAGATATTAAATCCTTTCCAACATAAATTCTGTTCTAAACCATCAAGGTTCGGCAATCGCTTCCTCTTTTAGCTGATTGATATATTCACGCGGACTCATCCCTTTTTCCTGTTTAAAGGCCCTGCTGAAATAAGATGGAGATCCAAAACCAGTCATTTCGCTGATCTCTATATGAGTATATTTCTCCTGGGACATTAATACGATCGATTTATTGATTCTGTGTTTTTTGAGGTAGGTAATTGGGGACAATTTGGTAAGACCCATAAACTTGCGATAAAAAGCCGATCGGCTCATATTCATATTTTTTGCTAATAACAGGATATCCAATTCAGGATTAGCGACTTCCTTTTCTAAAAAAGCATTCAGTTTCGAAAGAAAATGAATATCCAACTGGTTTATTAATGACCGGTCCAATTTAGGCATTTGTCCGTTTAGAAAAATATCGTGAATCCGCTTTCGGTTTTTTAATTGACTGTCAATAGCTGCCAGAAGAAAATCGATATTGAAAGGTTTGGTGATATAAAGATCAGCACCTGATTGCATACCATCAATCTGACTTGAAGTTTCGGTTTTTGCCGTTAAAAGGATCATCGGTATATGGCAAAGTTCACTATTTCCCTTGATTTTCCTTGTCAATTCATGCCCATCCATTTTGGGCATCATAATATCCGAAACAACAATATCCGGAAGATGCTGCTTCACCATTTTCAAACCTGTTTCACCTTCATGGGCAGCAATCGTTTTGTAGTGATTCTTCAGACTATTCACGAGGAATGTATTCAACTGAGGATCATCCTCCACAATCAAAACAGTTTGTCCAAAATCAACATGGATATCTGGATGAAAGGCATCCTTATATTCAATATCTTCAGCAATTTGATGTGATGCTATTAGGGGATTATCTGATGCTTTGGTATCGGCAAAATCTGCAAGTTGAAAAACAGAACTATCCAATGGCAGAATAAATGCAAAAGTTGAACCTACTCCTGCCTCACTTTTCATCCGAATCTCCCCTTTATGAATTTCAACCAGCGATTTGGTAAAGTTAAGGCCTATACCTGTTCCCGAATAATCGGGGCGTTGCCTGCCATCTGATTCCACTTGTTTATACCTGTCAAAAATGGTGTCCCAATCTTTCTCATCAATACCGGAAGCATTATCTTTCACACAAACTTCAATAAATTCGCTTTTTCGGCTGGTGAAATCAGATTTATAGATCGGGGCGGCCTCAACTGCCGAAATCTTCTTTATAATTACCTCAATTCTTCCACCCTTCTCAGAATGCTTGATTGCATTGGAAAGGAGGTTACTCAATATCTTTTCCAGTGTATCATGATCGAACCAGAATGTATAATTATTGTCTTCGATAAAATCGATCCTGATTTCTTTCTCTTTTGCATAGAGGGTAAAAAGATCGACAATTTTGAGAATCTCATCATTAAGATTGCCCTCTTCAAGCCATAAGGTGAGTGATTCACTCTCTATTTTTTTGTAAGTAAGTAATTGATTGATCAATTTCAAAAGCCGGTTGACATTAAGATCAAGGCTGTGGGCATATTCCTTAATCTGAGGAGTAAGATTCTCCTGCTTTGAAAACTGAGAGACTAATCCATAAATCAAGGTAAGGGGGGTGCGAAGTTCATGAGAAATATTAGTGAAGAATTTTTGCTTCATACTATTAATCTCATGTTCCCGCAGATGTTCCAAATGTTCAATTTCGAGATCTTTTTTATATACATATGCTTTTATCCTCAATCTGAAGAATAACCATGCAATTCCTCCCAGTACTGCAAAATAGAGGGCCCATGCCAAATAGGAGAACCATGGCGCTGGTTTAATTCGGATTTTTAGGGCTGCAACATTTTCGGAGGGTGTGCCATCACCATTAACAGATTTTACTTTTAAAACATAATCACCTCTTGGCAAATTTGAATAAGAAACCCGTCGCTGGGTCCCTGAACTTAACCACTCTTTATCATATCCTTCCAGAATGTAAGAATACTTCATCTTTTCTGGAGATAAATAATCAAACGAAACAAAGTCAATGCTAAAGTGCTGTTCTTTATGATTTAACACAATTTTTTTTGTGAACGGAAGACTTTCGGTTAACATCTCCGTACCCATTGAAGGTGTAACCAATTGATTTTGAACAAATAAATTATCAAGGACAACTCTTGGAACATTGCTGTTTTCCTGAAGTATCTCCCTGGGATTAAAAAAAGTCATACCCAGATTACCACCAAAGCAAATAACACCATTCTCATCCTTATAAGCGGCATTTTCATGGAACTGATAATTGTTAATCCCTTCATTAACAAAATAGGTTTTAATGTTATAATGATCCTTATCAAATCGTGCCAAACCAAAAGAGGTACTTACCCATAAATGATTGCTGTCATCTTCCAAAATGCCAATTGCATCAGTACTGGGAAGTCCTTCTCTGACATTAAAATTGCGTAACTCCGAATTTTTCAGATCGAGTCGGAATAATCCATAATTATAAGTTCCGGCCCATACAATACCTTCTCTGTCTTTATAAACTGTTACAACATTTAAGAACCCCGGATATTTTTTCATATCTGCAACTTCAATCCGTCTGATGGCATGATCATTAAAATTTAACGCGAATAATCCATTGCCATAACTTGTAAAAAGTATCTCATTATCGTTTAGTTGGATTATTTTGGGTATTGTAGGTCCCTGCATCACGAATTGATCCAATAAATTACCTTTCAGATCAAATAGCAGTAAACCTTGCCCCTCAGTACCTACGAATACCCTGTCTCTCATTTGTAATATGGAAAATGGACCGCTATTGGGTTCCGGAATAGAAAGGGTTTTAAACGTCTTTTTTCCCGGGTCAAAAATTTGCAACCCGAAGTAAATCCCAATCCAGTATTTATTTTCACTGTCAACAAATACTGTCCGAATATTTGGATTTCCTAATTTACTGTTGGTCTTATCAAATACTGTCGATTTCTTATTTTCAGTATTGTAGACCAAAAAACCATTTTCACGTGTAGCAAGTAGAAAGTTATTATTATGGTCTTTAGATATTGAAGTAATAAATTTACCTTTAGTTAATATATTCAGAGAAACATCCGGGTTGAAATTCTTTGCCTGTTTAAAACTAACATCTAAACCAGCATCGAATGTACCTATCCAGACATTCCCGGAGTTGTCGGTGAAACACGACATATAGTTGTTCGAATGTATTTCATCGGTTCCATCACCTTGAAAATGACGAACAATGGTATTTTTTGACTTATCATAAATAAACAATCCCGACTGCAAGGTACCGATCCAATAGATCGCAGGCTCTTTTTCCATTAAAAACCGGATATCAAAACCGGACAAACCTGATAATAATTTTGTGTAATTACCGGAACCAACATATTGTCTCGCATTAAGATCAAAGCAGCTTATACCCCCTTTGGTCCCTAGTAAAATTAAATTTTCCGTTGCCTGAAATAATGTCCTTACTGTATTCATATCATTTATTATCGCAGCACCAAAATGGTTGCGGTAAAAGTCAAACCTGTCAGATTTTAAATCATAAATTGCTAACCCTTTGCCATTTCCCAACCCACACCATAGATTACCGTTTTTGTCAAATAATAAACTACTCAAAGATGGTTTTTCAGTCAGATTACTGCCTAACTCTTCCAATTCACCTTTTCCAGGCCTGAACCGATAAAGACCAATATTGGTCCCCATATAAATAAAACCGTTGTGCTCTGCAAAGGATGTAACCACATTTTTAAAATTGGGGAAAAAGGAGATCAGCTTGTCTGCCCTGCTGTCGTAGCAGTTAACTCCGGTTTCTGTTCCGATAAACATAAGCCCATCATTGGAACAAAACAGTGATGAAACATGATTAGAACAAAGAGAAGCAGGATTGTTGGAATCAAAATAATAGTGTTTAAACTCGTATCCATTGTAACGACTTAATCCTCCCATGGTTGCCACCCATATATAACCCGATTTATCCTGAGAGATGGCTGAAATATTCATATTATTAAGCCCTTCTTTAAATCCGATATTGCTAAATTGCATTCTGTCAGTGGCGTATAAATTATTCAAAAACAGAAGAATTGCAGACAAAAAAGTAAATATTCTGATCATATGATTAGAACGCATAATGATTTTTTAAATTAATAATTTGCATTATGTTGAATTAATACATATTTCATATCGTGTAAGTTCAACATAAATTAGCGATTAACTAAATGTATCTATGAACAGAAACAAAAGATAAAAATTGGTTCAGTTTTTTTTTCAAGATTAGCATTGGATTGTCAAAAGTAGTCGTTTCCCCCATAATTTTCAATATACAATATGAAGATATATTTATATAAAATGAACTTAAGATCGAAGAATCCACCAACTTAGATGGGGGACTTGAAATGCAACTATTTGGGGCCAAAGTCGCGATTTTCTTGTCTTTCCATGCGTTCTTGTTTTTATTGGTAAATGACATACTTCTTTATTTTACTTCTTCAAGACGTATTGTATCTGCAAAAATTTGATTGCGGTTTTTAACTTTAAATTTTCCCCAGAGTTGTGAAATCGACAGTTTTGGTGGAATACTGATTTTCAAATGAATACGGTCGATTTGAATATTCATCTCCGCGCTCTTATATGATTTCCAATTCCCATCATTTGAATATCTTTAGTTAACAATTCCTTGACAAGACCTTCCAGAATACAGAAATATCATTCGGTTTTTATGGGCCCCAATAACAGATCTGACACTAAGCCTTCATAAATGGTATTTAATCGGAATCACATTATGCGCCTCAACGTTGATGCTGTTTTGCTTTATTCCGCTTAACATTAATTCATCCGGATTATTGGCTGCCGTTGTGTTTCTGTCACAGTTCGCAGCCACATTTGTAGTAAATCCGGTAGGTGGATTTGCCGCAATAACAGTCGCACGAGAAAAAATAGGAAGGGCTGGAGGATGGTACCAGGCTGGCAATCTTGGGGGTGCAGGATTAGGAGGTGGTGCTGGACTATGGCTTTCAAACCATTTCCCCTACCAGGTTGCAGTATTCACTTTATCTGCAGCAATGCTATGTTGTATTTTAGCATTATATGCAGTTCCGCAGGTTTATGCCGAAAAAGCAGGAAATCTGAAAGAAGGATTTAAAATCGTGGTGCATGATATTAAAGTTTTATTCCGCTCCCCTATCGCTCTTTTTACAACTGCGATGATCGTAGCACCTGTAGGCGTCGGAGCTGCAGCAAACATTTGGTCTTCCATTGCAACTGATTGGCATGCAACACCTGACACGGTTGCCTTGGTAACCGGATTATTAAGTGGTGTTGTTTGTACAGTTGGTTGTGTATTTGGCGGGTGGATTGCAGACAAAATGGGAAAGTGGTGGGCATTTTTTTGTTCCGGAACACTAATGGCTTCGGTAACTTTATTCATGAGCATTTTTGACTTAACCTCATCAAATTACGTGATTGGAGTATTGTTCTATGCTTTTATGATGGGTTTTGCAAATGCTTCCTTTTCTGCCGTAGTTCTGCATGCCATCGGAAAAGGTTTGGTTTCGACCAAATATGCATTACTTACTTCTATCAGCAATGTTGCCTCAGTTTATATGACAACATTTGACGGATGGATGCACGATTCATACAATATTAATGCGATGCTTGTCGGTGAAACAGTTTTAGGGTCAGGTGTCGTTGCGGTTTCTGTTTTGACATTGTACCTACCTGTTCAAGTTTGATAAAGCGGCACAGACAACAGATTGACTTATGTGAAGAATAAAACTCCTAATTCAAGCTCTACATTCTTAATGCATTACTACGTGTCATGGATTTGTCGGGAATCTTTTGACACTACGCTGCCATTTGGAATACTTAACCAAGCATAACTGACATTTGTTTGGTATGGATATTTACCATATTTTAGTAAATAAAAAAATACTGCCAGAAATTCATTATCACTTCCCTAAAAGATTGATCCAAATCGTTTATACGTCCATTTTGTTCCGCCAACGTTGCAACCTTTGTGAGCTTGCTAAATTCGGGTTCTATCAGTTTAAAATTTACGGCCTGCTTCCTTAGCCCAGTTGCCCCTGAAAATTATTTTCTGGTCATGGATTTTAAAGATGAACTTACCATATTGAACCGATATTCCGGCAGATGCGTTTACAACCCAGCAATTATCAGGGATAGGGAAGAAATTTTCAGAAATAATTATCTTTTTATCCAGCTGATCCTTAACGGAAACAGTTGCCTGTGCCCCTACTTCCCACCCGAGATGTGTATTGAAACTAATTTTTAAATCGTTGAGTAATTTAAAATTTTCAAGTGTTTCTATTTGGGTTTTCACACTCGCTATTTTACTTTCATTTAAATCTTTTCCGGGAGTTACCTCGATGGTCAGCTTTGGAAGTTCGAAAGACGTCTTTGAAGCGAGGATCAAAATGGATTCGCTTTTAATAATCTTATTGTCTTTATCGTAAAATTCAAAAGCAAGCTCCATATCCTGTACTCCAACCGGATCAATGGCCAGTTGATCCGCAAAATAGCCTTCTGTGTTTATGTTTTTTGTATAGATTACCTTATCAAGCAGTTTTACCGCCACTTTTTTTACATCCTTGGCATTATAAAGTTCAAGTGGTATTGAGGTGCCAGTATAGATGGTGTTATTTTTAGGGCTGATTATCAGTACTTTCATATAATCGCGCATGGCAAACCATACAGGCCGGGGCGAACCGTATTTATCGTTCAGGTCGCTGTAACCCCAGAATCCAAACCATTCTTCAGGCTGATCCAAACCGTGATTATTTTTATCGCCGCCTTTCCACCAGCCATCAGCATAATAAAACGGGCACATACCCACTGCTCCGGCATCAATAAGGTCGCGATAATTGGCAATAACTCCTTCACTTTGTTGTTTGAGGGTATTGCCCCCATACCTGCCAAAGCCTTTATGTGAAACTGAATAACCAAATTCGGTGGTTATAAAAGGTTTATTGAGTCCGTTCAGTTCGTTCAAACCTTTGATATAATCCTTAAACCCCAATGTAGCCGTCTGGGCTTCTGAATGGTCGTAACAATTGTAGGCATACACATCAAAATAACTTTCATCCATATAATCACTGATCATGGCATTTGCAGAAAGTGTTACCGGAATTCCCGGGTGTTCCGTGTGAATAAGATCAATCAAGGTTTTCATCAGACCCACAAATGCCTTCCCTGTAACATGATATATGTGATCAGTCTGTGGCTCATTAATAACAAGATAGGTAATTATACAATCATAATTCCTTGCATAAGACGCAACTTTTTTCACCTTCTCAACACATTCTTTTACAAAAACAGGTTCACCATAATCTTTGTCAGGACTCACATCAATTCCCATAATCAGTTTGAGGCCCGATTCCTGAACAAGCTTTAATTGTGCTTCAGAATATTGACTCCAGGTTCTTATAGTATTATACCCACCTTCCCTGATCATTTTAAGGTCGTATTTAAATAGATCCAGATCATCAGATCTTACTCCTTCATAGGGATTTTGTCCCGGACGGGCACCAATTTCATAGCCGATTGCCTTGATAAAAAACCTCTGTCCGTTAAGGTAGTACCAATTATCTTTCAGTTCAATTTTAGTTTTTGAGAGGGCACAAACGGAGAAAGCAGAAGATACCAAAAGTACACTGATGAGCAATATCTTATTCATGGCTAATTGATATGTGTTAATTAAATTTGATTTCCGGAAGTATATTGACCTTTTACTGTTCCAAAACAACTAAGTATGACCTCAACTAAGCATTTGCCAGTTTGTAGTATAATCAAGGAGCGGCCACACAAAAATAATTGATTAAATTCAATTCCGGGAAATCCAAAGAACTTTATTCAGGAGTCATTCGTGATAGTTTTTCTATTATTATTTTTGAATATTTGTGATTTGCAATGAAAAATCAGTAAAAAGCAATATTATTTATATTAAACAGTTGATTTATAAAGCGATAACAAACAACCCCGAAAAGATAATGACTGTTTCGTGTAATCGCATTAAATCACGCTTTTTTGCACGGCCCTGAATAGCCGCATCAGGAATGATCACCATCCCGATAAAACCAAATTAATATTGCAGTATAGAATACAACTTAATTAATTCGGCTGCAACCCGGACCGTAAAGGATACTTTTCCCTCCGGATATCTTTTCCACCAGTATTTTGGTAGTGATGCGTTCCTTTAATGCCGCGACGTGAGAAATAACGCCGATCAGTTTACCATCCTGCCGCAGGCTTGCTAGTGTTGCAAGCGCTGTCTCGAGGGTATCTTCATCCAGGGTACCAAATCCCTCGTCCAGGAAAAGGGAATCCACCCGCACTCTCCGGCTTGCCATTTTAGACAGTCCAAGCGCGAGGGCCAGACTTACGATAAAAGACTCTCCCCCGGATAAATTCTTGGTTGAACGGATTTCACCCGACTGGTAATTATCCACCACATTTAAGTCAAGCGGCTGGTCTTTATCGCGGATCAGCAGGTAGCGGTCAGTGAGTTTCATCAATTGTAAGTTGGCATGAGCCACCATAATCTCAAAGGTAAGCCCCTGAGCGAAATTGCGGTATTTCTTCCCGTCAGCCGAGCCGATGAGGTTTGAGAGGGATTCCCACCGGGCATATTCAACCTTTTGGTTTTCAATCCGAGAGGTTATCTGTGCAAACCGCTCCCTGGCCTTCACATTATCTGTTAATTGCTGCATCATGGCACCTGTTTCCTTCATAACAGAAGCGAGCGATTCAGCCAGAGACTCCTGTCTTTTAATAAGATCATCCTTTGGCTCTTCGGTCTGATTCTTTGCAGATTCAAGTCTCAAACGATCTTCGCGGTCTCTTCTTCGAGTGGCAATATCTGCCTGACGGTCATCAAGTATTTTCGCCCTAAAGGTTAGCTCATTGCGTTTCTCCCTGGAAAGCCTGCAACGGTCAAAGGTCTCCTCGTCGTTAAATTCACTAATTTCAAGTGACTTACGAAACTCTTCCTCAGCTTTGTCCAGTTCAGTCTGCCGATTAGAAGTGCTTTTAATTAATTCTTCTATCCGGTTTTTCAATCCGCTTATCTCCTGTCCCAGCCGGTTTTTCAGACTGTCAGCATCTCTTTCCAGCTTTTCGGCAGCAGAAATCAGATTAGCCAGTCGTTTCTCTTCAACATCCGGACTTTTTGCCCCGTAAAGTTTTGTCCGTTCTGTCTCCAATCCTTCAAGTTCATGCCTGAAAGCCATGATTTCGGTAATTCTTATCTTAAGGGATTCACTGTCGGATTTAATCAGACTATTCAGGTTGTCAATTCCGCCAGCCATAACATCCATCTTGCCGGCGAGAGTTATCCTCTTTTGCTGTTGTTCCTGCCAGTCGTTTAGCCTTTTATCGAGTGCCGTTGACATCATTTCCGGATCTGAGTCCTGAATAACTTTAACCCTAAACTTCTGAAGCAAACCATTAAGTGTATTCAATAAATTAGCGGTATTTTCAAAGGCTGCTTTTTTATCCGTAGTTCGGGCGATTACTGCCTGTTCTCGCATCTCTTTATCTTTTCTTCTGTCCAGCAGATCCAGTTCTGCAGCGCCAAGTCTGAAACCGGCATCCTTCAAAGTGACATTGAGAGCTGACTGCTCCTCTTCGAGCCTTTCAACCTTTTCGATAAATTCTTTGAGCCGACTGATTTTATGTTCTGTTTCGGTCGGCACCGGAATATTTCCGTCTGCAAAAGGATGATGCAAGGAGCCGCACAAAGGACAAGGTTGATTGTCTGCCAACAGACTCCGTTCAGACTCCAGATCTGCAATTTTCATCTGATAGATTAACTCCTTGTTGAGATGATCGAGATCAACGCGGTACTCCCGAAGCATCCGTCCGTTTAAAAGCTGGCCGATAGTGAGCTGAACCTTTTGAATCTTCTCACTTTCTGCAGTAAGATCCTTCTTCAGATCCAGACACACCTTGTCCTGATCATTATACAACTGATCTGAAGACTTCAGCAGCTTCTCAATTTCTGCAAATTGAATTGCAGATTTCAGGTATTTTTCTTTTAGATCCTTCAGAGCTTTCAATTGAACCTTTATGCCTGTCAATTCCATGATCAGGTCACCATCGTTTTTGTTTGTGGTAAAATAGTTTTCAATCTGCGCAAGGCTCATCTTTGCCGCGGATATCCTGATTTGCAACAATTTCTTTTCCTCTATTTTCCTGATTTTAGAAAACAGAATTTCTTTATGACCGGACTTTGCTCTGGTCAGTGTCTGCCTCTTTTCGGTAATCCGGATATCAGTCTCACGGATTGTTTTTATCAGGGCTTGTTCTGAGGCAGCTTCCTGTTTTACCCCAGCCAGTGCATTGTTTGCCTCGGAGTGATTTTGCGCTGCAAGGATCATATTCCGTTCCTTTTCTGGCAGATCCAGGCGTCCGGCATTTAAAATTCCAAGTTCATCCTTTTGCAGATTTCTGGTTGAGGAAAGAGATGCATAAGCTCCTTCCAGCTCGGCCGCCTTAAGAGACTTTTGCAAGATTAACCGGTCAGTCTCAAAATTCAGCAAGTTAGCTGCATGAACACTGGCTTCAGAACTTATTGCCGCCAATTCATCCTGTAGTTTCTCTATCCCAATTAACCAAAGCACTGATGCTTCAATTGCGACTTTCTGTCTTTCAAGTTCCCTGGAATTATTTTTCCGCTCGTCCAAATCGAGGTTAATCCGACTCTCCTGTTCCTGATCCAGAATTAATATTCCGGCAGTCTCACTGTTTAATAGCTCAAGTTTGTTTTTCTCATCTTTTTTCCGATCAAAAGCGAGTTTTGATATTTTGCTATAGACCTGTGAACCTGTAATTTGCTCCAGGATTTCGGATCGGTCATCAGGATTGGCCTGTAAGAAGGCGGCAAATCCACCCTGAGCGAGCAGCATGGATTGGGTGAACCGGTCAAAATCCATCCCAGTCCGCTCCTCGATGGCAATTGCTACTGCCCTTAATTTCGATTCAATGATTTGGCCTGTTTTATTATCGGCAATTTCATGATTTGAGTCCTGTAGTTTTCTTGTTGACTTTTTTCCTGCTCTGCGTTGACTCCATGTACACCGGAACTGGCCTTTATGTGTTTCAAATACTACTTCAGAAAAACATTCCCCGGTGTGGCGCGACATAATCTCATTACTGGTTTTTGAAATCAGTCCAAGTCTGGGAGTCCGACCGTAAAGTGCAAGACAGATCGCATCCATGATGGTGGATTTGCCTGCTCCTGTCGGGCCGGAAATGGCAAAAATCCCGTCAGAGATATATTCCGGTACGGTAAAATCGATGGTCCACTCACCGACCAGAGAATTAAGATTTTTAAATCTGAGTTGCAGTATCTTCATTAACCTTTTTTATTCAGCATTAATATCGTCCCCCACCATTCCATTGACTATCTCCTCATACGCATGAACCAGCATTGTGCGCCCGGGCTCAGCCACTTCGTTCGCATCAAGGCAACGATGGAATACCTCCTGAGGATTAAGATCGTCGAGCGTTTCCTGGTCACCTATTCGTTCTATTCCTTTGACTGACTGTATTTTATTTTTAATCCGGAGGGCTTCCAGTTCTGTTCTGGCGATGGTTTCATAAACCAGATCATTAAGCGCAGAAAATGATTCTGATCCGGTATATTCAATTTCAAGCCAGGCAGAACTTCCTTCACTTTTCAATTCCTCCAGCTTCAGACAAATTTCCCCGGTATTCCCTGTAATTCGTCTTAGTTCCTGGAAACAAGGAATGGAATGTTCTGTAACTTCAGGGCTTCCCTGATCAAATTCCACCAAAATCACTTTTTTATTCTGCCCGCTTTCTCCAAAACTCATTGGAATCGGAGATCCGCAATACCTTTTCACATCCGATTCTCCGACCTTCTGGGCAGAATGCAAATGGCCCAAAGCCAGATAGTCGAAACATTCAGGAAATGCATTCACATTCACCCTTGCTTCACCTCCGACATATAATTCCCTGACTCCATCGCCTTCCGTGATACTCCCTCCTGTGGCAAAAAGGTGTCCCATCCCGATAATGGGTAAATGTTTAATTCCCTTTCGCCTGCTGACAGCAATCTTTCCGACAGCTTCGTAATGTTCTGAAATGCCAGATATTAGTTTACTGTTTTTATCCTCCATTTTTTCACCCAATTCAACGGTCCGGATATCTTTATCCCTCAGATAAGGAACAGCACAAATGATCGCTTCGGGAGTCTTATATTTATCATACAGGACAACAACCTCTTCTTCAGGAGAATCGGTTATAGCCCCAACCACATGGACATTAAAATAGCGGAGTAAATCCTTTGGGGCATTCAGAAATGATGGCGAATCGTGATTCCCGCCGGTTATTACCATATGTCGGCAGCACGTTAATGACACCTTAGTAAGAAACTGATAATAAAGCTCCTGCGCTCGGTTTCCGGGGGTTGTTGTATCGAAAATGTCGCCTGCAACAAGTAAAACATCGATCCTTTGCTCCTGAATAAATTCAGCCAGCCAATCCAGAAATTTCTCAAATTCCTCATAGCGTTTATGGTCATAAAGTGAGCGGCCCAGATGCCAGTCCGAAGTGTGGAGTATCTTCAATTTAGGAAAATTCATATGCTGGTTGATGTTAGGGGCACAAAATTAAGAGGATGGTTGAATTGTAAAATTTGCAGAACTGAATTAATGACAATATCGACCAAAGATACAAATAGTAAAAATAGGCGGTGATAAAATTGAAGCGGATCTTTCGCTCCTCACTGACAAAACTTGTCCTGGCAAAAAGCCAGAGAGACGCACCGGGGACGTCTCTCTTTAAAACCAGGATTTGGCTGACAAACAGAATAATGGGCGACAAGGTTCCGGATCATATTGTTGTCCGGACTATTTCGGATCCTCATAAAAGTTGTCACCGGTATCTTTTTTCTCCCTTATATTCTGACTATAGTTACGCCGTGAGGATTGTTCCTTCAAAAACATATTTTTCATGTCTGCCTCATCCTTCTTAAAAAAAATCGTATTTGTAATGGATATTGTAGCAGCAAATTTTTCGACATCATGGTCAGCACCAATATAGGTAAAGGTCCAACGGTTTAACTTTAGTTCCTCAATAAGCTTTTTAATCGCTTTCCCATCGTATTCAACAGAAGCATTTTCTTCACCATCGGTGAGAATCGTTACCAGCACATTATAGTCCGGAAGGTTTTCCACTACCTGTCGTAACTTGCAAAAACTAAATCCCATGGCATCGTACAACGGAGTCGAGGCATCGGGCTGATACCTTTTATTGTCAATCTGCGTTAACCGGCTTACCGGATCGATGAAATGCAACAACTTCTGTCCGCGTCCATTGAAACTTACCAGCGATATAAAATGTTCCTGCTCCGGAAAATCTTTCTCAATTCCTTTTACGGTCTGAACGATTTCGTTAAATCCTTCAATAATCGTTTTTTTGATCGATTCCATCGAACCGCTTTCGTCGAGAATAATTAAGTTGTGTACCTGATGTTTTGTTTCCATATGAGATATTTTTTCTGTAAAGGTATAGCTCAACTATGCCAAAACAGGTCATAGCTAATGGAGGAGAATTTATTTTGACCGCAAATCAGGGATAGAATGGAAATTAAAAATCAAAGTGCAAAATGCAAAGTGCAAAATTCAAGTCTGAGGAGCTTTATAAAATTCGTGTGCCTCGGCCAGCATCTCCTTCATTTCAAGCTTCAGACTTTCGGGTTTTACCACCTTCGCCTGGGTTGAGATCATCAGCAACCTTTGCTTCAGTTCGAAATTAATGACCATGTTAAAGGTAAGGACAATTTCGTCAGCGGTTTCACGAATCACCCGTTGGGAGGTGTGCAGGGGTAAAGTCTTTAGGAGATTTCCCTGGTAAGCTTTGCAAACAAGTTCAATCTCCTGAGGGATATCCTGTTCACAAGCGGTAATACCAATAACGTTTTTAAATAGAGCGGAAATTAAATTTTGTTTGACCTTTTTAAAGTTCTTACCCGTATCCATCAGACTGATAATCCGGTCAAGTCCAAAGGTTCTTATCTCATTTGTTCCGCGTAACAAACCGATGACATACCACCTTTTCAAGTATTCCCGAAGCAAATAAGGGTGAAAGCAATAGTCCTTCTCTCTTTCAGCATTGAATCGTTTGTATTTGAAGTTAATTTCCGACCCGTTTTTGATATAAAATGCAATATCGTGAATATATCCTAATCCTTTAAAGGAATGATACTCTTCGAATTCAATGATTTCCGAAATGTCTGATCCTTCCTTTAAATAGGAGGTCAACAGCTCGATATTTTGTGAGAACTCCAGTAATTTTAAAAAATATGGAAAGGTAAAATCCTCATTCCCGGGGTAATATCCTTTTTTAGAGGCTGAATATTGAATATCCAGCCCAAATTCACCCCGCAAGCTTTCAATATCCCGCTTCAGCTGCCGGTCTGAAACTTTAATTCCGGTCTCTTCCATTCTGCAGATCATTTCGGCGCTGGTAGGGAATTGAGATTTTTCAATAGATTGCAGAATCTGCAGGTACCTTTTAATTTTTGCCTGATAGGACATTGAGGAGATTAAATTTAAAATCAGTTAATATTTCAATCCTTGAGACATCGAACCGAGAAGCCGCTTATTTTACTGACCTTGTTTCTAAAAACTGAATTCGTAAAGTACATCCCCCTAAACCAGGCAGCAGATGTTGATTCAGCGGTAACGGACCACCAATAGCCATAATCTCCAAGGTAAATAAATGTATCAGAATTCGATAAACAACCGCCTGGCCGGGCAGTGAACCCGGTTTCGTTGGTCACACCGGGGAACGGATTATACCAATGGAGCGTCCCTGTTTCCTTAAGCTTAGCCCCTGCAATACTGTCTCCTCCGAGAAAAGTCGTCAGGATTGTCCAATCGGCATCCGTAGGAATATGCCATCCCTCAGGGGCGAGGTTACGGCTATCAGTTATTGAATACCAATTATATAAAGCGCCATAGGTTGTCTTGTAGGCAGCGGTATCATTTGTGTCATTATTGTACCAGCAATAAGCGCCAGATTGTAATGAAAGCCAGGTTGTGTCCGTTACGTTAGGAATCGTGTCTCCATTCCGGTACCTTGTTACCTTGAGATTCTCCGCCATCCACTCCTGAGTCCCGATAATTACCGTTTTATAAACATTCCCGTCAATATCTGTTACAGGAGTTCCGGCGGTAGGATTGGGTATGGGTATCCCTTTCTTGGAACAATTGTATGTAATGATAAGGATCAGGATTAAAGGGAAAATAAAGGTTCTGTTCATTGATTGGAAGCTTAGAATAATCCATCAAAGCTACTCAACTGACGACTAATAACAAAATCACAACTTTTCATTTCTTTTAGGTTTCATTAACTTAATAAATTTGGTGATTAGATTTTGACTCATTATGTTTGTAGTGCATTTAATTCATAGGTTTAGGTTTAGTTAGTTTGGTTTTAGTAAAAGGATGGAGCCTCCCGGCTCTGTCCTTTTCAATTCTTATCACTACCTATCGAGGAGTCTCAAGGTAGTTCCTTAACGACTCATTGATTATACAGTTCCAGCCTGCAATAAAATTCCCGATGATCAGATCTTCATTATCCTCAGGAAATGTTTCGATGCCCTGATGCGATAACCGGAGCAAAGTTTTCCCATCCTTCTCAGTTAATTCAAATGTCACTGTTGTATTACCTGGAATACCGTCATATCGCCAATTGTGCGAAAGTTTCTTTTTAGGAATCGCTTCAATTATTTCGCAAAGATGCAGGTATTGCCTCTCAGGCGTAGGTCCACCCCAAAACTGAAATTGAAATCCGGGCTCCTGCTTGAAATCAGCAAGATCAAAATACCATATTTTCATTTCATCCTTTCGGGTTATCGCGTTCCATACTGACAAAGCAGGAACATTAAAAATTCGCTCAATAACAATTGGCTGATTTTCGATACGTTTCAATTTAATTTAGCGATTAATGAAAGACCTAACAATTCATGGGTTACCGCCATTTTTGATTATTACATCTCAACAATATTACGAAAGTTTTGCAACATTTACCCAGGCTATCTTGTTATTATACAGTTAAAGTTCAGAAAATGACAAGACAAATTATCTTAAAATCAAGACCCGTGGGTATCCCAACCCTGGACAATTTTGAATCCAGGTCAGTTGATATCCACGTAGTTTCTCCAGGCCAGGTAAGACTTATGGCTCATACGATGTCTGTTGATCCCTATTTGCGTGGTCGGATGAACGATGCCCCGTCGTATATTCCCTCTTTTCAGCTTGGTGAACCGATTGTTGGCGGTGGTGTTGCCCGCATAGTAGAGAGTAAGACGGAAGGATTCAACGTCGGTAGTTATGTGATGGGTTATTTGCCATGGCAGGAGGAGATGGTGATTGACACTGCAGGGCTGAAAATAGTTGATGAAAACCTGGCTCCATTAAGTTTTTACCTTGGCATTCTGGGGATGCCGGGTCTTACTGCCTGGTTTGGCCTGACGGATATTGGCAAGCCGCAGCCTGGTGAAACAGTGGTGATTTCGGGTGCTGCAGGTGCGGTAGGTATCGTGGTTGAGCAATTGGCAAAAATTCAGGGATGTCATGTGGTCGGCATCGCCGGCAGCGATGCTAAAGTCAGGTACCTGAAGGATGAATTAAAATTTGATGAAGTAATAAATTACAAGACTACCTCTGACCTTGAGGCTGCAATTGCATTGGCCTGTCCGTCAGGAGTTGATGTTTACTTTGACAATGTGGGCGGCGAAATATCTGACGCTGTGATTGCTCAAATTAATAAGAATGCCCGTATAATAATTTGTGGTCAGATTTCGCTTTATAACGCTACCTCTCAGCCGATGGGTCCCAGAATACAGTCCGTATTGCTGAAAAAAAGCGCTTTGATGCAGGGCTTTATCGTAGGTAATTATAGCTCCAGGTTTGATGAGGGATTAAAAGCATTAAGCCAACTGGTTGGAACCGGAAAGCTCAAATATACCAATACGACCTATCATGGTTTTGAGAGACTTCCGGAAGCTTTTATCGATCTTTTCGAAGGGAAAAATCTCGGCAAATTAATTGTCGAACTCTGATCCTCAAAAACCCTCATTTTTCCCTATTATTGTCAATCTTTAGCAATTTCATCCGGAGACGACCTTGCTAAGCCAGGATATGACCCTTTTATTTACAAATTTGCAATGGATCAGACAGCAGTTATACTTGTTAACCTTGGGACTCCCGACTCTCCAGCATTACCCGACGTCCGAAGGTATTTATTCCAGTTTCTGAACGACCGGCGTGTGATTGACCTGCCATGGGTTCTTCAGAAAGCACTTGTGAATCTGATTATTGTCCCATTCCGGGCTCCGAAATCCACAAAGCTCTATGAGCAGCTGTGGAGCGAAAAAGGGTCACCTTTATTGTATTATTCAGAGCAGGTGGCCGAAGAAATCCAGAGTCGGCTGGGAGATCCTTACAAGGTTTTCAATGCGATGCGTTACGGCAAACCAGATTTGAAGGAAGTTTTAAATCAGGTTGAAAAACAAATCTTTAAGAAGATTATCGTTCTTCCACTCTTTCCACAATATGCCTCAGCTACAACCGGCTCGGTGATAGAGCTCCTCATGAAGCAGATAAGCAGCTGGCAGACCTACCCTAATATCCACATAATTAGCAGCTTTCAGGATCATCCGGCTTTTCTGAGAGCCTTTGCTGCAAAGGGAGCAAAATACGATATAGCTTCCTTTGATCATGTACTTTTCTCGTTTCACGGGTTACCACTGAGGCAAATCAATAAACTGCATCCGGGAAAAGATTGCCTGACCTGCGCGTGCACCAAAGAAACAATCCCCGAAGGAAAGCTGTGTTACAAAGCGGCATGTTACGAAACAGCCAGGCTGATCGCCGCTGAAATTAGCCTCTCATCCGGGGAATATTCGGTAACTTTTCAATCCAGGCTCAGTAAAAACTGGATGTCCCCATTTACCGATAAAGTACTGATTGAAAAGGCAAAATCCGGGACGAAAAGAATACTCGTATTTGCACCCTCCTTTGTGGCAGATTGCCTCGAAACAAAGGTGGAAATTGAGCAGGAATACAGTCATCTGTTCAGGGAAAATGGCGGAGAACACCTGCAAATGGTGGAGAGTCTCAACGACAGCAGGATATGGATTGACGGTCTGGAACAAATGATAACTGAATTACACTAAGCAGATAACATACAACTATTTATAAGATTTTTTGTGAAGAGCATTAAGGAAAAATGGATCGTTACCATCCATGAACTGCAGGACAAAATATGCCATGCCCTGGAACAATGTGACGGTAAGTCAAAATTTGAGGAAAACAGCTGGGAACGCTTCGGTGGAGGCGGGGGAAAGACCCGGGTGATTTCAAATGGCCATGTTTTTGAAAAAGGAGGGGTGAACACTTCTGTTGTTTATGGCAACGTATCGGATATCATGCGCAAAGAACTGGAAATCGATGGGGATAAATGGTTTGCCTGCGGACTCAGCCTGGTGATTCACCCGGAAAATCCATTTGTCCCGACAGTTCACTGCAACTACCGCATGTTCGAATTATACAATAATAAGGATGAGGTCACCGACAGGTGGTTTGGCGGTGGGACCGACCTTACACCTTACTACCTTATAGAAGAGGATGCCTTTCATTTTCATCAAACCTACAAAAATGTATGTGATCGCTTTGATCCGGATTTGTACCCCATATTCAAAAAAGAGTGTGACAATTATTTCGTGAATGAACACCGGAATAAGGAGCGCAGGGGCATTGGCGGGATTTTTTACGACCATCAGAAACCCACTGAATCAAAAGACGTTGATTTTTGGCTGAACTTTTCAAAATCGTGTGGGAATGCCCTTATTAAAGCTTATATTCCCATTGTCGAAAAAAGAAAGAATGCCCTTTTTACCGAATCACATAAACATTGGCAGGAGATCCGGAGAGGCAGGTATGTTGAATTTAATCTGCTTCATGACCGGGGAACTATTTTTGGACTAAAAACGAATGGTAGGACTGAAAGCATTCTGATGAGTTTGCCTCCAACGGTGAGGTTTGAATACAATTATCAACCTAAAGTGGGAAGCGAAGAGGAAAAATTATTGCAGGTTTGCCTGCAACCCAAAGAGTGGATTTAATTTTAGTATATTCACAACTTTATAATTATCGCTGTTAATAAAATTTTATTTGCCTGTTACAGGTTAAAATGAATGAAGTTTAAGTCATGAAGATCTTGATTGTTGAGGATGAGAAACCATTGTCAGATTCGATGGTGGAATACCTTGCAGAAGAGGGGCATCTTTGCGAAGCGGTCTATAATTATTTTGATGCTATCGGGAAAATCGGAATGTATCAGTATGCTTGCATTGTAGTCGACATAAATTTACCGGATGGGAATGGACTTGATCTGATCAGGGTTATAAAAAAACAATCGATAACGCTGGGTATCATTATTATATCTGCCCTAAACTCACTTGAAAACCGCATTGAAGGACTTGAAATCGGGGCAGATCATTACCTGACCAAACCCTTTCACCTCGCAGAACTTAATGCCCATCTGAAATCAATAAACCGGAGGATTAGTTTTGGAGGAAGCAATCAGATCACGGTCAATGAGATCCGGTTGATTCCAGATGAACATAGGGCATATGTCTTTGACCAGGAAATAATTCTGACCAAAAAAGAGTATGAACTCCTGTTGTTCTTTATTTCAAATAAAAACAAAGTAATAACCAAGGCCGGATTAGCTGAATATTTATGGGGCGACTATATGGATCTTGCAGATTCTCATGATTTTATATATACACACATCAAGAATTTAAGAAGAAAATTGCTTAAAAAAGGGTGTGAGGATTATATTAAAACAATTTACGGATTAGGCTATAAATTTGAACTCAGTTGAGACTTCTAAACAAAATAACCCTTAATTTATTGGCGATCACCCTGTTTATTTTTCTGATTGGGATGGTAGCTTTTTATTATATGCTACGGCAACAGGTTGATCAAAACATCAATCAGGAACTAAAGAAGCGGGAGATGAGCATCAGTAAGGAGTTCGATGCTGCTCATTCGTCAGTTAATCAATTGGTCAACTTAAACGACACGGTAATCATTACTACATTAAATCAGCCAAGGCCCCCCGAAACGTTTTCCGATACATTACTTTTTAACCCGGAAACTAACTCCTATGCCCTTTTCCGGCAACTTGGATTCATTAAAACGATTCATAACCGCGATTATTATATCCAGATTTTTAAGCCACTGGAAGAAACCGACCGGCTCATCATCCGCATTGTAATTATCATGAATCTGCTGGTGATCCTGATTATCTTACCTCTGATAATTGCAAACCGCCACTCCTCTCGTCAGGATTGGAAAGTATTTTATGACACCCTTTCTAAAATCAATAATTACGATGTCAACTCTCACGAAGCCTTTTTGCTTCAAAACTCTGACATCAAAGAATTTGAGGACCTGAATCGGGTTTTAGTCGCCATGACCGAACGGATCAAAAATGATTATTTAAACCTCAAGGAATATATTGAGAATGCTTCTCATGAAATTCAGACTCCACTGGCCATCATAAATTCAAAAATGGAGTTATTGCTGCAGTCGGGTGATATGAAGGAGAAGCAATATAAAACAGTTGCAGATGCTTACGAGGCGTCCAACCGGTTGTCAAGGCTAAACAAAACCCTTATTCTGCTGGCAAAGATCGAAAACCGGCAATTCCCAGAATCAAAACCAGTGAATCCTGCAATTATGATCAATCATCAGCTCGAAAGTCTTGAAGATCTGATCCATGCCAAAAAGATCAAAGTAATCAGGCACATGGAAGATAAGGCAACCGTAGATATGAATCCATATCTTGCTGATATATTACTCGTTAACCTGATAAAAAATGCTCTTAGGCACAATATCAGCGGGGGGGAACTCAAAATTGAACTGACAAAGGAACATTTGAAAATTGCCAATTCCGGACCGGCACTTCAGGTTGATCCGGATACGATGTTTAAACGGTTTCACACCTCTTCATCCTCTGTCGAATCCCTTGGTCTCGGACTCTCAATAGTTCAGAAAATTTGCACGATGTACGGATTTAGCGTTAATTACAGCTATCAAAACAACCTGCACGTGATGCAAGTTGATTTTGTCAAAGTCTAATTCAAAAAAACGTAATTAATATCAAATCTAAATAACAGCCCTTGACCTTTTTCGTGAAGATTTGACTTTTCCGCAATTCACTGCAAAATTAATTTTTAAAATTCGCATGCCTCTGTTTTACTGGGATTTGACCCCGATAAAATTTATTTTTTACCCTGAATTTTAGAAATCTCATATCCATTTATTTGTTAAAATTAGTTTGGAATAAAACTGATCAGTTATTCCAACGATATCTAACCTCCAATTCTGTCAATTCTGACATTTTGCTACAGATTTGCTTCAGATTCTGTTTTTAAAATTGCACTGTAATAATCATGAAAGCAAAATAGGATGATAGGATTATTTGGATTAAATCACAAATCAGCTCCAATAGAGATCAGGGAGAAATTTGTATTTTGCGAAGAAGACATCAAACGATTTGTACCCCAGCTAAAGGCCAAAGGAATACTTGGAGCTATTGTAGTCTCCACCTGTAACCGCACCGAAATATACTTTGAACTCAAGGATAATAAAACTGCTGATTTTGACCTAATTGGCAATACACTGATCGAATACCGCAAGGTCCCCACTGAGGTGAAATCTCACTTTTACCAGATGAAGAATGACGACGCCGTAAAACACCTGTTCCGGGTGGTTTCCGGTCTCGACTCCATGGCATTAGGTGAATATCAGATCGTTGGACAGATCAAGGATGCTTTTAACATCAGCCAAAGTTTTCAACACTGCAGTTCCGTGTTGTACAAGCTCTTTAATGAGGCCCTGAAAACCGGCAAGGAAATCCGGACAAATACAGCTTTAAACAAAGGAGCAGTCTCAATAAGTTATGTTGGTGTTGAACTTGCCGGACGAAAACTTCAAAATCTGTGTTCACATCCTGTTTTAGTTGTAGGTGCCGGTCAAACCAGCGAACTAACGATGCTAAACCTGTTGAAAAAGGATTGCAACCAGTTTACCGTCGTCAATCGCACCCAGGAAAAAGCATGTGAACTGGCCGAAAAATATCAGTGTAAGGTTGCAAATTTTGATCAGCTTGAAGAGCTGCTGGTTTCCAACGATATCGTGATCACGTCGACAGCGTCCAAAAGACCGTTGTTTACAGAAGAGATGGTGCGCAAAGCAATGGTTGAGCGGAATAACGAACCTTTGTTCTTCATCGATCTTTCGGTTCCCCGGAATGTTGACGTTGCTGTTAGTGAAATTGAAAATGTCCATGTTTACGATATTGATGCTTTACACGATGTTATTGAAGATAACCTGGATCGCAGAAAAGGGGAGATCACCCATGCAGAATTGATTATTGAAGAATCTGTAGCGGAGTTTTCACAATGGCACGCCATCCAGGTCCTGGTTCCTACCTTTCAGAATATCTCAAGCCGTTTTCAGGAGATCAACAAAACCATGCTGGATGGTTATCTGAAAAATCAGAAACAGGATGATCATGAAAAGGCGGTTGCCTACGGAGAAATAATCACGAAGAAATTTATTGGCCTAATGATCGAAAATGTAAAATCGGTAACCAATAACGGAAGACATGAGGAATACATTACGATGCTTAATAAATTATTCGAATTCAATTAATGGCCAACAAAACCATAAGGATCGGTACAAGAGGAAGTAAATTAGCGTTATACCAGGCTTTCCTTGTACAGGAAGAACTACAGAAAAACTTCCCTGAAATCATATTTATTCTGGAAATTATAAAAACCAAGGGAGACCAGATCCTCGATGTCGCTCTTTCTAAAATTGGAGATAAAGGACTGTTTACCAAAGAGATGGAGACGGCACTCTTCAATGGGGAGATCGATATGGCTGTCCATAGCCTTAAAGATTTACCAACCAAATTTAACGAAGGGGCCAAATTGGGTGCAGTTTTAAAACGTGGTGACATCCGCGATGCACTGATCAGCCTGGACGGAAGAAAAATCAAAGACCTGACTTCGGATGATGTCATCGCCACTTCAAGTCTTAGAAGAAAAGCCCAGCTTTTAAGAATTAACCCTGATTTTAAGATCATTGAAATTCGAGGCAACGTAAACACCCGGATCCGCAAGATGCAGGAAGGGTATTGTGATGTAATGGTAATGGCGGGGGCAGGATTGCAGCGCCTCGAGATGGGCGAATATATTTCCGAACTTTTTGATCCTGAGCTAATGATTCCAGCCTGCAGCCAGGGAGCTATCGCCGTTGAAATCAGGGAAAACGATCCTGAAACTGAAGCGCTTCTGTCAAAGATCAATCACCGGGAAACATTCCTGGCCACTGAGGCTGAACGCACTTTCCTCGGAACTCTTGAGGGCGGATGCCAGATACCTGTCGGAAGTTATACGAGTATTGAAGGAGATAAATTTAAGATTACCGGTTTTATTTCGAGCATCGACGGCACAAAATTCCTCAGGGAATCCGCAGAAGGAGAGATCAGTCAGGCTGTTTATCTCTCGGCTAAACTGGCAAAAAATTTATTCAACGTTGGTGGTGCTGAAATCCTGAAAGAGATCAGGAACGAAAACCTTGCAAACCCGCAATCAGATTTGGCATTAAAAGATAAGGTGATCATTTCAACCAGACCAACCGAAGCAAGTGATACCTTACCTGAAATCATAAGATCAGTTGGGGCTAAATTATTTTCGCTTCCAATGATTGAAATTGTCCCTTCTCCGCTGGATCCCGAAATGGCTCAAAAACTGTATAATCTCGAACTATACGAATGGATCTTTTTCACCAGCAAAAACGGAGTCGTCAATTTTTTCAAGCAACTGATTGATGCTAATGGAAGTACCGAATTGCCCAAAACAGTTAAACTTGCGGTAATCGGTTATAAAACCGGACTGGAACTTGAATATTACGGCTACGCACCAACATTTATCAGCGAAGAAAATACAGCGGAGGAGTTCCTGAACAGGTTCAATGCTAAATATCAAGCTGAAAATCTGAACATCTTGCTTTCCTTAGGGAATCTTGCAGACAATACTCTTCAAAACAACCTGTCCCTTAGGAATTCGGTTCACCGGATAGATGTTTACCAAACGGTTAAGCCCGCCGAGGCAGATCCTGAAATTATGGAAATGATTAAAAATGACGAGTACGATCTGATCGTTTTTACGAGTCCTTCAACTTTTCATAACTTCAGCTCTTTTTATGATGCCTCATTGCTCGGAAAATTAAAGATGGCAAGCATTGGAAGTGTCACCACAAAGGCCATTCAAAAAGCGGGTTTTGAACCCCTTTTCACGGCCAAAAAATCGAATGCTGAAGGGATCAGAGATGCAATTACAGAATTTTATCAATTATAAAAAACTAAATATCATGACATTTCCGGTAACAAGATTAAGAAGGTTAAGGTACAACGGCGTATTGAGGCAAATGGTAACTGAAACAAAGCTTTCAGTCGATGATTTTGTGATGCCCCTGTTTGTGGTATCCGGAACAAATGTAAAAAATCCCATTATCTCCATGCCTGGCAATTACCAGTTGTCGGTTGATTTACTGGTTGAAGAGTGCAAAAATATTTATGCCACCGGTGTAAAAGCGGTTTTATTGTTCGGAATTCCTGCCCACAAGGATGAAGATGGCAGTGTGGCCTGCGAGCATAATGGTATTGTTCAACAGGCAATGCGGGCCCTTAAAAAAGAGGTTCCAGGACTTTACCTGATCGCCGATGTTTGCAATTGTGAGTATACTACCCACGGGCACTGCGGGACCATTATTGACGGAGATGTCGATAATGATGCAACACTGATTACGCTGGCCAAACAATCCGTTTCGCTCGTTGAAGCAGGTGCCGATATGATTGCACCAAGCGATATGATGGACGGCCGTGTTGGAGAGATTCGTAAACAGTTGGATGCCAACGGGTACAACAAAATTCCTATTATGGCTTATTCCGCCAAATATGCCTCCGGATTTTATGGTCCGTTCAGGGAAGCTGCCGAGAGCGCTCCTAAATTCGGAAACCGCGCAACCTACCAGATGAATCCGGCCAATTCGAACGAGGCAATCCGCGAGGTTGAACAGGATATCCTGGAAGGGGCTGACATCGTGATGGTTAAACCGGCGCTCAGCTATCTTGACGTGATCTACCGGGTTAAAAATGAATTCAATATGCCTGTAGCTGCCTATAATGTCAGCGGAGAATTCTCGATGCTTAAAGCTGCCGCTGCAAATGGATGGATCGATGGTCCAAGGGTGATGATGGAGGTTCTGACTTCAATTAAGCGTGCCGGTGCAGACATTATCATTACATACCATGCCGTTGAGGCAGCGAATATCCTAAACGGAAAATAATAAGGACTTTAATAAAATATCAGACAATTAAAACCTTGTTTGAAAATATGCCGTAGGCATAAAATATGGGTAGAAGTACATCGTTCATCACTAATATCTCGTCGGGACGAAACATTGACTTTCGGTCCAATTTTCGACCCATATTAAATCCATGACGGGATTAAAGAGCAAATGCATGACAGATTAGAACGTATTTGATTTATCATATTATATAACAATACAAATGCAATTCACTAAAAGTATCCATGCTTTTAAAAAAGCTCAGCAAGTTATTCCGGGTGGGGTTAACTCTCCGGTCAGGGCATTTAAAAGCGTCAACCTCAATCCGGTATTTATTCAGAAAGGGAAAGGTTCGACCATTACGGACATCGATGGAAATCAATATATTGACTTTCTTGCATCCTGGGGACCATTAATTTTTGGTCATGCACATGACACTATTCTGGCTGCCATCAGCGAAGCGGCTCAGAAAGGGACAAGCTATGGTGCACCTACTGAATATGAGACTAAGATGGCGGAACTGATTATTGAAATGGTTCCTTCAATCGAAAAGGTGCGTATGGTCTCTTCGGGAACCGAAGCGACCATGAGTGCTATCCGGTTGGCCCGCGGATATACCGGAAGAGAAGCGATTATGAAATTTGCAGGTAACTATCACGGACACGGCGACAGCTTTTTGATCCAGGCCGGGTCGGGCGCCATCACACTCGGATTACCAAACAGTCCGGGGGTAACAATGGGAACTGCACGTGATACCGTTATTGCCGAGTACAATAACCTCGAATCTGTAAAGGCGATCTTTCGCGAAAAGGGGAACGAGATTGCAGCTATAATTGTGGAGCCGGTTTCCGGAAACATGGGTTGCGTTCCACCGACAAAAGGTTTTCTGCAGGGACTAAAAGACATTACCAAAGAATATGGCTCATTACTGATTTTTGATGAAGTGATCACCGGTTTCCGGCTTGCCAAAGGGGGCGCCCAGGAATATTACGGGATAACCCCTGACCTGACAACTCTCGGAAAAATTATCGGGGGTGGCCTTCCCGTCGGAGCCTATGGCGGACGGAAGGAGATCATGGATATGCTAGCCCCGATCGGACCAGTTTATCAGGCGGGTACCCTGTCGGGAAATCCACTGGCCATGTCTGCAGGAATAGCGATGCTTACCCTGATGAAAGACACATCCGATTTTTATCCTGAACTGGAGCGGAAAGCGGCAATCCTTGAAGCCGGAATCCGGAAAAATCTGGATGAAAGCGGAATAAAAGGGGTAATCAACCGTGTTGGTTCGATGATGACAATGTTCTTTACCAATGAATTACAGGTGACCTCCTTGGATGAAGCGATGAAATCGGACACCGAAAAGTATGCCGCCTTTTTCAAACTAACCCTTGAGAGTGGAATTTATATTGCCCCTTCCCAGTTTGAGTGTCTTTTTGTCTCCTATGTCCATACGGATAAGGAGATCGAAGAAACACTGGCAGCGAATCTGAAGGCTTTGAAACTACTTTCAAAATAAAAAACATAAAATCTTATTTTCTTTTTAAACTGAAAAAAGCCAGAAATAAATATGTCTGATTCAATATTTGTAAATACACTTAAGGGCGCGAAAACCGAACGTCCACCCGTTTGGTTTATGCGGCAGGCAGGTCGTGTATTACCCTCCTATCTCAAATTACGCGAACAATATAGTTTCAGCGAATTGATGCAATCACCCCAGCTGGCAGCAAAAGTCACATTGTTGCCTGTTTATGACCTTGGGGTTGATGCTGCTATTCTCTTCTCTGATATCCTGGTTATTCCAGAGGCATTAGGGATGGGATTGAATTTCACAGATTCAGGTCCGAAATTTGGAAAGGCCCTGAAAGACATCAGTGATCCGGTAAGTACCCTCCACCCTGACGCGTCAAAACTGGAATATATTTACAGGTCCATTGACGAGGTCATTAAGACCAAACCCGAAGATACCCCTTTAATCGGATTTTGCGGAGCCCCATTTACCACGCTTTGCTATATGGTTCAGGGGCTGAGTTCCAATCACACCTTTCCAGATGCTGTAGGTTTACTTTACCAGGATAAAAAGACCGCTCATCAATTGTTAAGCATGATCACCGAATTATCAGTTGAATATGCCGTGAATCAGGTAAAACATGGCATCTCGGCATTTCAGATTTTTGAGACACACGCGGGACTGATCCCGTCAGATCTCTATTTCGAAATGATCATGCCCTATGTCCGGAAAATTTCGGCAGCCGTCAAAGCGACGGGGTGTCCGGTAATATTCCTTCCAAAAGGTCTTGGAACCGGGATTGCAAATATTACACCTGAAGATACCGATTACTTGAGTATTGACTGGCAGACACCGATTGAAGTGGCCCGTGAGCTTGTTCACCCCGAAATCGGACTTCAGGGGAATCTGGATCCAAGGTTGTTACTGGGTGATCAGGACACAATTAAAGAAACCCTTGAAAAATATGTTTCATTTGGTTCAAAACATCACAATTGGATCTTTAACCTTGGACATGGCTTCATTCCCGGTATCCCCTATGAAAACGCCAGAATGGTAGTTGACTGGATCAAACAAACCAATTGGGAAAGAGACTAATACGATGAGTGTAAGCACTGAATTCTTAAATAAGTACAATGTTTCGGGCCCCCGGTATACCAGTTACCCGCCTGCAAATTTTTTCAATAACGCATTTTCCGTATCTGATTATATCGGTGAACTGGAAGCATCGAACAACCAGACACCCAAAGATATTTCGATCTACATCCATATTCCTTTTTGCCCCTGCAGATGCCATTTCTGTGGTTGCAGCACAGTCATTGCTCAGAAACTCTCTGTGGTCGAAAGGTATATCGCCGCCATGAAGATTGAGATTACCAATGTCTCATCCCATCTGAACCTTCAGCGCAAGGTGACGCAGATCCACTGGGGCGGAGGTACCCCCAACTCGATAGAGATGCGGTTCATTCGGGATATCATGGATCATATCCGGAGTATTTTTACCATAAGCGAAAAGGCCGAAATTGCCATGGAATGCAGCCCTGCCTACCTCGAATTCAGCGATATCGATGAATTGGCGGAGATGGGTTTTAACCGTATGAGTCTTGGAATTCAGGATTTCCGTGCCGATGTTTTGAAAGTGGTTAACCGCATGGGGCCCAAATATCCTGTAAATGAGATTGTCGACTACCTGAGAGTTAAAGGATTCCGTGGAATCAATCTTGATTTTATTTATGGCTTGCCGTTACAGACACCGGAATCGTTCTCCGAAACGCTGAAACAAGCCATCGCAATCAGGCCGGACAGGATTGTAACCTTCTCTTATGCCCATGTTCCATGGGTGAAAAAGGCTCAGAAACAACTCGAAAAAATAGGACTTCCGGGACCAGAGGAGAAAATGGAGATGCTCGTAAACAGCATCGCTCAACTGGAAGAGGCGGGATATATTTCAATCGGAATCGACCATTTTGTCCTTCCGCATGATGATCTGGCTATTGCATTTAAGCAGAAGAAATTACACCGCAATTTCCAGGGTTACTGCACACTCGAAACAACCGGCCAGGTTTATGGATTTGGTTCATCATCAATCGGCCAATTTTGGGGAGCCTACGCACAGAACATTAAGGAATTCCCCAAATATATTGAAGCTATTGAAGATTCAGGATATGCTATCGAACGTGGCTACAAATTAAGCAAAGAGGAGCAAATCATCCGAACGATTGTCAACAGCATCATGTGCAGCGGGCTGTTGAAATTCGAAGATATTGCTGATCAATTCAATATGACAACCGATGAAATTAAACAACTGGTCAGGTTTGATCCGGCTAATTTTCAGGATTTCATCGAAGATGATCTAATGATTCTTAACGGCTCGCAGATTCAGGTCCTTGATAAAGGCTTTATATTTGCCCGGAATATTGCCATGGCACTGGATCCTGCTTATAATCAGTCGGAAAACATCTATTCAAAAACAGTTTAGCTATGAAAGATGTCGTAATTCTTGGCGCGGGACTAACCGGCTTAACCACTGCCCACCATTTAAAGAAGAAAGGGGTTGATCTCTGCCTCCTTGAAAAAGGGTCAAGGGCTGGTGGAGTTATTCATTCGGTTACAGAAAACGGATTTACCTGGGAAGAGGGTCCAAATTCAGGGGTAATCTCCAATGTTGAAGTATTACGACTTTTTGAAGATTTGAAAAATGATTGCGAGCTGGAAATTGCCAATGAAAATGTTAAAAGAAGGTACATTTTAAAGGGTGGAAACTGGCAGCCCCTCCCATCAGGGCTAAAATCCGCAGTGACCACTCCCCTCTTCACGCTAAAGGATAAATTCCGGATTCTGGGTGAGCCCTTCCGTTCTCCCGGGAAAAACCCGAATGAGACCCTGGCGGAACTTGTAAAACGGCGGTTAGGAAAAAGCTTTCTCGATTATGCGATAGATCCATTTATTCTGGGGGTATATTCAGGTGATCCGAACCGTTTGGTGACACGGTTTGCACTTCCTAAGCTGTATAATCTGGAGCAAAAATATGGTAGTTTCATCCGTGGAACGATCAAAAAAGGATCCGAACCAAAAACGGAAGATGAAAAAAAGGTTACACGCGGAGTATTTTCGACCAAAGGCGGACTGTCATCATTGATTAATGCTTTAAAAAATAAAATTGGGGAAGAGAATATTCTCACTGGAATTTCTAGCCTGACAGTCAAACCAATTGGATCCCATTTCCTGGTTTCCTATATCGACACCGTGGGAAATCCGGTGGAAATGGAGACAAAAAAGGTGATATCAACGATAGGGGCTCATCAGTTAGATCAGATACTTCCTTTTGCTGATGCAGCACAATTGGCAAAGATCACTAATTTGTATTATGCCCGTGTAATTGAAATAGTTCTTGGCTTTAACCATTGGGAGGGGATTAAGCTCGATGGTTTTGGCGGTTTGGTTCCCTTCAGGGAGAAAAGGGATATTCTGGGGGCATTGTTTATGTCTTCTCTTTTTGAAGACAGGGCTCCGAAAGACGGTGCGCTGTTTTCCATATTCATGGGCGGGGTCCGGCGGGCTGAGCTTTGTGATCTTAGCGACAATCAGGTCAAAACGATTCTTAAAAAGGAGATTTGCTCCACAATGAAATTGAAGGAATTCAACCCTGATCTTATTAAAATCATCCGTCATCCCTGGGCCATCCCACAATATGAAGAAGATACCGAATACCGGTTAAAAGCGGTTACTGAACTAGAGGAGAAATATCCAGGCCTTATTATCGGGGGAAATCTCAGAAACGGCATTGGAATGGCAGACCGTATCCATCAAGCCTCTATGCTGGCAGAGGCCGTAATTTAGAAACTGAAAGTTCACGTTAAACTACTAAAATAATTACCATGGTTGTAAATCTTGTTGTTTTAGAGAGTTCGAACATTATGAAAAGCCTGCATACCATGATCAGCGGAACTTTATCCATAATAGCTGTATGGCTGGTAATTCGCTCACTCAGAGGAATTTTCAGGAATCTCCCCTATATTGCCTTAGACAAATATCTCTCCTATGGTTTTATAATCGCCCTGTACCTTCAACTTATTTTCGGATTGATTCTCTTTGCAAACCCTGGTGAAGCTCAGGGGAGTTCGGGAGTTCAGGATGCAATGAAGTTAGCATCCAAACGGTTTTGGCCCATTGAGCATATTGTTCTGATGCTCTTTGCCTTATTAATTGCCAACCTGGGTCTTATATTTTCAAGCCAAAGCAGAATTGATAAAGACAAACACATGAAGGTTTTGGTTTACTATATGATTGCGCTGATTATGATTGCGGTTTCATTGGGGGCAAATTAACCCTTTTAAAAAGTGACCGGGTGACTGCTCATCACACGGACAGTCACCCGGTCACTTTTCAGAGCCTCCAAATTCACAATATCTTCTCCACCCCTGAAACGATTACCTTTTTCACATCCAGGTTTCCATACACCATTTTAAAGAATGGCTTTCCATCTTTTAATCCCACATTCCCAAATCCCGTCTCAGTAGAGATAAAACTTTTAAAGTCTCCAATTTTTGAATCAATGTACAAAATATGGTCTACCGCATCATAGCGCACTCCGGTCAATCCCTGCAACAGACCGTAGCTTGACATCGCCCTCGCGTACCAATGTCCGCATTCATATTCATCAAAAGGATTTCGCACCACACCATTATATCGATCCCTTGCAGTCCGGACTATATCCAGCCCTTTATCAACTTCACCCATAAACATCAGGTGGGAGGCAACCTGGTATTCGATTCCGGTCCATACCTCATTGCTATAAACAAAAGGGAGAGATAACTTTCCACCTTTGGGCCACGTGCACAACAAAAGTCCTCCTTCATTACCCAATGCATAGGTTGGCCGCTGAGGATTGACGTGGTCTGTTAAATGATGGCGCAAATTATATTTATAAACAGCATTGACATGGCTCCTGATCATTGAGGCATCCATCGGGTCCCCAAGACCACACATGCGTGCGATCCAGAATCCAAGAACTCCATCTGAAAGACACCCTTTACCATATTGATATTTCGGTCCCTCCTTTTGAAGTAAAAGCTTGGCCTCTTCAGAATAATTTGAATTCCAGGCATTTTGAGAAAGTTTAATTGGATTGGGTGCATTAAGTCCCTGCCATTTAATCTTCTGATAAAAATATTCTCCGTCATAGAGACTATCCTGCATCATCTTTTTTCCCGACTCAAGCAATTTTTTGTACGAAGAAACATCTTCATGCAGAAATTCACCCATTTGAGAAACGGAAAGTAATGCTCCAAGATAAAAACTGGTACACATACCTTCAGGACCCCAGAATTCTATATCATAAGTATTGTGGTGAGGTTCTTCAAGGACCCCTTTATGGCGCGGATCCCACTTCTCTATGCAATAATCGAGACTAGCTTTAACTTTAGGGAATAGTTCCATCACCCATTGATTATCACCACTGATCCGCCATTCACGGTAAACCTTCATAATGCCACCCAGCTGACCATCGGATGCAGCGTGAAAATCATGGATTTTTGGCCGGATTGGTAAAGCCGATCTGAATGTCTGATGACCATCAGGATTCTGACTTTCATTAAATTCAGTACTGCGCAACGAACGTTCGAGTGAAGGGAAGAGATGGGGAATAGCTTGTGCATAATTCCAGACATGGGTGCATGAACCTTCACAGCAACCTGAGTTGTCACTGCAACCTTCCCATGCCCAGAGTTTTCCATCCCGCTGACGAAGAACGGTTGGAGACTTCAGAATCGAGAGGTTGGCAGAAACTGCATCAAGGACCTCAGATGGTAGCGTACTGTCAAAAAAAGCATCTGTGAATAGTTGTGATTTAGCTTCCAGATCACGATAGTTTGTCTGCCAGAAATTGGCCGTTTCACGGATATTCTTGAATTTACCCGAGTACCATGGCTGGTAAAAAGGAGAAGAGCAGCATCCCGATGACGGATTGCATTTGGGTTTCCCTTTGGGATCGTCCCCCAGTTTCAGATTGGTTTCAGGAACATGCCAGGAGAACATAAGCCGTAGGGTTTGTTCTTCCCCTGGGGCGATATTCAATGGCACGTATAATGTGGCACCCGGAGCATTCTTTTCGATCGGGGCTACACCTCTTATCCCTGATTGTTCAATCGTATTCCAGGCCATAGTCAGCGGATCCCACCAACCTCCACGAAACCAGCAATGATCAACTACCGTGGAGGATTGGTCTGTACATATGGCAAAGTCGCCCTGATAAAATGGACTCTTTTTGTCCCCTTTTTGCGAAAGGATAAACCCGTTGCTAATTGGTTGAATTGAATTTTCCCCTTCTCCAATTTTCATAAAATTGACTGAGTTGAATGAAAATACAGCCTCAATTTTCGTTGTCCCGGTATTTTTAAACGAATACTCAAATCCTCCTACCGGGAGGCTTGAATTATCTGCATCCCCGGGAATAAAAGGGCTCCATCCTTTAATTTTAACTGTTACCGGCATCTGTTGATCGGCTAAATGTATCGTGGCAAATGGGAAACGTGCCTGGAAATCGGCTTTTTCAAACCGGGGGAGGCCGTATGAAGTTCTTTCCCCACCATTTGCAGTATTCGGACTGCCAAAATATTTCCATGCAGGAACTGGACCTTCGAGTAATTTGGTGCCGTTTGGCAACCCTTTTATTGAAATAGCAGCAAACATTAGCGGTTCATTAAAAACCTCAGGCTTATTGCGTACCGAAACATGTGAAAAAGCGCCTGTTCCTTCCAGACAGATCATCCCGGCACCTATTCCTCCGATTGGGAAAGCGATCCGGTCAAGGTGCTGACCTTCATAGATACCTATGTATATAGACTTGTTTTCTGTCTCGAGGCTTTCCAGTTTCTTCGGTTTACATGATAAAAAGCAAAAAGAACAAATAAGGATCAAGGCCAGGCATTTTCTCATTTGATAGAATTTTAAGGGCAACATATTAATGCATCCGGGAGGAATCGATTTAGAAAGTCAAAATAGTTTTAGCTGAAAGTTACATCAACAAAAATAGGGAAAATATACTTATTGTACATTCTGGTTATAACATTAGATTTGTTTCGTATTATATCGCCAATTTAGGTTAAATCACATGAAAAATTATTTCAAATCCATAAAATGATAAAAGCATTCCATATCCTGGTATTGGTTTTTGCCATTTCACCAATGCTGCTTCGCAGTATGAATAAGGATAAAATAAAGACAAAAATTAACCATTCTGTTTCACAGTCAATCATGGAAAAGATTTTCAATGAAGTAAAAACTCCCTATAAATATGGCATTGTTCTGAAACATCCCGATTCCACAAAAATGGTTGACAGTCCAACGGTCTACCGGGGAAAAGGCAAATGGTATATGACTTATATTGTATTCGACGGGAATGGTTATGAAACCTGGCTGGCAGTAAGTAAAGACCTGCTGACCTGGACAACTAAAGGGAAAATATTGCCTTTTACCCAAGGGACGTGGGATGCAAGCCAGAAGGCAGGCTATATGTCACTTCTCGACATTGAATGGGGTGGAAAATATAAAGTTGAAAAATTTAGCGGGAAATATTGGATGTCCTATTTAGGAGGCAATTCATCCGGATATGAGGCAGGAGTTTTGGGTGTAGGTTTGGCAAGTAGTCAAACAGTTACTGAACCGGTAATCTGGTCAATGGGGAATAAACCAGTCTTAAATCCCAAAGATCACGACAGCCGTTGGTTTGAAACAAAAACAATATATAAAAGCCTTATTATTCGGGATAAACAAAAAATTACCGGGCATTCCTTTGTGATGTATTACAATTCAAAGGGTGATACTTCAAATTATGAAAGTATTGGGATGGCTGTTTCGGATGATATAATCAACTGGAAACGGTACAGGAATAATCCGGTAATCTCCAGACATCAGGGGATCTGCGGCGATGCGCAGATTGCAAGGATTAATGATCTTTATGTAATGTTTTATTTTGGGGCCTTCTGGAAACCGGGGGCTTTTGAGCGGTTTGCCTGTTCTTATGATCTTACAAACTGGACAGATTGGATCGGAGCAGACCTGGTTTCCTCATCAGAACCTTACGATAAGGAATATGCCCATAAACCGTGGGTAATTAAATGGAAAGGGGTGGTTTATCATTTTTATACAGCCGTTGGTAAGCAGGGAAGGGTGATTGCTTTGGCTACCTCAGTTGATTTGAAGAAATAAAGTCTGATGTGTTTAATATGTAGGCTGGTTCTGACTAGTTCAAATCGGATGAGGGTCTGACTGGTATCATTAATTAGTCCGGATTTGACGGGTTCAGGATAAGTCCGGGTGCGACTTTGAGTTGCGCCCGGACTAAATATGAGGCAATAAAAAACCCCGGACTCAGTTGAGAATCCGGGGTTAGTTTAAGTTGGCGGCGGCCTACTCTCCCACTTTACGCAGTACCATCGGCGCTGTCGGGC
>CAIXZH010000010.1 GCA_903923905.1 uncultured Bacteroidia bacterium
ATGACGTTGATAGGCTGTAGGTGTAAAGGCAGTAATGTCAAAGCCGAGCAGTACTAATTGCCCGTAACTTTCCAGGGCCGGGATAGTATTTAATGCACATTTTTCTTAAAATGAGTTTCTTCCAGATGTTGACGAATTTGATAATATTGATAATATACGTTCTAAACGAAAATGCTACTGGCTATTAGCAACTGGCAACTAGCCAGAAGCTAGCTGCAAGCCGCCAGCCGCATTTTTCAAACGATTTAGATTGCTGATAAGCTAGAATGCAGATCCATTTTAAACAGTGGATCAACACCAAAGATTTAGGTGGCTATAGCGTCGGGGTTCCACCTCTTCCCATTCCGAACAGAGAAGTTAAGCCCGACAGCGCCGATGGTACTGCGTAAAGTGGGAGAGTAGGCCGCCGCCAACTTAAACTAACCCCGGATTCTTCATTGAGTCCGGGGTTTTTTATTGAAATACAACCAAAAAAAGTCAACCTAAACCCTGAGGATTTGTTAGGCAAAAGTGGGATTCCACCTCTTCCTATTCCGACCCGCCAGCTGGCGGATAAGCCCGAACCGTCGGTAGACGGACCGATGGTACTGTCCGTCAGCTGACGGATGGGAGAGTAGGCCGCCGCAAACTTAAACTAACCCCGGATTCTTCATTGAGTCCGGGGTTTTTTATGTCTTCACAAATCACATAAATTTATACGAAACGAAGTTCGGCGAAGCTAATTGCTCAAAGCCAGACCGTACTCCTTTTCCGAACCAACACGAGTCCGGTCTTCTATCTTATATTTACTCTTATTCTGACTTGGCAAGGTAATTGGAATGTCAGACAATTACTCCTGAATGGCTGGCTATTTTGTTAGCTATGCCATATCTGGAGGTTTACGAATCGACGGAGTATATCAGCGCAATATAACAAGGCCCGGATTCTTTAATGAATCCGGGCCTTGTTGCCAACTATAAGTCTGTCCCCGATCAGTTCAGAATATGTAAAAGCCGCACCCGAACTATCCTGGAATGAGACGGGCTCTGACCAAACCGAAAAAAATCATTACAAACTGCACCTTGTCCAGGACGACTTACGGCCAAGTAACCTGATACCGGCTACAAAACCCTTGAGCTGAAGGTTATCTTTTCCTTCTAACCAAACATAACATTCATATGTCTTTCCTGACTTTGGATCATAAATCAGTCCTCCCGACCATTCTTTTGCTTCTGAATTGTACACCAGTCCGTTTAAAATCTGAAGATTAAGCACAGAACGATTTCTTAAATTCACATCAGGATTCTTATTGTCCTTTTCAGGTTCTCCATTGATATATTTTTCGGGAATCAGGTAGACAATCGTACCGATATATTTGCCGTCCTTCTTTTCAACCTTAATTTTGGAGGTTTTGATGTCATTCCACCAGATACCTGAAATGTCATCGGCACCCGGATTTTGGGCATAAACGGTAGTAGAAATTAGAAGAAGAGCAATAATGAACAATTTTTTCATAAGCTTTGGTTTACGCGTGTATTGTGGTTTCTTCAGTCTGTCTAATTTCTTTTAATCCTAGGTAATGTATTAATATGCATATCCTTACCATAAGGGCGCTGAGCCTGAGAATCGGTCACTTTCTGCAACCCCATTTTCTCAGACTTCAGGCTGAATGAGGCAAGAGGAAGACCCTGGATTTTATTAAGGACCGGTTTAAGCAATGTTTCATTCGGATCGCCAAATGGTAGAAGGTTCGCGATATCCTCTGAAGCAACATAGTCAGGAGCCAGTCCGCTGACAAAATCAGATACTCCATTTGCATTTGCTATTTTTACGACAATGGGCTGCATAGCGTAAGGATCTTTAGGATTTACAACCCCATTTACATCCCAATCCTTAATAGTCCAGGATGCTACATATTTCCCGGCAGTAGCGGTTCCAACGGTAAAAATATTGATATATGGCTTAAGACCATTAATTAATAATTCACTGGCAGAGGCGGTATTATCAGAAGTAATCACATACAGCTCAGTCAGATTCAGAGCATTTATTGGCGTTGCAGCATTAGTTGAAGTTGCTGCTATTTTGTCCGTAAAATTACTGGAAAGTGAGGCTGCCCCATTGACACTCACAAGATAATTCTGTAATAAGGTATTATATTGACTTGAATAAAAAACTTTGGAGGTCGCAGTTCCATAGATCATACTGGCCAGGTATTCAGCAGTTTGCACAGCCCCCCCACCGTTATAACGTAAATCAAGAATTAGTTTATTGATAGCGGCATCTTTAAATTTCTTAAATACATCGTTCAACTGGAGATCAAAGTCCGAATTAAAGCCATTATATACCAGGTACCCGATTTTCAGGTTGTTCACATTCAGTACTGTATCCAATAAGATAGGATTTTCCTGCATTGTTATTGCAGTCATTGTTACTGTCTTACCTGTGAGCGAAATTGTATTTGAAGTAATAGAAGCCATTGAAATGGTATAGGTGAGATTTGTAAACAACAACGTCTGATAGTTAGTAAGATTTAGTTGAGTATTATTCACCTTCATAAACAGGTCACCGCGTTTGATTCCTGCCTTGTCTGCCGGACCTCCTTTGTAAACATACCTCACAAATGCGAATAAATCTCCGGCTGTCCCTATACGAGCCAACATAAGGTCATACCCCATAGTTTGGGAAATCCCCTGAATCCAGTTTGTGATCGTTGCTGAGTCATTCACTAAAAACGACCATTTATCAACTGTATTATATTGGTAGAGCAGGCTTGTAAAGAACTTTTGAGGATCTGAATAGCTGTTTAACAGGACATTCAGGGAATCTGCATTCGTATATTTTTGATTTGCAAGTGTGGTTACCTGATCAGTCCATAAATAATAATCCTTCAAACCGTTATAAATAAATCGGTTTACAATTGAAGTATCTTTGATAACCACCTTGCCTGGCTGTGAAGGAGTAATTATGCTGTTTTTTTTGCA
>CAIXZH010000011.1 GCA_903923905.1 uncultured Bacteroidia bacterium
CAGCCAGGAATCATCATCGACGACCGTCTTGATCTGAAAGATAAGGATGGCGGGTGGGATTTTGAATCTCCCGAACAATATAAGGTTGAGAAATGGCCTGAGCGCAACGGGAATAAGATCGCCTGGGAAACCTGTCAGACCTTTTCAGGATCATGGGGATACTACCGTGATGAGAACACCTGGAAAAGCACCCCTCAATTACTCGAGTTGCTGATCGAATCAGTCAGCAAAGGGGGTAATTTATTACTTAATGTCGGGCCTACCGCCCGCGGGGTTTTCGACTTCAGGGCACAGGATCGTCTGAAGGCCATGGGTGAATGGATGAAATATAACAACCGTTCAATCTACAACTGCACCGAAGCTCCGGCTGATTTTGTTGCTCCGGCCAATACCCTCCTGACCTATAATCCGAAGACGAACAGGTTGTATATTCATCTGCTCAGTTATCCGATGGGTAATCTGGTCCTTAAAAACATGGGAGATAAGGTTAAATACATACAATTCCTGCATGATGCCTCCGAGATTAAATTCCATGCGGCAAGGGGTGAAGAGAAAAACAACCTGAACCTCGAACTTCCGGTTCAGAAACCACCGGTCGAAATTGTTGTGCTCGAGGTTATTCTTAAGTAGGAAAATAGAATGAAAAAAATTCAATTCCTTCTTTTTATCCTGTTTATCTTCGTTTTATCCGGTTGTTCCGATTATTCAAAAGAATCGGAGCAACCGATCAAAGCTTATGACATTGATTTTAACTGGGGAGAAGGTGGTCCGAATGGGTTTGCCGCACCAGGGTTATGGGCAGATGCCAATCCGGCAGATCATGTTAACTGGTATGCCGACCTTGGCTGTAATGTGATCCAGTCTTTTGCGGTCTCGTGCAACGGATATGCCTGGTACAAAAATGGAATCGTCCCGGAGCAACCCGGATTGAAATATGATTTTCTGACCGAACAGGTGAAGCTGGCCCATCAGAAGAACATGAAGGTGTTTGGGTATTTCTGCGCAGGATCAAATACCCGGTGGGGTCTTGAACATCCTGGATTAAGCTATGGAATTCCATCCAATCCCCATATTCCTTATACCTCAACCTACATCGATTTCCTTTGTGCATCAATCCGGGATGCCATAAAAAAGACCAATATGGATGGTGTGTTTATCGATTGGCTCTGGAATCCCGGTGCAACCATGGAACCCTACCCACCTTTGAAATGGCTGGATTGTGAAAAGATGATGTATCGCGAACTGATGAAACGCCCTTTCCCCGGAAAGGAAAAAATAACGCCGGAAGTTGAACTGCAGTTCCGGCGTAAAGCCATTGACCGCTGTTGGAAGAAGATCCGGGCAACCGTCAAAAAAACAAAACCCGACTGCATCATCTGGCTCACCTCCTGTCAGCTTACCAGCAAAGATATTGCCGGATCGGATATGCTGAAGCAGGTAGACTGGGTATTGAATGAGGCTGGCGATATTGCAACTACAGAATCGGTCCGAAAGATGCTGGGTTCGCATACCCGCCTGGTCACTTGCCTGGCCAACTGGAACGGACAGGATCCGGCAAAAGTAATTCCTGCCGCAATCAGAGCAAATGTTGGACTTTACGGGTTTACCAAACCGGTATCCGGATCATTAATGCCTCCCGTGGATTACTACCTCTCGAAACCGGTGGACAGTTTAAAGGGCGATGAGCGGAATATCGCCGTTCTGGTAAGGGCTTTTAAAAATCTGCCAGATGACTACGTAAAAAAATAAGATTCTTTACGAGAGTGTCATAACTTTTTCTAAAACAATATCAGTTATATGAGAATACTAATCAGCTTTCTGGTCACCATTGCGCTGGCTTCTCCCTCAAAATTATCTTCCCAGGATATTAAGCCGGAGGATATCGCCTCTGCCCGCAAGATCAGGCGCGCAGAACTCAATGATCCAATCCGTCCGGAATGGCATCTCACTATTGCCGAAGGGAAGGCAATGCCCTTTGATCCAAACGGTGCCATTTTCAAAGATGGCGTTTACCATCTCTGGTATATCTATCAGGATGAGAAGAAATGCAACTGGCAGCATCTTTCAAGTATCGATTTGTTTCATTGGCGTTGGTATGCCATTGATCTGAAACCAAATCCGGGAGATCCTGAACACGATATTTTCAGTGGAAATGCTTTCCTTGCGAAAGACGGGAACGTCGTTTTAGCCTACCACGGCTTAGGCACTGATGGGAATTGTGTGGCTTACAGCAGTGACAAAGAGCTGAAAGATTGGATAAAACCCAAAACAAACCCGATCGCCAAACCGGGCTGGGATCCCCATATGTGGGTCGAAGGCAATACCTATTATCAGATTTCGGGAGGGACTCCGGGAGCCAAACATCCGAACCCCCCCGTTCTTTATATGGGAGATTCCTACGATCAGCCCATGAAAAAAGTTGGGGAGTTCATGACTCACAACATGCCCGATGTAAACGATTTTGAGGATATTTCATGTCCCGACTTTTTTAAACTTGGGGATAAATGGGTACTCCTTTGCATCAGTCACTCCAGGGGGGCACGTTATTACATCGGCACCTGGGACGGCAAACAATTTAATCCCGAATCGCATCACCGAATGAACTGGCCCGGGGGAACCATATTCGCCCCGGAAACTTTGCTAGATGATCAGGGTCGGCGGATCATGTGGGCCTGGGTCCTCGACCGGAAATCGGGGGTCTCAAGCGGGACCATGTCGATGCCCAGGGTACTGACCCTCGCGCCGGACAAGCTATCCCTGATTATTGAGCCACCCAAAGAGGTTCAACGGCTTCGGGTTAACAAAATGGAAGAACAACCTTTTACAGTGGATGGAGGTCGGTCAGTTCTGCTGAATACCATTACAGGGAATATGATGGAAATGGATATCACCATCGATCCGGGTCAGGCGAAACGGTTTGGAGTAAAGCTCTTCTCCTCTAAAGACGGTGTGGAGCAAACCCCGGTGGTGATCGACAGAACCAAAAACCTGATCCAGGTGGATATGCAGAAATCCGGAATCAATCATCCTGTTTATGAAGAGTTTGCGATGGTTTTTGCATCTCCTGATCCGAAGCATAACCCGGTAATCCTGACGGAGGATGCCCCATTCTCACTGGAAAAGGGTGAGAAAGTTCACCTGAGGATATTTCTTGACAAATCGATGCTTGAAGTCTTTGCAAATGGCCGCCAATGCATCACACAGGTCATCTATCCGACACTCAGGGACGCTGTGAATGTCCGGGTATTTACCGAGGATAAACCGATCAGGGTTGAAAGCCTGAAAGCCTGGAAGTTATTTCCGGCGATGCAGTGGTAAATGGCTTAAAATCTCATTAAATGGAAATACTCATCATAAAATAAATCAAATTAAAATACTAAATTAAAAGCTGCAATTAAATTGAACTTTTAACAATCAATTGAAATACTAATTCTTTCAGAAATCTTTATATTTGTGGAAAGAACTTATCATGAACATTCAATCAAGAAAGCTTGTTTTAATTGAAGAGTTTCTACGTATTAGTGATGAAAACCTTATCGCTAAAATAGAGACTTTTATCAGGCAAGAAAAGAAAATATCCCGTGATATAAACCTCAAACCGATGTCTTTTAGCGACTTCCATGAGATGATCGATCAGGCAAAACAAGAATGCAATGATGGAAGGATTATTGCTCACCAGGAACTTAAGAAGAAGGTGGCGACATGGAAATAAGAATTGAATGGTTGGAAATGTCTGAGAAACAACTAAAAGACATATTTGAATACTATTATAAGATAATTTACTGGCAAAGAGAAAATCTTGTTACTATTTTCTCAGTTTTTGACTGTAGGCAAAACCTGGCAAAAATCAACAGAATATAGTAAACCCTCTTATTATGAATCGTTTAACTTTATTAATTATAGCAATTTGTATTTTTCAATTTACAGCTTTCCCTCAAAAGAAAGAATTACCTTTTCCTCCTTTGGTTCAGGAACATCAGCCAATTTCCAAAGAGGTCTTTAAGGCAACCCGGGCATTCCGCGAACGGCTGATTTCCGATCCTTACCGTCCCGCCTACCACTTTTGTTTTCCTGAAGTTAACGGCAGACCTGGTGATCCCAATGGGGCATTTTTTGCCAACGGACAATATCACCTGATGTACCTCTATAACCGCGAAGGTTCCGGATTTTGCTGGGGACATGTCTCAAGTACCGATTTACTCCATTGGCGCAATCATCCCGATGCGATATTTCCGGGCAATGGCGATGAAGGTTGCTTCAGCGGGGGTGCCTTTGTGGATGATGACCGATCGGCGATCTTATCATACTGGATGTTATGGAATGACAAAGGGATTGGTCTGGCCAGAAGTACAGATAAGAATTTTGATGTTTGGGAGAAATCACCATCCAATCCCGTCATCAAATCTGCAGATTGGGGAATCACAGATCTGAAGGATGCTTCGGGAAAAACTTTTCATGTCGGCTCGGCTGACCCCTCCAATATCTGGAAAAAGGATGGCCACTATTATATGGCGACCGGGAATCTATTGGTACTCCGCAAATATGGATCACGCGGCAAAGGATTGCCTGGAAACAACGAAAAAGATCCGCCGCTTCCTGCCGACTCCTTGAATTACCAGGGTGATCACCTCTACTTATTTGCATCAGATGATTTGAAGAACTGGAAATACCAGCACGAGTTTTATCAGTCCGACCGTAAATGGACCAGTAAAAACGAAGATGATATGTGTCCGAGCTTTTTGCCTTTACCATCTTCTCCGGATGGAGGCAAACCGTGCGGAAAACACCTCCTCCTGTTCATCAGTCACAACATGGGATGCCAGTATTATGTTGGAACTTATAGGGATGACCATTTCTATCCCGAAAATCATGGTCGGATGACCTGGAAGGATAATGCCTATTTTGCACCCGAAGCGATGATCGACGGAAAAGGGAGGCAAATTATGTGGAGCTGGATCTTCGATGACCGGCCCGATTCAGTGATTAATTACCGCGGCTGGACCGGTACATATGGATTGCCACGCTCGTTATGGGCTGACACCGATGGCACTTTGAGAATGAGACCTGTCAAAGAACTTGAATCCCTAAGGTTGAATGAATCATCGGTTTCAAACCTGAAAGTCGCTCCCGGGAGTGAGTTGAAACTGGCAGAACCGGGGAAGGAACTGATGGAACTTGAAGTAATAATCCCACCTACCAATGCCTTAAAGTATGGCATTAAAGTTGGCGTTTCCGATGATGGACGGGAAGAAACGGTCATATATTACGACAAGTCAGATAAAAAACTAAAATTCGACACCCGCAAATCGGGGCTCACATTCGGCCGTAAGATTGTTGAGGAAGCCCCGCTGGAACTTAAAAAGGGGGAGCCGCTGGTGTTACGGATTTTTATCGATAAGTCTGTAATTGAGGTCTTTGCCAACGACCGGCAGGCTATCGGAAGGATGGTCTATCCAACACTGGAAGGACGGGGAATAAGTTTTTTTGCTGAAGGTGGGGATGTCACCATAAAAAGTGTGAAATCCTGGGAATTAAACCCTTGTAATCCTTTCTAGGTTATTGGGATAATCCCGTTTTTTTTGCATTTTGCACCCCATATTTTGCATTTCTAATTTCCCCGACTTATGGAAAATAAAACACACACGAAGGTTTTTATCTGGTCTCTGATTGTTGCCCTTGGAGGTTTCCTTTTTGGCTTTGACACTGCGGTTATTTCCGGCGTCGAACAGCATATTCAGCGGCTGTTCCAGCTTACCCCTTTCTGGCACGGATTCACCATCTCCTCGGCATTAATCGGAACTGTTATCGGGGCATTGGTTGCCGGAACTCCAGCCGACAAATACGGGAGAAAACCCATTCTTTTTATAATTGCCGGATTATATGTGCTCTTAGCTATTGGAAGCGCCCTGGCAGGAAATGTGACCACATTTATTATTTTCCGTTTCCTGGGAGGGATCGGGGTTGGAGCATCATCAGTGGTGGCCCCGATGTATATAGCCGAGATATCTCCGGCTAAAATCAGGGGAAGAATGACCGCCATGTTTCAGTTCAATGTCATTTTTGGTATCCTAATCGCTTTCATCTCCAATTTTCTGTTGCGCGATTTTGGTGCCGAGCCATGGCGCTGGATGCTTGGAGTGGCCGGAATTCCCGCTCTTCTCTATTTCTCCCTTATCTTTATAATCCCTGAAAGCCCCAGGTTCCTGATCAAGATCGGACAAATAGCCAGGGCAAAAATCATCCTCGAGAAGATCGAGATCATATCCATTGATGAAGAAATTGAAGAGATCAAACATAGTATGATCAGATCAGCAAATGGAAATCAGCAACTCTTCTCAATGATCTACTTTAAACCAATCTCGGTGGCCTTCCTGGTGGCAATGTTTAACCAGTTCTCAGGGATCAATGCCATTTTATATTATGCACCGCGCATCTTTGAAATCAGCGGCCTTTCAAATGCCGATTCGATGTTCCAATCGATCCTTATCGGCGTTACAAACGGAATTTTTACTATCCTTGGGATGATCCTGATTGACCGTGTGGGACGAAAAAAATTGCTGATCACCGGTTCCATTGGTATGTCACTTTGTTTGGGGCTGATTGCCAAAACGTTCTACACCCAAAGCTTTTCGGGATACGGGTTATTGATCCTGCTTCTGGTTTATATCATGTTTTTTGCCTTCTCAACCGGGGCGGTGATCTGGGTATTAATCGCTGAGATCTTTCCAAACAATATCCGGGGTCACGGACAATCATTGGGGAGTTTTACCCATTGGTTTTTTGCCGCATTGATCACCTTCATGTTCCCAATGGTTGCTAAAACTTCCCAGTTTGGAGTTGGTCATGCATTTCTGTTCTTTTCGGTCATGATGATCGTTCAGGCGGTTGTTGTGTGGAAATATTTCCCTGAAACCAAAGGGAGGACACTCGAAGACCTGGGTGAGAACCTGTAATTATATTTTGGCAAATATCAGATAATAAATTTGGAAGGGTACTGAAAATTGAGCATTATTAATTGATAATTACTTATTTCGCCTCCTTAAAAACAAATTATACCAATGAAACAATTTCAATCGATCTGCCTTTTCATCCTGATTGGTGCGGTCTCCCTGCCAACCTTTGCAATAAACAAGCCACCAATCGATGCGGATGGTCGGCCGCTTATCGAAAAAATGGGTACCATTGATTGTGATATGGTGGAGACAACACCTGTTGTTTTTAATGGCAGGCTTTACAGGTTCGAATATGTGAGGGCTAATTATTGGAATAATAAAACCGGGGACTCGTACTTCCGGTTTGTGGACCATGAAACAGGAGAGAAAACAACCCCTTTCGCTAAAGGCTACGATTTTGGAAGCGCTTATGTATCGGATAATACGGTTTATGTGACCGCCGTTGACGAAGGTGACAGTGAACAGGTTTATATTTTTAAATCCCATGACCTCGAAAACTGGGAACAATGGATGGCCTTTAAACTTCCCGGATGGGGAATGTTTAATACTTCCATGATCAAGGTTAAAAACAAGTTTGTATTGATGTTTGAAGTGGGAAAACCGGAACCGGAAGCCGGAGAAAGGTTTACCGCCCGTTTTGCCACCTCGGAGGATCTGAAGACCTGGGAAATTCTTTCAAAAGATCACAATTATGCGCGGGACCGTTATACCGCCCCGCACTGTCTTCGCTACCTCGATGGCTATTATTATGATTTTTATCTCGAAGCCTTTCATGGCTATGAGGCAAGGGTTGTGCGATCAAAAGACTTAATCCATTGGGAACCTAGCCCACTCAATCCCGTTTTAAAAGCTTCCCCCAAGGACAAACAGATTGCCAATAAATCACTGCCTGACAGCCTGATTCAGAAAATTGCAAAAGCGGATGACTGGAATAATTCGGATATCGATTTTTGCGAATACCAGGGAAAGCTGATTATTAATTACTCCTGGGGGAACCAACTGGGAAAGGAATTTTTGGGCGAAGCGGTTTATCACGGTACACAGGAACAATTCCTGAAGGGGTGGTTCCCGGATAAATAATGTGTAATTAGAATTACCAGGAAACTGTTTATAAATATCCAGCAGGTAAAATCCGGCAGTAAAAATATGAATTTCCGACCTTTGTTTTGTCCCGTACGGACAATGCTGTTTGTTGAACAAACGTCTTTGTTTTTGTAAAGTGAAAAATAGCCACAAAGCACAAAGAAAATGGTCAAATTTCTCCATAGATGATCAGAATTCGGTAAATAAATTTCCCGTAAGGAATTAACCGTTTATCTGTTAATGTCCTAACGGACAATTGTATATCTTTGATTTGTTTTTCTATTGAAATGGATGCCCTACGGGCAAGAAAGTTTTGTATTTCATTTATAAAAAGGCTCAAGGTATCCTGAATGATTTAATATCACAGCCATATCATTACCTCTTGCAGATAAGCCATTGAGCTAGTCATTGAACATTCTGCATTGAACATTTTTAATATTGATAGTATACGTTAATTAACAAGCATAAATTCATACCAAAATGGGAAAGGTTAAAACATCACTGATTAAACTTCTGTTTCTGGCAGCCATTGCAGGCAACATCCTGTTTGTTTTATGGGTTACATTCAACGGCCTGAAGGAACATTTCCAGGGGACAATTTATGAAAAGCTCTCATACATCGGACTGATGGGACTCCTGGCAGTAAATACCTTTCTTTTATTTCATTTCAGGAAAAAGAGACATGAATAAATCAATTTCCGAACTGAAGATCATCCTAATTACCTTTTTTTCGGGGTTGCTGCTTCTTCTGGTTTGCTTCTCTGCACAGGCACAATGGGATTTTAAAACCAGCTATTTTAAGATCCATATCGACAACAAAGGGTATATCACCGGGATGAAGAACAGTACCATAATCCCTAATCGTGAGTTCGCGGCAGACAAACCCTCACCCCTGTTATCTCTTTACAATTACAAAACCGGGAATTATTTTTATCCTGAAAAAGCGACCTATTCCATTTCAGATAAGCACTTTACAATAGAATACCCCAACGGTTCTGTGGCGACTGTCAGATTGGAAACCCTTCCCAAATACTTCCGTTTAACTTTGCTCTCCCTCTCAAACCGCGAGACGATAACAGATATTCAGTGGGGTTCGTATTATACGAGCATAACAAACCTTTTTGGTGAAGTAATAGGTGTGGCACGCGATACCAGTGATGCGGTGAATTATGCAATCGGTGTTCTGGCATTAAACGATATTACTACAGGTGGCACCTCAACGACGCAGGGTGATGCCGCACCCTTTCAGTACATCATTCACAGCCCCGATAAAAACAGGTATCCTTTGCCCGATAGTCTCCACGAAGCTCAGCTGTTTTCGATTGGTGGCGATGGGATAAGTGATGTGGCTTTCTATTCCCATCCCGAGACTTATTTCAGAATCCTGTATGGAAACTCCGCCACGGTCGACAAAAAAGGTCAGGTTCTGATCACGTATCACGCTGTTGACCGGAGAGAGAAAAGGGATATTGTATTCTCTCTGATCCCTTTTATGCCGGTTAACTCGCCCAATCATCAGCAGGTGCAGCCTCTGCCCGGAGTCGATTTTATCGGTTCTTCGATCGCCTTGTGGGGCAGTCCCGACAGCACGGCACTGCTGGATGTCATTCAGAATATCGTCATTTCTGAAAAGCTACCCTATCCGAAAGTCAATGGTAAATGGATCAAGGATCCGGCACGTTACCAGCCCGATGCGCTCGTCACCGATGGGAATAAATACGACAGCATTGTCTCCTACGTATCGCAAATGGGTTTTAAAGCCATTGAAACCGGGGTTTACCCGTTTTTTAAAGTCGACCGTGCGAATCAGGGTTATATTGACGGAAAGAATTTTGAGATCAAACCATTCCATTTCACCTCAGGCAATAAATCACACAAGGAATTTTCTGACCTTGCTAATCTGCATGGCATATTGATCGGACGGCATAACATTACCACAGCACTTGCTCCCGGCACTAAAGATGCAGGCCCTATTCCAGCTGATAGTGTTTGCTGCCAGCAAAAACAAATTCTGGCCAACCGGATTTCTGCCACAGATACCCTGATTGCGGCCAATAATCCCGGATACCTGGATGAAATATCGGGGTGGGAGGGACATGCCAAAAGCCTTAATATGATTAAAATAGGGAAAGAACTCATTCATTATTCAGGGGTCTCGAAAACGGTTCCCTATAATCTGCAGCATGTTATAAGGGGATATTGGGGGACAACACCTGCCGATCATCAGCGTGGAGACACGATCTGCAAGGTTATGGCTACGCTGGAGTATGGATATGACGGACTTATACCGGACATGTTTTTACAGGATAAGATAGCTGAGTATTATGCTGATTTAAGCAGTATTAACGGGCTTTATTTTCACGATTTTGATGGAGAGGAATTTTTATTTGATACCGGTCATGGCTATTTTGGGGTGAAACGTTTTTTCGGAAAGATGTTTGAGAAGGCTAAGCAACTCGGGATTCCATACCTGCGATTTACAGGAGCTACGCTTTCTGAAGGGTCGTGGCACTACCAGAGTGTCTGGAATGTGGGGGGCGGTACAAACATGTATGATGCCCAAACGCGAAAATGGGGAAGCACCACCAGTGAAGGGAAGGATATCCGGGATGCGGCGGTCTCAAACTATTTCCCGGCAACATTTGGAAGTAATTTTGCGATTGATTCCACCTCCACCGTCGAATTGTACGAACACGTTGAGGCGATCTCCGTTGGGGTCGGGGCCACCTGGTTTATCCCACTGAGCCAGAAATCGGTGGAGCGTTGCCCGAATAAACAGGCTATATTCAGAACCCTTAGAACATGGGAAAATGCCCGGGCTGCAAATGCTTTTACAAGATCGATCAAAAAACAGCTGGCCGATCCCGCAAACAACTGGAGGCTTGTTGAGGTAAACAGCGATAACTGGAAGCTATACCAGATGGTTAATGAAAAAATGACCAATCCGGTAGCACTAGTCAGGGCGAAAGGATATTAAGGAACTGGAAAGTTGTATTGTACCTTTAAAATTTTTGCTTTCGATCCCTATGAATCGCGCCAGGGGGAGACTTTTGGCCTGCATTAGAAATAATGTAGGCCTTTTAATGGCCTCCTTTTACCCTCTTTTCCCCTCCTGCGGAGATTACTGAGTGTTTTGAAGTAATTGGTTAGAAGTGGTTACAAAGAATTAAATAATTACCAAAATGCATATTACTTATTATGCACATTATTTAAATTCAACTACTTCCTGGCTAATGGTTTATGCTTCAATTGAAAACCTGCATTAAAGACGAAGCTCATATTCTTGCGGGACATAGCTCTGAAAGAGCGGAAATCTCAATAACCGCGGGTGCAACCCACGGAAAATAATATGCACGATTTGCCAGCCCCAAAGGGGTTGAATCAGACCATCACGGAAAGTATTTCTCATCAATTTCTATTCCATGTTCTTTAAGCAACCTTCGCAATTCATCCTCAAAAGATTCAAGTTTATGGTGTTCCTGTTGATGTTTTATATAGTTAACAATCATTTCTTTATCTTTCCATG
>CAIXZH010000012.1 GCA_903923905.1 uncultured Bacteroidia bacterium
GCGGGGATGGCCATAATTAAAGTAATTAACTGGTAATTAATACTTTAAAGATACAAATTCCCGCGGTTTTAACCTAATAAATAATGAGTTATTTTACTGTAAATCAGATAAATAACTAAGTTTTGAACGAACTATTGTTAATATATGTACCATTTTATTGAATATGTGTATAAATTGTAATTTATATCCAAGATAATGGGAGCATTGCTTCCGATTTCCTCAGATTCCAAAACTCTCTGAATTGTAGTGATCAATCGGGAATGAGGCTTCATGACAGATCAAATCATGCTGGCCTTTTTCCTTGAGTTCCTCAATGATGGGATATAATTCAGGTTTTATCACACTTCAAAAAAATAAGAACGTCAGGAATAAAACTTATGTTGCTAAATTGTGTTATCTTTCTATTGGATGAACGCAACAGTTTTGCCTTCATATCGAATGATTAATATTCATCTATTCTGAAGACATTGAATGATTAAAATGGCTAAAGGTTTATCTATATCTTCAATTGGGAGTAGTTCTGAAAAATATCTTTGGATTTTGAGCCGCATATCAAAAATGAATACTGAATTATATAGCTAATTGCTAGAAAAACAGAGAAATAGAGGTTACGATATTTCAAAAATAATAATGGTTGAGCAAAAGGAGTCAAAAAATCTTAACATAGAATCAAAATGAGAATAAAAAGTATAATTATTTGTTATCTACTTACTTTTATCGTATTTCTGATAGTAGATTTGTTGTGGCTGGGCTTCATTGCTAAAGACCTTTACCAAAAATATATGGGCAGTTTTTTAACTGATAGGATTAATTGGACTGCCGCTTTTATCTTCTACTTAATTTACGTTTTGGGGATTTCAATTTTTGCCATTTATCCTGCAGTGAACAGAGGTTCTGCTTTTAACGCAATTTTGATGGGGGCATTATTTGGTATTTTCACATATGCTACCTATGATTTAACAAATTTAGCTACACTCAAAGGCTGGCCAGTAGCGATTGTTCTTATTGATATTTTATGGGGTGCAGTTCTGTCGGCAGTAGTTAGTTTTTCTGGTTTTCACTTAGTTAAATGGTTTAGTTAAGCATAGAAATGTATAAAATTGAAGCACCTTATATCAACGGAAAATTTCTTTACTATGCATTTGTTGCGGGTGGAAATCAAATACTGCAAAATCAGATGCAAATCAACGCAATAAATATTTTCCCGGTAAATGACAAAGACACTGGAACAAACCTTGCTTCAACAATTCGTTTTGTAATCGACAATATCAAACCAAATAAATCATATAAAACAACTGTAAATAATATTGCGGATGCAGCATTAATCGGTGCCAGAGGTAATTCTGGAGTTATTTTCGCTCAGTTTTTGTATGGATTGAGTCGTGAAACTATCAGCAAACCAGTGATAACTCTTCCCGAGTTCGCTGAAAGTATAAGAAAATCAATTCCTTACATTTATGAGGCCATTGCAAATCCTGTTGAAGGGACGATGTTAACGGTTATTAAAGAGTGGTCGGATTTTATCAATGGTAAAAAAGAAGCTATTCACGATTTTAAAAGTGTGATAATTGATTCATTTGCAGTGTTGGAAAAATCACTTGCAGAGACTACTTTAAAATTAAAAGTATTAAACAGGTCAGGTTTTGTTGATGCTGGAGCAAAAGGGTTTGTATTATTTATTAAAGGGATCATTGATTTTATAAAAAATAGAAATATCCGTAGCCTGGTACTTGACTCCCAGGAAATTATTTCCTTGATTCATTCAGAGGAAATAACTGCCGAAGAAATCAGGTATCGTTTTTGTACAGAAGCGATTATAAAGAATGTTGTCACAAGCAAGCCAGATCTTCAGAAAATCTTAAGCAAAAATGGTGATTCGGTTGTTGTTGCAGGATCTGAAAGTATTTGTCGTATTCATGTGCATACGAATAATCCGGCGGAACTTTTTCATCAATTGCAATATGTGGGAACCATAACATACCAGAAAGTGGATGATATGGTCCGACAACAGGAAGCAGCTATTAAAAGAAAATGGAATATTGCTCTTGTTACTGATTCTACTTGTGATTTATCGCAGGAGCTAATCGATTTTTATCAAATAAATGTTGTTCCGCTTAATTTAAATTTTGGCGATAATCATTATTTGGATAAAGTAACCATTCAACCCGATCAGTTTTATGATTTGCTGGAAACCCATGCCGAATTCCCCAAAACATCTCAAATTAACGAGCAAACATTTACTAACTTGTATTCACATTTGGCTTCTCATTTTGATGCTATAATTGCCATCCATCTTACGAGTGAGTTTAGCGGAACTTTTGCAAATAGCCAAAAAGCCGGCATGCGCATTTCAAAAGAGTTTAACAAACCGGTTTTTGTAATTGACTCAAAAAATTTGTCCGGAGCACTTGGATTACTTGTGCTGAAAGCTGCGCAAAACATTGAAGCCGGTAAGTCTTTGGAATCAATTGTTAAAACTCTTGAAAATGATGTGATTCAAACAAAAATATTTGTCAGTGTAAGAAATTTAAAATACATGATTAAGGGAGGACGAGTTTCCAAACCTAAAGGTTTATTCGCTATGGCAATGGGATTAAATCCGGTAATTTCCATGGATGGAAATGGAAAATCTCACCTTTTTGGTAAAACCTTTAGTCAGGAAGCAAGTTTGAATAAAATATATGCTCATATTTTAAAAATTATCAGTGAAAAGAGAATTTGGAACTATATTATTCTTCATGCCCATAATTCTGACGGGGCTCAGAAAGCAGAAGAGAAGATGAGGCAGATGACGGGGAAAGACGCTGTTTCAGTTGTCGATATTTCTCCTGTAATTGGGATGCATGCCGGGAGTGGTGCGATAGCCATTTCCCTTTTATTTACTAATTAATCCTTTTTGATATGGTTACATTAATTTTGCAAGCCTCGCTCATCATTTTGGTTTTAGTAACCTTACTTTGGTTTTGGAGTGTCATAATAACAAATGTCAGCATTATTGATCTCTTCTGGGGCTTTGGGTTTGTAGTTGTCAATACATTCTACATATTGATGTCGGGAGAACCGGATACCAGAAAAATCCTAATGTTAATATTGGTTACTGTCTGGGGGCTAAGGCTTTCCTGCTATCTTGCATGGAGAAACATTGGCAAAGGGGAGGATTTTAGATACCGGGAATTCAGAAATAAATATGGCCCTGCCCGCTATTGGTGGGTCAGCTTTTTTCAAACCTTTATTTTGCAGGCCGTATTGATTATGATTGTATCGTTGCCATTATTAGGAGTTTGTGTGAGCATTCACTCAAATAGGCTTAATGTCCTGGATTATCTTGGAATTTTGATATGGCTGATTGGTTTTACATTTGAAGCCGGTAGCGATTTTCAATTATCGCGTTTTAAAAAAAATCCCCAAAACAAAGGTAAGGTTCTGAATACCGGGTTTTGGAAATACACAAGGCATCCAAATTATTTTGGCGATTCGGCGGTTTGGTGGGCCTATGCCCTTTTTAGTCTGGCAGCCGGAAGTTATTGGCAAATTACAGGTTCCATAGTGATGACTTTACTGATTATTAAAGTCTCAGGGGTCGCCCTGCTGGAAAAAACCTTAAACAATACGAAACCGGAATACCGTGAATATATTCAAAAGACCAGTTCCTTTTTACCATGGTTCCCTAAGAAATAAACGACAATGAATCTTATTAATAAAAATATCTGACTATCTAATTAATTTTGTACATTGCTTATTTAAATGATTAATAAAAATGAAAAAGTAGTTTACATATTTAATTCGCAGAGCTGGCCGAAAAGCATGATAATGAGGCTTTATGTATTCTTCAGAAAATGAGATGAATTTCAACTTAGAAGTTTTATTTGTTTTGCTATCGTATTTAATAGGTTCAATACCTGTTGGCTACCTGTTAACCAAGTTTTATACCGGTAAAAATATCCTGAAAATGGGAAGTGGCAATGTGGGTTCCACCAATGTAGGCCGCGTGGCCGGGAGAAAAATCGCTTTGATCACCCAACTTTTGGATATGTCAAAAGGTTTTTTAACGGTGGCTTTTTATCTCTATTTTACAGAGGATAAGAAGATTGAATCTGTTATTTCTGTTTATGTACTTGCACTGGCAGCTATTATCGGTCATGATGTCAGTATTTTTCTGAAATTCAAAGGGGGAAAAGGTGTGAATACCACCTTAGGTGCATCAGTTTTAATTGCTCCATTTTCTGTTTTCATTTCGGTAGCTGTCTATTTTATTGTGAAAATGCGGTTTAAATACGTTTCGCTGGGTTCCATGATTCTGGGAATATCACTGCCATTTACTGAATTAATTTTTCATGGGTTTACTTCAACTTTTTATTATTTGATGTTTTGCATGGCTCTAATTATACTCATGCACCGTAAGAATATCGTCCGGTTATTGCATAATCAGGAACTTTCGTCCTGAAAAGTCCTAAACTCAGCTTTCCTGGATGGGGACTTTCTTTATTGTACTATTCAATCCTAAGATCCATATCGATTTGTAATCCAACAATTGTATTGCAGATTTTTTTTGCGAAAGACTGACCCTGCTATCGTTTAAGTCACTTCCCGTTTAACTATTTGCCTTCTTTAGATTCGGCTACTTATATTGGAACGGTTACTTGAACAAGTGAAAAAGGCGAGGCTTTTTTGTCATCGCTTTCCAATTATCAGAACCAATATCCGAAGTAGTCCGAGAAAGTTAGTTTTTCAGTTGAATATGAGTATCCCAAAGTCATATCCAGTGGTCCAAAAAGTGTTTTCAATGAATATTTTATACCCGTACCGAATATCAAATCCTTTCCCGTTGACATATCATTCCTTGACCATAAGGCTATTTATTAATACAGAAACATGCTGTAAACTGGTAACTTTAAACCGAAGGCCAATTAATCCGATGTATGCAAAGCGCCCCGTCAGGTTAACGGCCGAAAGCCCTATGAAAGGTAGATGGTAATTGAAATACAGTGATTAGGGTTCTCCCCCGACGAGTGTTATTTTAGCCGTAGTAAATGTCAATTACTCCACCTGAAATATCAATTGATCCCTTTTGAATTACAATTTTGTATGGATCTGGTATGTATCAGAATAAAATACAGCTACAATTTACTTGTAACTGTATTTTATTCAAGTAGCGAGAACCGGGGATGATCCGGTGACCTCATGATTATGAATGTCGTAGACATTTTGTGTACTATTTATCATCTAACTGTATTTCAGGTAGATTTAAACTTTTCACAATTAAATATATTGAATTGCCTATCACTATTTGTCATATTTCAGGTAAGGAGCCTGTCAAGATTTTCCCGGAGATTTTCCCCCGCAATGTACCAGCAGATTTCCATTGATTCTAACCAAATCATCGATTTTCAATGAATCGGCTTAATAACCTAACTAAAGCTTATACTTTTGTTTAATTCACAAGGTTAAAATAGGATCTTTAAGACAAAAAAATACCCCGTTCAAGGTTAAGGAGTAAAAATTACTGCTTCAGTACTTATTATAAATATTTAACAATACTTCAAGGAATTAGGCATTAAGGAGTAACTTAAAAAATGTTTATTTATTAAAAGTCTGATTTTATCAATTTTTTGCCGAATATTGTCGCGGAATTATAACTAAACAACTCTTATGACAAAAAATACAACTGAATTAGCGGGTTCAAATAAACCTTCAGGCTGGCAGGAATTCTGGATAAAAGAGGACTGGTGGGCCGTTTGGCTTGGTCTTGGCATCGTAATTCTGGCCTATGTTTTTTATCTGACCGGCTCCAGCATCTCATGGATTGCAGTAGCTCCTGCCAAATGGTCAACCTGGTCACAACTTGCCACCCAATTTTCAACAAATGCGGTTCGGTACGTCGCTTTGCTTGGTGCTTTTTTGATTCTCTTCACTATTGTAATATCATTCATAGGGCAAAAGCCCAAGGTTTTTATTCCATCTTTTATATTTGTCTTTATCTTTTCTGCAATCATCTACACCGCTGGCAGCTGGGATCAAGCTAATCGCTATAATCTGGAACCGCCACTGGTGGCTCTCCTGCTTGGACTGATAATTTCAAATTTAATTGGATTGCCCCGTTGGCTCGATGCAGGCTTCCGGGTCGAATTTTATATTAAACTTGGCATTGTCCTGTTGGGAGCCACTTTGCCCTTCACGTTAATTATCTGGGCTGGGCCTGTAGCTATTTTGCAGGCTTCAATTGTCTCCATCGTTACCTTTTTAGTGATCTACTTAACAGCCCGGAGGCTGGGTCTGGACAACCGTCTGGCTGCAGTATTAGGGGCGGGTGGCGCTGTCTGTGGTGTGTCAGCATCGATTGCGGTTGCTGGTGCAGTTCGGGCCAAGAAAGAGCACCCCCCAATTGCCATAAGTCTGGTCATATTCTGGGCCATTATTCTCATTTTTGCCTTACCATTGATTTCACGCATGCTTCACCTTTCGACTGGAGTAGCCGGCGCCTGGATTGGGACATCCGAATTCGCAGACGCTGCCGGCCTGGCTGCTGCTCAGTCCTATGGTGGCTTGGCTGGTACAGACTTGAGTATATCAGGAACGCCGGACCAGGCCCTTGCATCCTATACACTGATTAAAGTTATCGGACGAGACATGTGGATCGGGATCTGGGCATTTGTATTGGCACTCATTTCAGTCACAGTTTGGGAACGTTCTGAAACCAACTCAAAAGTTCAGGTCGGACAGATATGGTGGCGCTTCCCCAAATTCATAATTGGGTTCCTAATCGCTTCGGTACTTACAACGTTGATAGTTCGTGGAAATACATTGGTCGATTACAATAAATTGGTGAAACCCTCCCTTATCGTCCCTATTACGTCGTTGCGAACTTGGGTGTTCACCTTTAGTTTCTTTAGTATCGGGCTTACTACGCGATTCCGCGAATTGGCCACTGCCGGCATCAAACCCTTTTTAGCGTTCACTTTCGGAGTCGTTGTAAATGTAATTTTGGGATATATCCTTTCAGTAATCGTTTTCGGTCATTACTGGTCTTCCTTTGTGACGCATTGAGGAATGAACCGGGCATCTTTTAAAATAAACCACAAACCTGGATGAATAAAATCAATAAACGAGCGGCATCCGACCATTAAAAATAATTTTGAACGGATGAAACCCTCATGAACCTACATCCACAAAAGGCAATGTATAAATCATTGAGGGTTCCACACAGATCAAGAATCTAAATATTGGCAAGTAATTAAATTTTATACGGGTGAAAATTTTCAATTCAATTCAATTGGGTACTTCCGGGCCAATCTGCCAAATTTGTACCTATTTCCTAAACGATCCGGCTCTCATCGAAAAGGTCTATCCAGGACTTAAGGTCATGAGTTCTGGGTTTGCCTCCGTGCGGGATCAGGACGGTTTCTGCGATTATAATCAATTGTATCTTTCTGCACGGGACCATTGTAAATACTTTGCCCCATGCATATCTGAATTTAACGAATAGGAGGCGATAGAAAACTGTTACCATCCAAATTTATTCTGATAGATAAATCTCACGTTTTAAGGTGTCGATTTTGGATGGAAAAATTTCTGTATAAACAATTTCCCAGGGACGACCACTCTTGGTGGAAGATATCTACCATCTGTCAATGTGGCACATTTAACTGTATCTATCTCTATATTTAACTGTTATCCGGTCCTAAACGGATATATTCGTTTCTATCCGTTTATTGTGATGCTTTCCATATTTATATGATCTATTTTTAATAAACTTAATTTAAAATGTATGGAAAACAAAATTTCATTCGTGATTAGTGATGAAGCTAAGGCCAATATTGGCAAAGCAATTGAGACAATTATTCAAAACCTGCCTGGACTGGTTAACCTCACTGCGGTTGACCGTCGTACCCTGCCTAAGATGGGAGATAAGTCATTTGCATTTGTAAGCAAGTCCTTTGAATATGCTGTTCAGAATCCTAAAGTTATTCCTGGCTTCCTGGATATGGCCGAATTTGAAAAGGATACAATTGGCATGGCAGAACTTAAAAAGGTACTGATTCCACTGCGCCAGCTTGTTGAAAAGCTCGATGACACTACGCTGCTTACCGGGAGTGAAGCCCTCTCCTCTGCACTTGTCTTTTATACGGCATTAAAAGGGGCTGCAAAGGCAGGTGAACCTGGGATGAAAACGGTTTATGCCGACTTGCAATCACGTTACCCGGGTCATTCGAAGAGCATTGCACCAGTTAATAATCCGGTTGTCAATTAGTCATTAATTGCCTGAAGAGTAGAATTTGCCACCTGCCGGGTATATCTTTTCACTCTGCAGGGGGCATTTTATTGTAATATGAGAATATATCAGTTTTCGGCTGTGCAGGTTGTATCATTAGTCTTTTTTCTGCTGATTTACGCAAAGAAGGCTTAACGTTGCACCTTTATATTGTGTTTTAAAGTAATGCTTTTTGCGGCTCTGTGTTTAAATTTTCCACTTTTGGAACATCCTCAATGCTTCGTTGAAAACTATTTCCCTCGAAGAAGGGTTTACAACCTTACCAACCGCATATAACTTCCGGAATTCAGCTTTGAACTCTGAATGATCAGAAAATAGTTTCCAAAATGCACCACCGGAAGTTCAGCATTCAGATGAACGATTCCAATTTGCACCTCTGCGCTTCAACGATTCTTAAGCGAGCTTTAAACAGGCATGAATTTTCTTTAAATGGTTTGTAATTTTCTTTTAAACTGAACAGAGGTTCTTTGATTTTGAATATCTGCCAGGCAATTTATGGATCCGGTTCTGCTTCTCCCGGGTAAAAAGGTGTAGGTTGGAAGCTCAGCAGTGCAAGGTTTGAGCTTCGATCAGCTTCGGGAAGATAAGAATCCGCACGCTTGAAGCCCGTTAAAATATACTGAAAGATCAGGGCTCCGGAGAGATTGCCTGCAGAATCTCTGCCGATAGGTTTCACTCCGTATTAAGAAGATGTGCTCTGATTGAAGTAAATGAAAGAACTGGCATTAAAAACCGTTGACCTGGTATGGCCGTGACTCCAGGAGATTCTGTATTACATTTTTAAACACCCTCCGCAGTCTTTATCTCCTCCTTGGTTAAACTTTAAAGTTGGTAAGCCAACTGGTAGATTTTCAGATACAAGGGAGGAAGTATCTAAAATGGAATTTATCATTAATAAAAAAAATTAAGGTGGAATGGCTCATCAATCTATAACCCAGTGTGTATGGTTCAAAGAGATCATCGGGTATCGACCAATAAATAATGAAGAAAATTGGAAAGGTCGGTGTTAAATCCACCAATCTTTATCCAGAAAACATTTCAATTGAAACGTTTATTTTTGGAAGATTATGACCGGATGATCACCTTAACGAACACAAAAAGACAAACTCAACGAAATTATTGAATCGGAATAAATTAATCTAATTTGTAATAGGTTGATGAAGAACAGAGAGATAATTGTTCTTTTAACTATTCAAAATAGGTTGTCAATATACCCTGGTCAGAGTGATAAATATAAAACTGTATAGATAGACAATTTACGCCTGCATATCCAATAAGTGGTGAAACTTGGTAAAAGTATTCGTTAATCTCACCTTATTACAGAATTCAGTTAGTTCATTAAAATCCGCTTGAGTAGATCAATTTAACAAGGGTATCCATCCTTAGGTTGATCTGATCAACCGTGAATAATGAAGTTAATTCTCTATCTTGCAAATGTGGATACAGATTCTATTGGATTGAAATTAGTTCCGTACCCTCTTATTGTTGGTATTAAGGTTATTTTTTTATCTTTACTTCTTAAATCATTGTATATTAAATGAAGAAGCACCTACTAATAGCTCTAATTTTTTTACTTTTCATTTTATTTGGATTTTCGCAAAACCCCGCAATACGAAAATTCAAGGTTGGCTTTTCTCAGTGTACTAATGCAGATACATGGCGCAAAACTATGTTTTCTGAGATGCTCAACGAGCTTACGTATTACCCAAATCTTGAGCTTATTACGAAGAATGCCGAGAATAATAGTGTAAAACAAGTAAAGGATATAAATGAACTGCTTTCAGAAAATATCGATTTGTTGATCGTTTCCCCTAACGAATCGGAACCACTCACTCCTATCGTGAAAAAGGTTTATCAAAAAGGAATTCCTGTAATTCTAATTGACCGGAAAATAGAATCTGAGGACTATACAGCCTTTATCGGAGCCAATAATTATCAAATCGGCAAATCAGCTGGTAAATATGCCGTAAAGTTGTTGAAGGGAAGTGGTAAAATCCTTGAAATTGAAGGATTAATGGGTTCCTCGCCTACCCGTGAACGACACAATGGTTTTCTGGATGAAATATCCAAATTCCCTGGTATATCAATTGTGAAATCAAAATCAGGAGAGTGGGAATACACAGGTGGGTGGAAAATTATGAATGAAGCTCTTTCCGAAAAGCTGGAATTTGATATGGTTTATGCTCATAACGATGTTATGGCCTTGGGAGCCTACAACTCCTATATCAAACAAAAGAAGGAGAAAAACATTTTTTTTATTGGAATTGATGGATTACCCGGTTCAGATGGAGGAATTCAGGCCGTAATAGATAAGAAATTTGATGCAACATTACTTTATCCCACAGGGGGCCGGATATCCATCTCATTGGCCGCAGACATATTAAATAATAAACCATTTTATAAGGAGAATGACCTGAATACCATGGTTATAGACTCTTCAAACGTGAAAGCTGTTAAGTCTCAGTCAGAGGAGATATTGTCGCTTCATAAGAACATAGACTCGACCAAACAAAACTTTGATCTGCAATTACAAAGATTTTATAGCCAGCAGTTTTGGTTAATCGTTTCAGTGGTTTCACTTTTTTTGGTTATTATACTGGTTACTTTGTTATTCAGAGCTTTCCGTAATAAACAACTGGCAAATCAAAAATTAGAAATTCAAACAAAAGAAATTATACGTCAGAATGAGGAGTTGAAAAGCATCAGCCTCCAGTTGGAGGAGGCAACCCTGGCAAAACTTCGTTTCTTTACAAATATTTCGCATGAGTTTCGAACCCCTCTCACTCTGATACTTGGTCCACTTGAGGATATTATGAGTAATTCCCGCCTTACGCCAGAATTGCTTAACAGGCTTCAGATGATGCATCGTAATGCAATTCGATTGCTCCGATTAATCCATCAGCTGATGGATCTGCAAAAGATGGACAGCTCAAAGATGAGAGTTAATGCTGGATATTTTGATATAGTGCAATTTACTAGGGAGATAAAAGAATCATTTGATGAATTGGCAAACAAGAAACACATCGACTATCATTTCACTACGGATATGCCCAAACAGGAACTCTTATTTGATAAAGATAAGGTGGACAAAATATTATTTAATTTACTTTCGAATGCGTTTAAGTTTACCTCAGATTCAGGAAAAATTGAAATTTTCATCCAAAATACCAAGCACCAATTTAAAGACCAAATGTGTGATGCTGTTAAAATCACTGTTAAAGATAATGGAGTTGGCATCTCAGAAAATCAGCTGGCATGGATTTTTGAGATTTTTTACCGTGGGGATCATCAGGTAGATCGAATTATTGAAGGAACAGGGGTTGGATTAGCATTGTCGAAGGGATTCATAGATTTGCTCAAAGGTGATCTGACGGTTGAAAGTAAAAAGGGAGATGGGTCATCATTCCATGTTTTTCTTCGTCATGGTAAGGACCATATTAATTCGGACGAAATTATTCTGAAAGACAAAAACTATGACCGTATCGGAAGACAAATTGAGACAGACGCGGAATCTTCAGTTAAAACACAGGATAAGGAAATGGAAAAGAATCCAAAACAGCACAATAGTTTTGATTTCCCATTTTCAATTTTGATAGTTGAAGATAATTCTGATGTGCGGTCCTTCATAAAGAATTGTCTTCTGGACAAATATAAAATCTTTGAAGCCTCAAATGGGAAGGAGGCTTTGGACAAAATTGACCAAGAAGAACCTGATCTTATTATTTGCGATGTGATGATGCCTGTGATGGATGGACTAGAGTTCACAAATAAGCTGAAATCGGATATTAATATTTGTCATATTCCTGTGATTCTACTTACTGCACGGTCATCACATGAGGAGAAGATTGAGGGATTGGAGACTGGAGCTGATTCATATATGCCTAAACCATTTAACAGTAGACACTTATTGGTTAGGGTCCGTAAATTAATCGAAACCAGACAAAAGATTAGGAAACACTATCAGGAAAACATGCTTTTGCCAAATACTGGAGAGAACAGAATTTCTCAACTGGATAACTCTTTTCTAAAACGATGCGTTAAAACCATCGAAAAAAACATACAGAATAGTGATTATGGAGTCGAAGAGCTAAGTACAGAAATTGGTCTCTCAAGAGTACATGTTTACCGGAAAATAAAGCATCTGACAGGTTTATCTGTAAGCGAGTTCATACGAAACATAAAACTAAACAAGGCCGTAGTTTTATTGAGAGAAAGTGGAAAATCTATCTCTGAAGTGGCTTATGAAACAGGGTTTTCAAGTCCTTCTTATTTTTCCAAAAGTTTCAAAGATTATTTGAAGATATCTCCAAGCGAATTTGTTCAGAGTAATACTAATAATGGTTGATCCTGACTTTCAGGATCAACCATTATTAGTATTATTATTTGGTTCTTCATTCAGGAATCCCAGATTTTTGTTTATTTATGATACTATCCCAAATGTTGTTGAGCTTATAAATTGTTACCCGGTCACATTTAACGGATCCTCCTTTGCAATAAGCTCTTAAGCAATTGAATACTTCATTTGGGAAAAAGATATCCGTCATAGCAACCCTACCTGATTGACCGAATAACTCAATTGATGCTAAATCGATAATGATGTGCATTGAAATGATCTTTTCAGGTTTTAATTCTCCCGAATACTGAATTCCACTAAAATCCTTAGAAAAATCGTTTTTGCCAGAATTCAGCCGATCGATTTTGAATTTATTTGTTTGATTACTGTATCCTACGATGATGTTCTCCCCTTTTGAATTAGTGAGTTCAAATCCAAATTCATTTGCAAAACCTGTTTGAGGTAATGAAAAATCAGCAATTATCTCAATTGGAGATAATCCAAACGGGACCTCCTTAGTCAAATCTATATTTCCCGAAGCAATAAAAGGATTTAGAGTAATCTTTCTTTCCCGAAGCTGTTCAATTTCATCTATAGGATTTGAAATAATATTATACTCATCTCTACCTTTTTCAAGATTCAATTGCCGGGGGAAAGTCATAGCGCTGCGCCAAGGTTTGGTCGGAACACTGGTTGCATATTGCCAGTTACTCATCCATCCAATAGAAATACATCTCCCGTCATTCTCGGGAATTCCCGAAAAAGTCACCCCTGCATAATTATCCTTACCATAATCGATCCATCTGGTCTTCTCATTATCAGACATAAAGTGATGTCCATCAAAATTGCCTGTGAAATATTGAGTTGCCGACCCTCCATTCGGCCCGCCAGGATTCATGCTCACCAGCAGTACCCATTTTGATTCCTTTTTTGAATTATTCACTGCCATTTTGATCAAGTCGGGGCATTCCCAAACACCCCCATGCGCACCAAGATTTTTACCAAATTCACTTTCAAAAGCCCATTTCTTCAGATCGGTCGACGAATAGAACTGAATACAATTACCTGCCGCTAATGCCATGATCCATTTATTTGTTTCTGCATTCCAAGATACTTTTGGATCACGAAAATCTCTTAATCCAGGATTTGGAACAATCGGATTTCCAGCATATTTAGTCCATGTCCGACCTTTATCTAAACTATAGGCCATTCCTTGAGTCTGAAAGGTATCCTTCCCCGCTTTCTCAAGAACTGGGGAATGGTAGCAAAAGATCGCAATCATGGCAGGTTTATCCGGTTTTCCTAATCCAGATGTATTATTATAATCAACTAAGGCACTACCCGAAAAAATATATCCAAGACTGTCTGGATAAAGTGCAATTGGCAAGTGCTGCCAATGAACCAAATCAGTACTGACAGCATGACCCCAATGCATAGGTCCCCAGATCATTGACTCAGGATAATATTGATAAAAAAGATGATATTCTCCTTCGAAAAATACAAGTCCATTGGGATCATTCATCCACTTTGAGGGTGGAGAAAAATGGATAAGAGGGCGGTAAGGTTCACTATATTCAGCAATGATTTCCTTTTTCTTCCCTCTGTTGATCTGACATGAAAGAAGCAGAAGCATGCTGGAAAATAAAGAAAGTAGTAACAGATTACGGAATTTCATCAATTTGGGGTATTAATAATATTACAAAATTTTTCAAGTTTTAGATCCTGGTCATCATAAAGTAATAATTTCTTTTGTGATGAAAACAAGAATACGGAAGGGTATTTCCTGGGTCCGAAACGAGTGATAAATTGGTCTTTTTTATCTTTTAATATCAATACGTTTCTATTACCAATAAGATTTTTTCCATATTGGTTTAAGAATTTGCTTACAGATGCTTTATCATCCAAGGTAATGAGGTAAATTGCAACTCGCTTAAATTCGCTAATACGACTGCTTAATGTTTGAATGGTCTGTTGACAATGGTCACAGGTAACATCGAAGAATATGAATAGCGTTTTTTTACCAACCTCCAAATTTTTGTTTGTGAAAGGTGTATTATCAAATTTGTAAAGAACAAATTTTGGAATAATTTCAACAGGTTTTTGTGCCGAACTGCTTGTCAATAATGAATTGACAAGCAGGATGATCAGTGAAATCTTAACGATTTGAAAATTTACTTTCATTTTTAGGATTATAATAGAATCATCTTAACATACTCTTATTAAGCTTGACAAGATTAAAATTGCTAATTTGAGGTACACTATTTGAACCTTCGACTTTTAGCAAGTTGTATTGATAAACTGGGAAGAACAATGCTGTCATTACTTTTTCTCCATTATCGATAAATAGTTCTATTGAGGTTTTATCTATCAATATCTGGATATTCGTAATCAAGTTTGTTTTAGGGATAAATGGGCAGGATATAATCTGTTTGAATTGATTGTTAAAGTCAACTTGTCCTGATCCACTCCTGTCAATAGAAACCAACCCACTGGTTTTGTCAAAATTGATGATTAATTTCTCCTTTGAATCCCCTAATGTGAAAATGAATTTGTCTGATTTATTAAAGTCGAGAGTGAAATTAATTTCATAGCTTCCTGTCTTTATTGTTTTATTATTTGACAAATGAATTGAATTTACAGCCGTTTGAATTAGCGTATCAACTGAACTTGTTTCATAATTTTTAAATTCTTGTACTGGGAGGGTTTTTAAACCCAATCCCTGAGTCCCATTGACTAGAGACATTACCCTAGGAACAGTCATGGTGCTTCTCCAGGTGGTTGTTGGAACCTTATCCGCATAACTCCAATTACTCATCCATCCAATCATTATTCTTCTTCCATCTGCTGAAGGAATATTGTTATAGGTTGCTCCTGCATAATTATCCGCACCATAATCAATCCAATTGATGTTAGTGGATTCTGTCGTATAGGTTGTCCCATCAAAATTTCCGATAAAATATTGAGTTGCTGTACCACCATTTGGTCCTCCGTTGCAACTTACCATTAATACCCATTTTGTTGTTGATGTACCACCAACAGGCAACTCAAAAAGATCAGGACATTCCCAAACACCTCCATGCGCACCAACATCCGCACCAAAATCGCTCAGAAATTGCCAGTTTTTCAAATCAGAGGAGGTATATAAATTCACCTTATTACCCGCAGCCAAAACCATAATCCACTTCTGACCCAATGGATACCAGAAAACCTTTGGGTCTCTAAAATCAGGGACTCCCGGATTCGGTAAAACGGGATTTGCCAGATATTTAGTCCAACTAACACCTTTATCGTTGCTATATGCAAGACTTTGATATTGCTGGGATCCATTATGTGTGAAAATAGCAACCATCGGATCTTCGTTTCCATTTTTAAAACCTGAAGTATTATTAATGTCAATTACAGCACTCCCAGAAAAAATCGTTCCTAAATTGTCTGGAGACAATGCAATAGGAAGATCTTGCCAATTAAAAAGATCAGTACTCGTGGCATGACCCCAGTTCATCGGTCCCCAAACGTTCCCATTTGGATTATATTGATAAAACAGATGATATTGTCCTTTATAAAAAACTAATCCGTTTGGATCATTCATCCAGTTTCTGGGGGGAGTAAAATGGTAGATTGGCCTAAAGTCAGATTCAGTAAGAAGTACCACTTTACTGGAATCGACAGTAATTACCAGAATATCCTGATTGTCACTTCCCCCATTTTTTTTGCATGAAGCTGATACCAGTGAAATAAAAATAAGAAACAGGGTTATCTTTATCATTATATAGTTAGAATGAAAAAGAGTCTTCCGAAGATTACTCCCCCGGAAGACTCTATATAAATTATTTTGTTTTCAGATAATCAAGGGCATTTTTATATAGCAGCTCTATAGTTGACTGATAAACATTTCCTGTATTTTGGTGCCATTCAATCCCCCCAATTCCAATAAATATACCTGATCCCTGGAAATCATCTTTTGGTTTGAGTTCAAGCACACCTGCCATATAATAGTCACCTATTCCATCCCACTGTCCTAGCCAGACAGCATTGTTATCGCTTACAAACTTGGTATAGGCAGTTTCATTGTCATTAGGAAGTCCCCCCTCAAATTCCGGGATTCTAACGATTACTGCATTATGGTTTTCTTTCCAGCCGGAACCAATTACAGGGAATGTAATTCTTCCATCAGATTGAGTTGTCATTGTTATCCCCTTGTATAATGGATGGCTACTCTGATCATGTTTTTCGTGAATGTTTACACCTACACCCCATATATCCGGATTGAATCCACCTGGACCTTCATCAAATCCCATAAAATAGTTCTGGGTAATTCTTCCTAAAGTCCAAAAATATTGAATGGCATATTGGTTTAAAAGTAAATTACCACCATCCTTATAATATTGGGTCATCTTGGAAACAACTGTCGGATCAGTAGCAATAGCCGGCATAATATGGCCTGCAACTACGTCGAAATTCCACCACAATACACGGATCTGGGTTAAATCGACAGTTCCATTTTTTACCTGATCGAACGATATATATCTCGATTTAGGATAATTTTTGAATAGCCATTGACCACCGGCAATTTCATCATCATCTCCTAAACTCATCAACGCAGTTGAATCAGCATAAACCCCTAAATATCCAATCATTGTTGCTCCGACTTTAAATGGCAGGTAGACAGTATTAGAAACTTTTCCTGCACTGTTGGTTGTCACAAAACTGATCATATAACTCGCTGCAGGAAGATTATTGATCTGATAGGAGGTTACAGTTGATCCAAGGTCGATTGTATTGTCTCCTGCTTTAATCTCAATCTTGGCAACCGGCTGATCAGGAGAACTCCATGTCAATAATACGCCATTATCATTTTGTACAGCGCTAACGCTTTTTACAGGAGAAGCCCCATCACGTGTAAACCGTACGGTCTGTCCTAATGAAGTATTCCCCTGAGTATCGCTTATCTTAACCGTAAAACCGTATGCCTTATTCGTCTCAACAATACCATATTTATAGGAAGTTGATCCCATTTTGAGCGGAATAGGAGCTACTCCATCATTTACAGTTACGCTTAAGCTATCCTTTCCGGTTGGCAAACTCCATGAAAGAGTTACGGTATCACCTGTTAAGGTATACTGAAGATTAGAAACTGCAGCTAATTTGGTCGGGATGACAATAATGTCGCGTTTTTGGCAACTTATTATAGTAAGGATGAATCCCAGTAATATTATGTAGTTAAATATATTTTTCATTGTTTTGTCGTTTTATGATAAACTATTTATAAGATATCTTAAAAATCACCAAATTACTGGATATATCCATAGTTCTGTTTATATAAACCATGGCTGAATCTGATTTGATTAAGTGGAATGGGACAATATTCATCCCGGTTTTTTGTAAATAACCCGTCTTTCAGATAGGCCCTCTTTGTTTTCTCTACCTGGAAATAGGCATTCAGATATGTATCAGCAATCCCCCATCTTACAAGGTCGAAGAAACGGTTTCCCTCCATCGCAAATTCGAGTCTTCTTTCCCATCTCAATGCATTCCTTGCAAAATCCTGTGTCCAGTTGCAATTTATTCCGTCCTGATAAGTATTTACAAAATAATTTGACTCAGGTTGTCCGTTGGCCAGTTTAAGTAATGCTGTGCTGTTAGCTGCTCTTGAACGAATTTGATTGATAATTGGCAGTGCTTCATTTTGGCGGCCTAATTCAATTAAGGCCTCAGCTTTCCAAAGTAAAACATCCGCGAACCTTAGGATAATCTTGTCTTTTGTATTGGCATAGAATGGACCAACCTGAGTATAATGCCCTTTCATCACATTCTCTTTTAAGGAAGCAAAAACACCGTAAACAGCTGGAGTTCTGTTCCAGCTAACCTGGTAAATAGTCGTAGGATCATACACGTAGTTATGCCCCGGAATTGCAATTGTGTGGTCAATTCTGGGATCAACGGTATTGGCTGTAAGATCCAGATCAGAGTTATTGAAATCCGAAAACATGGGTAATCCATCGGCTCCGGTCTTAAACGCATTCGCCAGGTTTTGACTCGGTTTATGAAAATCGCAGCATCCAATACCCATCGGTGTGGCCAAAACATCTCCAAAATTTAATCTTCCAAACATTGTCCCATCATCTTTGGAATACTGAACTGAGAAAATTGATTCAATACCATTCTCAAAGGAACCTTCCAGGAAATTATTTGCAAAATCGGGCTGAAGCTGGTAAGAGGAGGCTAACACCTGATCAGCAAGGGTCACAACCTGATTCAGCTTAGTTTGATTTATACCAGTAACATTGTTCATTTCATCCTGTTCATATGCCTGATAAAGTCTGGTTTTTGCCAAATAAGCTGTGGCCGCAATCTTGTTAGCCCTACCTATCTGTGTTTGGTTAATTGGTAAATTGTCTACACCAAATTGAAAATCCGTTGCTATTTTTTCCCATATGGAGTCGTTTGACAAGGCTTTGTTTGAAATTAGAGCATAATTATTGGTCGGAACAGTTTCATCAATATAAGGAATATATTTATACATTATTTTCAATTGGAAGTACCAATGTCCACGTAGAAAACGCATCTCAGCCTGTCTTGACTTCTTCAGTGGATACTGTGCTTCAGTGACATTGTTCAGATTTCCAAGTGCAGCATTTACTCTTGAAATTGCCTCATAATATTGAAACCATTGACCGTCAATTTCGCCAATATCACTCCTAACATCTTTGAAAATCTCGAAGAAGTAGAATTCCTGGATATCTGATTCATCACGTCCTCCTTTATATGCATCGCCTGAGCGCACATTTCCATAAGGCCAAAGACTCCATGGGGTAATATAATGATCGTTCCCTAGTTCTGCATATGCAGCTGTAACTAATTGTTCGGTACCTGTTGAAACCTGAGCATTACTTAATTGTGCCTTAGGGACAACATTTAAGAAATCTTTATTACATGAGCTCAGTGTTGCTATAGAGCCCAATGCCACTATTGAGTAAAAAAATAGTTTAATCTTTTTCATAATCTGAATTTTTAACTTAATGAAATTCTGGTATTAATGATCATTGCTAGAAAGTTACCTTTAATCCCCCAGTTAACATGGTTGGAATTGGGTATCCATATGTTGGTGTTTCAGGATCAACTCCGGTAAAGTTCTTGCTTTTAAAGGTCAACAGATTTTGTCCACTGAGGTAAGCATATATTTTGCCAAGGTGAAGTTTTTCCGTAATGGTTCGTGGAATTGTATAGCCAATCATCAGATTGCGTAATTTCAGGTAAGCACCGTTTTCGATAAAGTACGTCGAAAATCTCGTCTCGTTATTTCTATCTGTACTTGTTAATGCTGGAATTGTTGATTTTGTGTTGGTCGGAGACCATGCATTCAACAATCTGGTACCTTTATTGGAACCGGTTTCATTGATGCTCCAGAAATCAGTCATTGATTTGACATCGTAGACATTTTCATCAATCCTTCCTACACCCTGGAAAAACAAGGTTAAGTCAAATCCTTTGTAAGTAAAATCAAAATTAAAACCATATGTGTAATCTGGTGTCGGATTTAAAATCCAGGTTTGATCCCTGGAATCAATGATTCCATCTCCGTTAAGGTCCTTATACCTGATTCTTCCTAGGCCTTTCCCAAGTTGTTCCGCAGAATTGGCAACCTGATCCTGACTGGCAAAGAGTCCATCGGCCACGTAACCATATCCTGATCCCCAAGGATGTCCCAATATATTGTCTGTTGTTCCATTTCCTCCATAAGTATTTACAACAGAAGAAGGTAGAGTAGTGATTTTATTTCTGTAGGTTGAAATATTTCCGGTAATATCAAATGATAAATCAGAGCCAATTTTACCACGATAACCCAAAGCAAATTCTATCCCTTTATTTTGCATACTGGCACCATTAAGCCATTGATTTCCTCCCTCACCAATGACAGCAATATAGGCAGGTTGGACAAGCATACCAGTTGTTGTTTTAACAAAATAATCAACAGATCCATATATCTTCTGATCAAATAAACCATAGTCCAATCCATAGTTTGCCTGGGTTGTTGCTTCCCATTTCAGATCTGGGTTACCTGCCTGGATTACCTGATAACCGGATGATAGATTTCCTGATTTTGATCCTGAAATATCATATGCTGTACCATTGGGTGAATTCCAGGTAGGATCTCCTCCGCTATAGTTGGTTTGATATAAAGTCTGGCTTGCTGTAGCGTTAATGTAATCCTGGCTTCCGGTTTTTCCCCAACCGTAACGCAATTTTAGATCTGAGATATATTTGAAATTGTCTTTGATAAAATCTTCTCTATTTAATCTCCAACCTAAGTTAAATGCAGGAAAAAATCCAAATTTATTATTAGCTCCAAATCTGGAAGAACCATCATATCTAAAAGTTGCAGAGGCAAGATATTTCTGATCGAAAACATAGTTGACCTTACCAAAATAGGATAAAAGTCTATATTCGACTGCAGAACCACCATTGTCCTTTAATCCTGTACCTGCATCAAGGTACATATAATTCGGATCCTGGCTGGCAAAAACCTGACGCTTTGCCCAGAAACTATCATCTGTTTCCTTATAAATTTCATTACCAGCAACCGCATCCAACACATTTTTGCCCCAGGTATGCTGATAATTCAATGTATTTGTCCAAGTCAGTTTTAATGAATGAGACTGGTTACTTTGAACACTGTTGATTGGGTTATTCAGATAACCTGAAACATAAGCAAGTTGCATATCTCTTTTGTAATAGTCTCCATAGTCAACACCTAAGCTTGTTTTTAAGTGCAGATCTTTAATGACTTCCAAATCAGCAAAGGCATTTCCAAATAACCTGAGGTAATTATAGTGATTTTGTTTATTGTCTTGTAATAGCCTTACCGGGTTTTGACGGTCATTCATTCCTCCAAATGGACCACCCCAACCGATTCCATCGACTGTATGCACAGGAATTATTGGTAAAGCCTGTAAGGCAGGGTTAAGTACTCCTGGATCCTGAACCTCAGATGTCGTACTCATTGTAAAGTTTTCTCCGACGAGCAATTTATTATCCAATAATTTATAATCTGTATTTAACCTTGCTGTTATACGTTTAAATTCAGTCGTTTTTACAATTCCCTGATTATCTAAATAATCAACAGAAAACATAGAATTACCTTTATCTGTGCCATGAAGTACAGAGATATCATAGTTTTGAGTAATAGCGACCTGAGAAATCTGTTTGAACCAATTTGTATTTGCAGTCTTCATCGTTTGTGTAGTGGTATCGACATACTGTGGCAAATTAATTTGATTTAGGATTGGGTTTCCTTTAGCATCATACCCCCATTTAAATCCATAATCAAGATAATGGCTTAATGGCGCACCATCATTAGCACTAGCTTGCCAAACAGCTTTCCCATATCCTTGTGCGTCAAGAACACTCATTCTAGTATTATAAAATGAAAAGCCTCCGCGAGCAGATGCAGTGATTTTGAATTCTCCTTTTTTTGCTTTTTTGGTTGTAATAATAATAACCCCATTAGATGCCCTAGAACCATAAATTGAAGCTGCAGATGCATCCTTTAAGACCTGAATAGATTCAATATCGTTTGGATTTAATTCATGCATACCGGCTGTTGTTGCTACACCGTCAATAACGAATAAAGGGTTAGTCCCATTGATTGAGCCAATTCCCCGGATATTGATATTCACATTTGAACCACTTGGTGATCCATCAGTAGTAATGACCATGCCAGGAACCATCCCTTGTAAGGCCTGAATCGGGTTATTATTAGGCATTTTCTCCAATTCTTTCACTGAAACGACTGAAACAGCGCCAGTTAAGTCCGCTTTCTTTTGACTCTGATATCCAGTCACAATAACCTGGTCTAGCTGTGTTAATGTTTGTGCCAGTTGGATATTTATTACTGCCCGTCCCTGAATGTTGATTTTTTGGGTGTTATATCCCAAATAGGAACAAATCAACAATCCTTTACCAGATGGCACCTTAATTATAAATGAACCATCTGCATTAGAAAGTGTGCCCGTTGTAGTACCATCTACCATAATCGTTACACCAGTAAGTAGTTCACCATTTGTTGCATCCTTGACAGACCCTTTTACAGTAATCTCCTGTGCAACAGCCATAAATGGCATAGAAAGGAATACGATGCCCCAAAGGACATTCCTTAGAAAGCATTTAATCATTTTTTTCATGTTAGACATTTTTGTAAATTAAAAAATTGAGATTCATTGGTTTAAGAAAATATAGAGTTTTGAATTATCTCCTTTGTGTAAATTGGTGTTGCCCCAGCCTGTGAGGCGACATAGGCGCCAATAGCGCAAGCTTCCTTTAAGGCCTGGTTAATTTCTTTATGACCAAATAATGCAGCGAGGAACCCAGCTAGAAAAGCGTCGCCGGCACCGACAGAATCAGCTGTGATAACCTTATACCCTTGGTGTTGAAAGACGTTGTTCTCATGAAGTACTATTGCTCCATTTTTCCCCTTTGTGACAATTAAAGTTTTTATTTTTAGAAGCTTATAAAAAGAATTCATCCTTTCATCCATAGTTCCTGATAATTGATACCAATCAGAGATTATCATAAGCTCTTCATCGTTTAACTTTACTATATCAGAATAAGACAAAAGAATTTTAACAATTTCTTCTGTATCATAGGGAGGTCTGAGATTTACATCCATGATTTTCAGGATATCATTTTTCAACAATTCCATCAGCGTGTTTCGGGTAACTTCGCTACGAGAAGCCAAAGATCCAAAAACAATAGCTTTAGAATTCCCTGCCTCTTTAATAAGATCGTCATTCAGGTGAATCTCATCCCATGCTACTGGTTTGCAAATCTCATAGGTAGCACAGTTATGCTCATCCAAATGAACCAAAACTTCACTTGTTGGCAATGTTTGATGTACCTGAATTAAATCAGTTCTTAATGATGAATCCTGAAGGAAAGCGATCAGTTCAGAGCCTTTTGAATCCGCACCAACACTGCTCGCGATTGTTGCGTTAATATCGAATCGTGATAAATGAAGTGCGACATTCATAGGCGCTCCACCAGGCAGAGGACCTGAAGGCAGATTATCCCATAAGACCTCACCGAAACACAAAACCTTACCATTCTTTTCCATGACTCTCTGTTTTTTATTGTTTTTTATTTCTTTTCTCAGTCAATTCAAGTTGAATTTGTTCAAGCGATTTCCCTTTTGTCTCAGGAATGACTTTCCAGGCAAAGATGAAATGAAGAACCATCATAAAGGCGAAAAATGCGAAGATTGCACCTCCTCCAATGGCAGGGGAATTAGTAACAACCGGAAATGTCCAGCTTACCAATGCGGCCATTACCCAATGGGTAAAACTTCCCAGTGCTTGCCCTTTTGACCGTACTTTATTTGGAAATATTTCAGATATAAATACCCAGAGAACAGCACCTTGTGAAATCGCAAAGAATGCAATGAATCCTATCAAATAGACCATTACAGAATAGCCATTAAATGAGGACTGATAAAAAGCATGTGAAATCAGACTTAGAAAGACGATCATTCCAACTGATCCGACCATTAGTAAGGTTCTGCGACCAACCCTATCTATCAGGAATAATGCAAGAAGAGTAAACAGTAAGTTAGTCCCGCCAATCGCAATCGATTGAAGTAAGGCCGCATTAGCCGTCAGACCGGTCAATTCAAAAATACGGGGAGCATAATATATTATTGCATTTATGCCTGCCAATTGATTAAACATGGCAATCAAAATGGTGCAGATAACCGGAAATGAGTGCTCGCTGCTAAATAGGTTTGTACTCGATTTAGAATGATCCTCATTTAATGAATCAATTATTTGATTTACTTCGAGTTCAGGATCTTCAAAACCCAGGTGTCTGAAAACATCCTTAGCCTCCTGTTTCTGATTTTTAAGCAGCAACCACCTAGGACTGGCGGGCACTTTAAACAACAGCAGAAAGAAAATAAAAGCAGGAACTGCCTCTACAGCGATCATTGTGCGCCAGGAATCGGGAGAAATTAGTTTTGCAATAAAATAGTTTGATAGATAAGCGACCAAAATTGCCGTTACAACATTAAACTGGTTAAAAGCTACAAGTTTTCCCCGGATTTTAGCAGGTGAAATTTCTGCAATATACATAGGTACAACTACCGAAATACCTCCAACAATCAGTCCCTGAATAAACCGGAAAAATAAAAGCATGCCCCAATTCATCGAGGCGGAGCTTCCAATTGCAGCCACTGTAAAAATAAGGGCTAGCGCCTGCAGGGTTTTTCGGCGACCAAATTTATCACTTGGTTTTCCAATTATAGTTGTACCGATTATTGTGCCTATTAAAGCGATTGCGACCGTGAACCCCAGTTCGAATTTTGACAATTGAAAAAGCGTTTCAAGAGCTGCTGTGGTTCCAGAGATGACTGCAATATCAAAACCAAATAAAAATCCCCCAAGGGCTATTACAAGCGCATTTAAAGATGCTTTGTTGTTTGTGTTCATTTTTAACGTTAGTTTGAATTATTTCACAAATCTATCTCCGCATCAAAAAAAAGACTTCCACGAATGTTACCAATACTATCCCAAATGATACATTTTCAATTCTTTGGTGATTTCCTATCAAGCATGTTACATTTTGTCATTCATGTTACATCAGAAGACAGAAGGAATGATATTCTGATTTGTTGATTCAGAATTTAATTCAAAAATTTAAACGCTAAGGTGACTGATAAGATTAGATTACCCTTATTCCGTTTTTGAAAAGTGCTATTTTCCTTCGATTTTCTGTGAAAAGGTGATTTGCTAGATTCCATAATTTATGTTTTTAACCTTATTTGTACGATCTTGTGATCTGCGACGAGTTCGGATATATCTCTTATGACAAGGAAGGGGCAGAGCTGCTGTTTAATCATCTTTCTTTAAGAGCCGGGAGTAAATCAACGATCATCACAACCAATCTCTCTTTTGACCGCTGGCCTGAGATTTTTGGCGACCCAACCCTGACAGCTGCTATGGTCGACAGACTCACCCATAGGGCCTATTTAATCAATATGAATGGTAAATCTTATCGAGTGGAGGAGACCCGCAAATGGAACGAACAATAGCAAATTTTATCACCAGGGCTGCTCTTGATTTTTGCAGGGTAAGGCAGGAATCGGCCTACGGCCTCATCCTGCCTTACCCTGCAAAAGATAGCTTGTGTTCATCAAAGAAAAAGATACTTTTACATCAATCAGCTGTTCACTTTTCAACCGGTACAGCTGTGCAATTTTCACCCGGTACTTACAAAGCTCAAAGGTAGTTTTCAAAAAACGCCGTTTTGATACTGTTTTTTCCGTAATAAAATGCAAATAATAGTGATTTTAAAATTCTGATACGGTTTTTCCCGTAACAGTTTTGAAAAATGTTCTTCAAAATTTAAATTAGATCAAACCATTTAAACTGATTTTGATCTTGGACTTTTTTAAATTTGGAACAGGTTATACTTGGAATGAATATCAGGAGTATTATTCTTAAAAACTCTATTCTCTCTTTTTAAAACAGAAACCGCCTAACTATTAATAAGTTAGACGGTTTAAAAGTACCCGGGGTGGGAATCGAACCCACACGACATTGCTATCACTGGATTTTGAGTCCAGCGCGTCTACCAATTCCGCCACCCGGGCTTATGGAACTGCTTAAGAAGCGCGGCACAAAGATAATCCAATATTCTTTTTACCGAAATATTTTTTTTAAATCTTTAAGGGTATTTTGGATTTCAACTGTCAATACGTTATCTTGTAGTTTTAATGAAAATTTTATGCTCACCGGAGACGACAGGCAGATTTTTGAGGCAATTAAAATGGACGATAAGGTGGCATACGAAAAAGTATTTCGTGCCTACTATCGGTCAATGACTGCTTATGCTTTTCGTTTCCTGGGTAATTTGTCCGATTCGGAAAGTGTTGTTCAGGATGTATTCCTCCGTCTTTGGCAGAACAGGAGAGACATATCCATCAATTCTTCATTACTCCATTATCTTTTTAAATCAATTAAAAATCAATGTGTTAATCTTCTGGAGCATGAACGGATCAAAACCAGATATCAGGATATGGTAATTCAAAATGAAGCAGAACGGGGTGATTACGGTGAGTTCTTTCCGGAATTGGATTTGATGAAGCGTATTGAGTCTGCAATTGGGGCACTGCCTCCAAAACGGCAGGAGATTTTTAGAATGGCACGTGAGGAAGGCTTAAAATACCGTGAAATAGCACTCCGCCTTAACCTGTCAGTTAAAACTGTTGAGACACAAATGACTCTTGCGCTTAAACAATTACGGGAAGTACTAAAAGTATTTAAGCATCTGGTACTATTTTTAATGCTGGGTGTTAAGGGTAATTAAATTAAGGATTGTCTTAAAATAAATGAAAAGATCAAATGGCCATTATTCGGAAATCACCCATAGCAACAAATATTTACCTATGGCAATTCAACGTGACCATTAAAAAAATAAATTATTAACGCATGAACTCGAAGGATAAAATATTACCGGATAATGAGAGTCAGTGGGTTGCTTATCTGAATGGAGAACCCGATATTCCGGATTCTATCGGTTTGGACGAAAAGGAGAAAGCCAATTTAACAAAGATTTGGGAAATGGCAGGCACCGATTATAGCTATTCCGCTGCAGATCCTGAAAAGGGATGGACTAATTTCCAGATGAAGATTGAGAAATCGAACAGGATTTTGAAAATTAGGGTATTTAGAAGAGAGTTCTTTAAATATGCCGCCATGCTCGTGGTGGTTATTGGTATTGGATTTGCTACTTTTCAGCTGGTTAGAAAGCCAAAAGTCGTTGAAGATATACCTGTGCAGATTGCCATTGCCCAGACTGACTCACATCCTGTGAACGTGATGCGAATATCTTTACCTGATGGCTCTTCAGTAACATTAAATGCAAATACCAAAATTGAATACCCAGAGCACTTCGAAGGAAAAATTCGTAAAGTAAAACTATCAGGAGAGGCATTCTTTAAAGTTACCAAAGACTCCATTCACCCCTTCAGAATTGAAACACCTAATGCATCTGTTGAGGTTCTGGGGACTTCATTTAATGTTTCTGCTTATCCGAATACTGACAAGGTAGAGGTGAATGTGGAAACGGGAAAGGTAAAACTTTCGCCATACAACCAGGGAAGAACTGATATGAGGTTTGTCGTTTTACCTGCCGGTGAGCGGGGATGGCTCAGGGTCTCCAAAGGAGAGATTGGACATAAGGAAGAGCTTAAACCCAATTATGCTTCCTGGATTACCAAAATCGTCAATTTCCAGAGGACCCCACTTAATGAAGTATGCGCTGTACTTGAAAATACTTACCACATCAAATTCAAACTTGGAAATCCTGAAATTGGAGAAATACCTTATACTGCAAATTTTGCAAACTTGAACCTCGATTACATTGTTAAAGTAATTGCACGCACCCATCATTTACAGGTGAAAAAGAATGGAGATGAAATTATATTGACCAAAAGGGCCAAATAAAAAGTATTTCTATGCAGTAATTGTTAATTTCGTAACAAGTTGACTTAATTGCAAATCAATGCGGTTTCCCGGGACGTCTGTTGTAATTCTGTTATCGCTTCTGTTGTGGGTTAAAACGTCTGCTCAGGAACGTATGCAGTCGCTTGAAGGGAGAATTAGTTGTAAAATCGATTCTGCCACAGTTGAACAAATCCTCGAAAAAGTAGTCAACGAAAACGATCTTTTCTTTTCATATAATCCTGATATCCTCCCTAAAAGTAAGATTACACTAAATTTGCTGAACGTCACTGTAGACGAGTTTCTCCTTAAGATACTTCCCTCAAAAGAGTATACTGTTGAAAAATTAGATAATCAATTAATTGTCACAAGAAAAGAGGCTGCTCCTATCCGGTTATCAGGAATAGTGGTAGAAGGAAAGGGAGAATCTCCAGTACCATATACTTCGATGGGGATTGAAGGGGAAAGTATTGGAACGATGACAAATATTGACGGACGATACGATCTTGTATTGCCCTGGAGGCTTCGAAACAAAAAAATCTCAGTCCATTGTCTGGGGTTTAAACCGCTGGAATTATCACCGGATGAGTTGAAGGTAAATGCCATAGTCAGGTTAGAACCGGTAACCATTCACCTGCGTGAAATTGAGGTAAAACCAGTTGATGTTGCTGAGGTTTTGCGTAATTTCAGGAAGAATATTGAGATAAATTATGAACGGTCAACCCAATTAATGGTTACTTTTTACCGGGAAACTATTAAGCGTGACGATCAGTACATCGGAGTTTGGGAAGCAATTATGGAAGTTCTGAAGCAACCCTATAATTCTCAAATGGAGGATAGGGTGAGGTTTTTGAAAGGGAGAAAAAGTAATTTTCATAAAACCTTTACTGATGTAAGTCTGAAGATTCAGGGAGGTCCATGGTATATTACATCTTTGGATATTGTCCATAATCTTGAAACCTTTTTAGATCCCAAATTTGAGAACCTATATCGTTATCGTTTTGAACAACCAGAGATGTACAATAATCGAGTGACCTGGGTGATCGGGTTCTCACGGAAAGAGGATGTTGAATTCCCTTGTTATTACGGGAAGATTCTAATTGATGCAGAATCCTATGCCCTGGTTAGCGCTGATTTTGGACTGGATAAAAAAAGTCTGAAGTTGAACGGAGAATCCTTTATTAAAAAAGAACCGTTTGGTTATTTTACAAGGCCTGAAGGTGCTGAATATTCGGTAAACTACCGGATAATAGATGGACGATGGCAATTTTATACCGCCCGCACAGATGTGATCTTTAAGGTAAAGCAACGGAAAGGAAATTTAAAGACCGAATACCGAAGTGTTTCAGATATCCTGGTAACGCAGCAATTTCCCTTTCCTTCCCATGTGAGATTTGGACCTACGGGACTTTTCAGAGCCGATGATATCTTTTCGGATATTCAGGGAGAATATGACCCCGAATTTTGGGGAAACTACAATGTTATCAAACCTGATGATGATTTAAATAAGGCGCTTCGCAAAATCGAACCCACTGTAAAATGATCTGATTTGAAAATTTTAATTCAACAATAATTACTCAAATATGAAAACCAGGGGCAAGGAATTATTTTTAATGATCATTCTGAGTTTTTCGGCAGTTTTGGTCTCAGGTCAGAATACTGATTTCATTGCGCGATTAAAGACTCAGCTGTTACTTTATCGTACGCAAAGTCCTTCTCAGGTAATTGTGATCCAGACCGATAAAACGCTCTATCGGCAGGGCGAAACCATGTGGATGAAAGGTTATGCTATTGATGCCATTACCCATTCATTATCCTTGAATAGTCTTGAGTTGTCAGTTCAACTTTCCGATTCAAAAGGGGCCAATATTTTAGATGGAAAATTCTTACTTAAAAGTGGGGTTACGAATTTTAATTTCACTATCCCTGCCGATCTGCCCAGCGATGTTTATTACCTAATTGCCTATAGCCCTGAAATGGAGAATGGAGATATTAGTAAAATATTCAAAAAGGAAATTTTTATTGGAAGGCCGGAGAATCTTGATATGGTGCCACATCTTGAGTTCTCAAAACCATTTTATCCATCTGATAGTAAAGAGGCTGCAACGCTCCGAATTATGAATTTTTCCGGCAAACCTGCATCAGGCAAAAAATATGATTACCAGATTTTTTGCCATGAACGGGAACTTCTATCCGGGAAGGGGAAAACCGGGTCAAATGGGACCGGAGAAATCGTCTTTTTTACCCCGCCAAAACAAAATGGATATCCATTACTCGCCTCTATAACAATTTATTCCGGAAAGGATAGATTAAATTTGATCAGTAAAATCCCCCTTTCTGCCGAGAAAATTAATGTCACTTTCTTTCCCGAAGGTGGAACCCGTGTCCCTGGGATTCTGCAATCAATTGTATTTGAAGCCAAAGATCTGTTAGGTAACCCTATTGATTTAAAATCCGATATTCTTGATGAACAAGGGAAAGTGATTACCTCGACAGCCACAATTCAGCCAGGTATCGGAGTTCTTAATGTGCAGAACGGGAATAACGTGAAATTGATCATGAGGGTTATTAGTGACCCCGGAAAGAATCAGGAGATCCCATTGCCTGCTCTTGTGCCTGGAGGAATGAGCATTAGCCTGAAAAAGAACGACGGACAGCTGTTATCTCTTATGCTTGGCAGAACACCAAAATCTGACTCCGGAAAGTTTAACATAGTTGCTGTCAATAACGGGGAGATGGTGTGGGCCAGTGAATTTGAAATTGAAGATTCAGGGATAATTAATGTCCCGCTTGTGAATCTTCGTTCGGCTGTTACTTCCTTTGCTGTCTTTAGTCAAACCGGGTTAATGGTTGCTAATCGATTAGTTTATACAGGGAATAATGAATTTCTAAATATCTCTTCTAAATCAGATAAACCGATTTACAAAACCGGAGAAGATGGAGAGATCAGGGTGAAAATTACCGATGCGAAAGGAGCACCCGTAAGAGCAGAATTGGCAGTTAGTCTCGCAGATAAATCTACCTTCCCATCCTCATCCAAAGCAATTGAATCCATTCAATTTGGATTGAATAAGGCAATTCATTCAGGAGAACCCATTGAAAAAATTAGCAGCCCAACTTTAGATTACCTTTTGGCTGGCAACAGCCTGAACGGGTTTGAATGGTCCCAGGTATTGGCAATGGATCCCTTAAAGGGAACATCCAGGAAATCAGGTGCCATCAGGATCTCGGGAACGGTCGTAGATGATAAAAATATGCCTGTCCCTTATGCTTTGGTTAGCCTGACAAGTTCTTCACTTCAGCAGTTTAACGCTGGAAGTGATCAAAATGGTGTGTTTGCAATTAATTTGCCCATTTCGGTTGATAAAAAAACCCTTACTTCTTCAGCAACTGATAGTACCGGGAAATGGAAGTTTCACGTAAAGTTAAACAAGAGCTTTAAGGACGAGATTGTAAATTATCTGAATATCGTGACCGTTAACAACTGGCAAATTTTGGATCAAATTTTTCAATCCAATTATTTTAGGGAAAACCTTGACTTTTTTAAAGCCAGGCCATCTGTTAAAGTTAGAAGCGGCGAGAAGAAAGTCCCTGAAGCTTATTGGAAACGATACTTAACCGGATCTGCCAATTTGCTTGATATCCTGAAATCCATCCGACCCTTCGAAATGAGTGGCAATAAAATTGTATTCCGGGGTATGAACTCATTCCTTCAACAGGATGGAGCCTTAATCGTTATCGATGGTCAACAGATGGGGAGTGATGCATCGCAGCTTTCAATGCTCAACCCAATGGATATTGAAGATATTCGAATACTTCTTGATCCCGCTGAGATGGGTATTTATACGGGATTAAATTCGGTTGGTGTAATCGAGATCAAAACCAAAAACAGTAACAGCCTGGATCTTAAATCCCCGGAAATAGCCGACCCGGTAAAGGATAATTCTTCAAAACTTTTTACGCCGGAACCAATCGGGGAGAGTAAATATAACTTAAAAACTACATTGCAGTGGTTTCCAGTACTTTCTACTGATGCCAAGGGAGAGGCGACAATCCCTTTCCGCACAGGAAATATTCATTCGACGTTTATTTTGGAAATTGCCGGATTTAGTGATACCAAACAATGGATTAGCGGGCAGATGGAAATCAAGGTAGAGTAAGTGAGAAACCCTCTTGAACTATCTGGTACAACATGAGATAATTTTATTTTAAATCATCTCTTCTGAAACGAAACGGGAGCAGGTTATCGATACCATCCAGAACGATAATCCGGGCTGAACCGTCGAGTACGATATGTAACGGTTGTCCTGCAAGATCTTCGTATTCAGACATTACCTGCAGACATGCACCGCAAGGCCTTGCGTGGCCTGATGAGGTGAGATTAAACGTGCTTACTGCGATTGCTTTAATCGGGACATTGGGATATTGAGATGCGGCGTAGAATAAGGCTGTACGCTCAGCACAAAGTCCCGACGGATAGGCCGCATTTTCCTGATTATTCCCTGTGATGATTATCGCGTTTTGAAGCAGAACCGCAGCTCCTACACGAAACCCGGAGTATGGAGCATAACCCCGTTGGACTGCCTCTCTCGCTTTAAAGAGTAATTGTTGGTCAACCTCCGTCAAATTTGCATCCGATTCGTATTCGCGGTAATTTATTTGGAAGATTATATCTCTCATTTGTAGGTAGTTTGAATATTTAACATCTATATTGACTACTGCAACTTCTAAGGGAATGGTAATTATAACCAATTTCAGTATTGATTTTCACAACGCAGTTATTTGATTGAAAAAAATCTGGCTGCATTCATACTGATTTTTTTAATTTTGATGCCAAATTAATTAATCTATTTGATCTCCCATTATGGTATGTAATCGTTTTAAATTATTTTTTTTGATTGGCATTTATATCATTCTGACCGGTTTCACTCAGGGAGGATCAGCGCAAAAGACTACGCGACAGGAATATATCGAAATGTTCGCAAGAGTGGCTATACAAGAGATGATTCAATACCATATTCCAGCCAGTATAACCATGGCGCAGGCTTGCCTGGAATCAAGCGACGGAAACTCCCCTCTGGCAACTGAAGGAAATAATCATTTTGGTATAAAATGCAAAAATACATGGACTGGATCCACTATCCGTAAGGATGATGATACCCTTAATGAATGTTTTAGAAAATATCGGAATGCGATCGAGTCTTTCCGTGATCACTCGGAGTTTTTAACAGGAAGTATGCGTTATCAGTTTCTATTCGATTATAATATAAAGGATTATAAAAAATGGGCTTATGGTCTGAAAAAGGCTGGTTATGCGACTAATCCCCAGTACCCTGAAAGATTGCTGAAAATTATTGAAGATTTTCAACTTTATAAATTGGACGATTACTTCGATAATCCAAATGGTTATATCGGGCTTCAGAGCCGGGAGGGGAGTTCAAAAGTGATCTCTGAACGCTGGGGGAATCGTGGCAGGTCAGGCTTATCGGTAAATCCTTACCTTTTACGGAAAGTGGAGAAAAGGAATGGTGCAAACGCATTCTTTTCCAAACAGGGGGATACTTATGAACAGATTGCTGCTGAGTTTTCAATTAAAGTTTCTTCCATATACAGGTATAACGATATTGAGCCGGGAGAGAGACTTGAGGCAGGTTCGATTGTTTATCTTCAACGAAAACGTGGAAGGGCGCCGCGAGGAAATGATTTGTACACTTTTAAGAAAGGGGATACATTCTGGTCTGTTGCTCAGTGGTATGGAATCCGGCTAAACGCACTTTACCGAAAAAACAGGATAAAAAAAGGCGAATTACCTGTGGAGGGACAACAAATCTCGCTAAGATTAAGGGCAGGCAGGTAACTGAAAAATGAACAAATTAACCAGTCCAGATGATATTTTGGGAAAACTGTTATCCTGCCTGGCATTTGAGTTCAGACCATACAGGTAATTCATGTTGCCCTATTTAAATACCCACGAAGTATCTTTTAAAAAAATAAAGAAGTTGTCTAAAAAAGGTGAAGAAATAAAACGCAAAGATCGCAAAGTCCGCCAGCTGGAGGATCGCAAAGGTCGCAAAGACCATAAATACAATATTTTACCTTTGCGTTCTTAGCGCAACCTTTGCGCACTTTGCGGTTA
>CAIXZH010000013.1 GCA_903923905.1 uncultured Bacteroidia bacterium
GACTCATAATCAGGGGGTCGCAGGATCATGCCCTGCTGGGCCCACCCAGAAAATCAAACACTTACAGAGATCATCTGTAGGTGTTTTTTATTTCACGCCAGGTTCACGCCAGGTTTTGGGAGAAAATCGACTTTTGGGGGTTGAGACCGCCTATAAGAAAAATCTGTTTATTTATTCGCAATATTCCTTTATTCCGTCAGTTGCGGGGTTATTCAGCTATTCTGTTTTTTAAATCCATTTGCTCATGTAGGATTCTTGTTATCTCAACTACGTTTTCTCCAATCTTTCTGTAAAAAATGATGTGCCTGCCTGCTTTAAACCCAAATAAGTATTCAGTTACCACAGCGTAATTTTTGCCTAATTCAGGGTTACAGGCAATTTCGTAGCAGTTTTCCAGGAGCATTTGGTAATACTTGTCTGCTTGATATTCTGACATTTATCAAAAGTATAATTCCAAATTTCAGTTAAATCCTCAACTGCTTTATTTGTTAATTTATACTTAGCCATTCAGCCTTTTTTTAGCTTTTAATTCTTTCAGGTGTGATTCAGAATTAAAATTGTCAGCTATTCCGCCCTCAATCCCTTCTTTAATGGCTTCCCTTAGTGTAATTAGTCTGTTTTCTTCCTCTTCTAAAAGCCTTAGTCCCGCACGGACAACCTCACTTGCATTTTTAAATCTTCCCGTTGTTATTCTATTCTGAATAAAATTATCAAAATAGTCTCCTATTGATATTGATGTGTTTCTACTCATAACAAATCAAGTTTTTCACAAAGTTACCAAATTTTGGTACAAATATCAAGAGGTGTTGAACTTTTATAATCCAAAATAACGTTTCAGTGTTTCAATTACCATCTCCTCCAAAGATATGTTAAATAACTGATGGGAATCATTTTTCATTCAGTTGGTTTCGGCTTTCTTTTACCATTTTCGTCCCATTCACGTTCAAACTGTGTTACGCTAATTGTTCCGCTAAATTCTGCAGAAATTGTATTGTTATATCGTATTCTCAATTTGGTTTACGCTTAATCGCTATTATACCAGTAAGGAAAAACACTTGCCACGAGTAATCTTTCAAATACAGAATCAAAATACCTTCTGTTTAACTTATAAACAAATTCATTTAGATACCGTTGCAAGTTTTCTCCCTTTATCTTGTGATAAACACCTAAGAAGTTTCTTTTCGCATTGGCTATGGCAATATGGACCCATTTCAAGGTTTCCTTCGTTACTTCCGGAGTTGATTTTTCCATAACATGCACTTCGATATACTTTTCGATGTCAATATAGCTTGCACTTCTGTCAGTGAAAACAATACTTTTTTCGTTAATTGACTCTTTTACAACATTGTTTATTGCATCTGCGGAATGTTCCTTTAAAACACTCATCTTAAAATAACGACATGATTTGCTTTTCTTTCCGGTATGCAGGTCTTCAAGAGGAATTGATTCTGCCATTACAGCTACATTTAACTGCCGTTGACTTCCTTTTCCTCGGTTGAGATTGGATCGGACTTTTTCGCTTACTTGTGTTTCAAAATAGCCTTCGTCAAATTCAATCATATCGTTTAACTGGTACATATTATCCCGTTTACCCATAAGATCTCTAATACAATGCATAACAGATAAAACAGTATTATATCTGGAATGTCCCATCTGCCGTTTTATCTCAAATGCAGACTTACTTTTTTTTATTTGACGTCGTAAATTGCATGATTAAGAACCATTTACGAACAGAAAGGTTGGAGTTCTCCATAACCGTTCCACTTTTTAAAGTGGTTCTAAAAGAACAAGAAGAACACTGGAACTGCCTCTTAGAGGCAAGCCAGTAGTGCTTCTTACTTCCACAATGCTTACAGACAACCCCTTCTTTCATCCTTAAATCTCTAAAGTATTCTTTACACGCCTTTTCATCTTTAAATTTCTCAACAAAATCCAGTATATTCATGGCATCAATTTATTTTGATGCAAAACTAATTCGTGGCTATGCCAAAATCTGTCATACTGGTATAATAGCGATTAATCAAAAAATTTTACCTGTAATTTGTTTTATTTTCGTTCAATAATAATTTATTTTGAATTCAAACTAAATCATTTCAATATAAAGAACGGTGAAAATAATTCGCTTCGTCCCGCAGCGAGGATTACAGGTACTCTTTGTGTCCTATTTTGTCTCTTTGGCCTGATTGGTTACCTGATTGAGGGAATTCAAAAAAATGATGGCAAATTTAAGATGCCAGGTGACTGGCTTGGAGTTGCCACCGAAGTATTTATTTTTATTGGTCTGGGCGGACTCATTGTTGCATATTGGCGTGAAGGTACAGGTGGATTGATTTCGCTCATCGCATTTATACTTGCGACCATTTTTCTAATTGCCGACACACAGTTAAACTTTAGTCCTATTTTCTTTCTTCTGTATTTACCTACATTTTTATATCTGGCCTATTGGCGGGAAAGCAGGAAATAACTCATAACTCTACTTGTAGCTCTCAGCCAATCCATTGCGTAGTTTGATGAGTTTTTCAGAGATGACCACTTCAAGTTATTAGGCATCACAAACCGTTTATTTTCTTTTACAAAAATTAAATATTTAAATATCAGATAAATAAAAAATTGCTATGCCCAGCTGGGCCCACCAATAAATCAAACAGTTACAATATATCGCAACTGTTTTTTTGTTTTGCTACATACAAGCTACGGATTTAAAAATAACAAAGGAGAGGAAAAGAAATTAAAGTTTCAATATTAAATGAGAAACACTATTTAACTTAAAACCCATAACTGAAGATCACATTACCTTGTAAAAAGTTTTTCCACTAATTGTTTATAAGGCATTTATTTATTAAATTTACATGGCTTTGGACTGGGAAAAAGGGCTATCTGAATCATATCGAGATGAACAGCGAGTTCGTAAAACGATTGACGGATATCGTAGAAGCCAATATGGCTGACGAAAACTTTGGAGTCGAAGATCTTGTACGCGAGATGGGGTTAAGCCATATCAATCTGCACCGAAAATTAAAAACCATATCAAATCAAACGATCAGCCAGTTCATCAGGGAGATCAGGCTGAAAAAGGCCAAGCAGTTATTGCTCAATGAAGATTTGACCGTTTCAGAAATTGCCTACCGTGTCGGTTTTGGCAGCCCGACCTATTTCAACAATTGCTTTCACGAATACTATGGTTATCCACCTGGAGAAGTTAAAAAGAGAAGTTTATCAATTGAGGCTAAGCCGGATAATGAAAATCTTATAACTTTGGGTTTTGCGAAAAAGGAACCAACATCCCCGGGTACATCCTCCATTCGTCAGCTGAAGTTTAGCCGTAAGTCCATTATCGTTTTAACTATAGCCTTCCTGATTATATTTTCACTGACCTACTTTTTATATGTAGCATTCATAAAAGAAGCAAATCCAGTTCACAGGTTAAAAGACAGTAATAAATCAATTGCAGTTCTCCCATTTAAAAATTTAAGTGCAAATCCTGAGAATCAATATTTTGCCGATGGAGTAATGGAAGATATTCTCAATAACATTTGCCATATCAAGGAACTACGAGTAATTTCAAGGGCATCAGTTGAGAAATTCAGAGAAAGCACAAAAGATGCACAGGATATAGCAGAAATATTACACGTACAATATATCCTTCAAGGAAGCGTGCAACGTGACAAAGACAAAGTGAAAGTTGTCGTTCAACTCATTGACGCAAGTCATGATCAGCAAATCTGGTTTGAAAAATTTGAAAATCAACTGCTTAATATTTTTGTCATCCAGAGCAGTATCGCCCAAAAAGTTGCCAGGGAGCTTGGTGTGGTACTTTCATTAAAGGAAACGGAACGGATTGAAAAAATTTCTACACGCTATCCGGAAGCTTATGACCGTTACCTGATGGGACGCTTCTACTGGAACAAAAGAACAAGAGAGGGTTTAAAAAAAAGTATAACACATTTTAAAGAGGCAATCGCGTTAGATCCCGAATACGCTATTGGTTACGTTGGACTTGCTGATGCTTACTACATCCAAACTTATTGGAGATGGATAGACAGAGAAGCAGGATTTGCTGAGGCTAAAAAATTTGTGCTACGGGCATTGAAACTTGATCCCAACCTTCCTGAAGCACATGCAACACTGGGAATACTGTTGTGCTGGGATGAATGGAAATGGGAGGAAGCACGTAAGGAAATCCTTATTGCCATCGAATTGAATCCCAGTTATGCAATAGCCCATCAATACTATTCAGAATTATTGGGTATTTTGGGGCAAACCGAAGAAGCACTTGAAGAAATTAACACCGCACTCGCACTTGATCCATACTCAAGAGCAATGCTTAGTAATAAATCCGTGTATTATTACAATCAAGGGAAATTGGTAGAATCATTGAGTGTTTTACGAAAGCTGGAGGAAGTTGATCCTAATTACCAACTTGCTTACTTGAGATGCTTCTTTATTTACCTTAGAAAGGGCGAAAATTTGAAAGCAGTTGAAGCTTTTCAGAAATTTCTTGCCGTGGATTCAATAACCATTAACCAGTCCGATTCGGTGAAAGAGATATACAACAAGTCAAAAATTAACGGAATACTGAAATGGCAAATAGATTCAGAACTTAAGAAAATCAGGCCTAATGCTGCAATCCTGGCAAAGTACAATATTTTACTTGGAAAGAAAGAAGAGTCATTGAAGTGGCTGGAAAAAGCAGTGCAAGAACGTGTGCCCGAAATTCCAAGAATATACACTGATCCTGATTTTAAAATTCTTCACCCTGATCCCCGGTTTAAAAAGATTATCAATCAATTGGGATTAACGGGTTACCCTATAGAACACTTTGGGATAAATCATTAAACTTATTGGCATTTATTCAATGTAATTTTCAGTAAAGGATGCTCTAAATTCATTGATCTTCCCATTCAAAAAACTGTAAGTTCAATAAGTCAAAAATAAATGACACCAGCTATGAATGATGCATTTAAATATCTAATCAGAAGAATTTTCATAAAAAACCTCCCTTTTGCTAAATAAGTTCATCGATTGAATTTATTTTTTCATCGATTTGAAAAATATTCTCACCATTTGAAATATAGCTTCTAAGTAGTGGCGGTCGTTTCTCCCGAAATTTGAGTTGTGAATTTTCAATAGTTGTTAATTTAAAACTTAAAAATGAAACGCCATGAAAAGAACAGTTATTATCCTATTGAGTATGCTAATTTCAGTCATCACATTTGGTCAGGAGAAGCAACAGTATTCCAGTAAAACAATTGAGGTAAACATGTCACCGCCTAGATTTATCGGAAATAAAGAATTATCAGCCGTTGTAAATGAAACCCGGTTTGGTTCTTTAAATGACTACGTGTTAAGACACTTTCAAATTCCGGAAGTGTCCAGAAAATTTCAGGTAGAGGGAACTGAAGTTATACAGTTTGTGGTAACCCCAAAAGGTGAAGTCACCGGGTTTAACATTGTCAATAGCCTGTCTCGGGAAATCGACGAAGAAGTAATAAGGGTTTTGAAAACTACCAACGGATTATGGAGGCCTGGGTTAAATAATGGAGAACCAATGGAAATGGGAAATGAATTATCTGTAAATTTTAAACTTAGCAATGGAGATGACAGTACTAATTTTGTCGATATGGCAAAAATATTCTTTAAAAAAGGGAACCGGCAATTTTTTGTTAAGGCCAACCTTAAAGGAGCAATCAATAACTATAATCAAGCTATGCGCTATTTACCAAATGATAAATGCCTTTTGGCATCCAGGGGATTATGCAAATATGGACTTGGAGATAAAAAAGGAGCTTGTCAGGATTGGAACAGAATTAAAGCTTTAGGTGGTGGTTTGGAGAACGATTATTATCTTAATAAATTATGTGAACATCCGGGATATAGCGAAATGATCAGTATCTTACAGGAAAAGAAATAAATATAACGCAAATAGTGTGAATTTATGTTGAGTTCAAGAACAGGCAAAAATTTGGAAACATTTTTGCCTGTTCTTGACTTTTTTTAAAAATATAGGTATTGATAATCAGCTGTTTAGTGAATGCATATGGTCCTGCTGGCCCAACCAGAAAATCAAACCCTTTTAGAGATCATCTGTAGGTATTTTTATCTCATCTGTAAATATTTCGTTTTTTAAGGTCAGATGGAATCGAAGTTCAGCGCAGCTAATAGACATGAGATAAATATTCATTTCGGCTTGAGATTCCTCAACCATGGCTATTTCATAATAGTTTTATTATCAAAACTGATTTTTGGATTTGACTGGCAGATTTCCTCTGCCGTTTAGAATCAGTGCATTTAATTATAGGTTCTTAGATGTTCGTTGTCATTCGTATTTGCATTTGGTTGAATTTTTTCATAACTTTTGTCATTAAATCTTTATGCTTTTCTGTTGACAACATAAAAACTTCCTGTGATGAGAATCTTTATGATTCGAATAGTTTATAAACTTAAAATAAACATTGCAATGAAGAAGTTGGGAAAAATCATTTTAAGGACTTTAATTATTATTCTATGGATTTTAATTATTTCCGGATGTGGTGGAAATCGCAACCCAAAGAAGCCGGAAACTGAGGCCATTAAAATAATTCTGATGTCAGCAGTTGGTGCTAATCGATTTCTGGAGGACAACAAATTTACAGTCCGGAATTTTATCGCTTCGGTAACAATTGGAAAAGAGTTGTCCCAATTTTTAAAGGACACCCTGAAAGTTTCAAATCTGAAAATATTTTATGCTGATCCAGAATATTGGAAAAGCGTGAGAGGTGCAGTGAATAAAATTGTATTGAAAATAAATTCAAAACTTCACCACAGAATTTCTCTGCCATAACTTATGATGGAGTTAATTTGCTGTTTCCTGTTATTAAGAAAGCAGGTACTCTCAATTCAGATATACTTATTAATGAACTGAAAATGTACAAGGTTATCAGTGAGTTTTATCCTGTCTCGGTTTCAGACAGGAATATAAAATATCGTTTTGCATCTAAAACCTTGAATTAATTGGAACGGAGGGACTTATCATGACAAGAGAAATTAAATGGCGTCGCATTCTTAATGCAGCCTCAGGTCTTATCTCAATCGTAATCCTGATACCCATATGTTCTTATATAACAAAGGGATATGAGGACAAGCAATCTAGCCAGAATCAAAAAGACGAGATAACAGCAGGGGTAAATCAATCAACAATGACGCACCAAGGATTACCAACAGAAAAAACAAATATTATGGAAAAGGCAGTAAAAACAGATCTGGAAAACGGGGCACGCATACAACCTCTGCCCATAAGTGAAATGCGAAATGAATGGATCAAAATATTGGAAAGACTTCCCGGAGCCGGACTGAAAGGACTTTATACCCCTGTTAATGTGTTTGGAACATTGATGTATAATCCCCGGACTATGGGTTCATTTCTTGATTATTGGGTTACCTCAAAACTTGAGATGGGCTTATCCGGTCGCGAACAGGAACTCATTATTCTACGAATGGCTTATCATTACAAGTGTAACTACGTGTGGAAGCATCATATTCCTGCAGCTAAGGAGTTTGGGGCAAATGATACAGAAATTGAGGCGGTTAAGACCTCACCGCTTCCATCAGTTTTTTCTTCCCGCGAATATGCTTTGCTTAATTTAACCGATGAAATGGTTGAACATCGTACTATTGGCGATCAAGCATGGACAAGATGGAATGGAAGTCTAAAGAGGTCAGATTTGGTCGATTTGGTTTCAATCGTTTCACAATATGTGTTTTTTTCGTTACTCAATAATTCAATCCGGATTGAGCTTGAGGAGCCGTTAAAAAAAATCCCCGGACTATAGCACTTTTAGCTCACACTAATATAGGATTACTTTTTATCAGAACTGACAAGCATTTACTAAAAAATATTGAGAAGTCGTTGATGCCGCATGTTTATTAACCAAAGAACTTAAGGTTAATCATTCACCAATTGTGTGGGAAGATGTGCTTGATATTCCTGTTAATTCCATCGGATCTCATCATGAACCACTTTATATGAGAATATTCCAATAGTGGTGTCGGAGCCTCTTCTTTTCAGTGCTTACTGGCTGGGCACCCAATTGTAGCACAACCTTTTAATCCCTTTTTGTAATATTAAATTCAGCGATTATTGAATCGGGATTCCGAACAATTGTACTTTCATTTAGATTTAATTCCAAATCAGCAATTACAGAATTTCTTGTCGGCCTCCAATAGATCATAAACAAAATCATTAGGGCGATGTAAGCCAGATACAATAAATTACCTGTCAACATTATCGCCACAAAAGCAAAGAAAGTTGGCACCTCAATAAGTGCATATCTACCGATTAATATATCCCGATAATTCGCCATCTTGGCATTCAGATCCTTCTTTTCTTTTAATTCGCTCAGTTTATTTTTATAAATCCAATTACTAACAAACAAACCACCAAGTGAAAAAACAGGAATTATATAAAAAAGGACCTCGTTAAGATCGGTCATATTATTTGACATTTTGCCGCTAAATATTAAAAAAGAGCCAATCAGTCCAACAAATACAATACCCAATGTTAAAGCCAAATGGATAATTTTAAGTGTTTTAAAATACACTTTTGATGTTTGTTTAGTTGTTTCCATTAAAAATAATTTATCAGGTAGTAGTTTTGAAGGAATGTGCCATAACGTAATAACATTTTATTATACGTTCCCCCAAAGGTATATTAAATAATTGATGGGAATCATTTAATCTCACTGATTTGCATTCCACCATTGAAGTACGGGAACCCGACATGTAGGTCGATTCTGTATTCCATCAGATATCAAAATGAATCGTTTTATATGAGACAATTCCTACGATGTCAGAGCCTCGCATTGTCAGGGTTCACGGATTGGAAGGGCTATTCGATTACTAAACGTGGTTATTTATTTTCCATTACATTAATTACCAACCCACTCAAATAGTGGCTACCTGTCATTTCCAAAATTATCTATCTCCTTAATGAAATCCAGGGCTTGAGTAACCGAATAAAAGCCGACTCCTTGAAGGAGATTACGAACCCGTTTTTTGTTTAAATTCTGATAATTAATATTTCTGAACGCCCATATGGCGAACCAGGTAGTCAGTCCTGTAACGAGTATCTGAACGATGCGGAAAATAATGCCCCCATGCATTATCAGCTCATAATTCAGATACCAGGTCGTATAAAATGGTAATTGCAACCACGAGACACGAACAGACTTAATAATAGATAATTGCAATGAAGCCAGTTTCAGCTGCGTATCCGTGACACTTTCACTGTTGTCGATCTGTTTAAGTGTAAAAATGTCTTTTACATACAAAAAAACCGCTAGGCTTGTACTAAGTGATATCATACTCAAAGAACCCACGAAAAAACCCTTTCCTAAAGAGATGGGAGTGTAAAAAACGCAGTAATAAATCAGAATAAACATAAACAAAATCCATCCCAAACCCAGGGTAATCCCAATTATTTTTGAAAATATCAGGGATTTGACTTTAGATTTTGCTTTCCTGGTTTGTGTCAATTCAAAAGATTGATCATTGATGTTTAAAAAATCTTTAATCTCGCTGTCCGGGGAGTTCCATATCTTTTTTAAATATTCGTCTTCCATCTCTTCTAATGAATAAAGTTTATTGTCTTTTGTTTTAACTGATCTTTGATCCGATAAATTTTGGTAGCTACATTCGTTTCAGTCATACCAAGGATTTCAGCTATTTCCATATAGCTTTTTGCTTCCAGGAAGAGAATGATGAGTGTCCTGTCAAGTTCTTTTAATTCATTAATGAATTGTTGCAATAACTTCCTGTTTTTTTCATATTCATCTTCAATATCATCATCTTCATTTTCAATGTCTATCAGATTATCTGATAAAGAAACCATGGTATCTGATCTTTTGCTCTTTCGGTAATAAGAAATTGCCACATTCAGGGCAACCCTGTACATCCATGTGGAAAATTTAAGATTAGCATGAAACGAATGACTGGATCGCCACAGCTGATAAACGATTTCCTGGGCCAGATCTTCCCTTTTTTCCTTATTGTGGCAATACGAATTGCATATTTTAAATATAATTCCCTTATTCTCCTGAATAAGCTTTACGAATTCCTTTCGATCAATTGGGTTGTTCATTATGGTCAGGCAATGTTCTTTAGACTATTATTCGCATTACGATTGAAAAATCACAGTATTGTAAAAATATTACTTCAATAGTTAGCCTAATATTAAACAAAATTGATTTTTCATCGTACAAACAGGATAAAAAAATTCTTTAGCTGATTTTCCAATATTATTCATTTTTTCTCCGGAACTTATTGGCTGAAAAGCAATCAGCTTTTTGTCAGTAGAAGTTACTTTCCGTGACAAGTTCTGTGCGTTTAATGTTTCTTCCCGGCTTAACGGCCTGACTGGTTCAGCGGTATAATGCAGCCTTATCCCTTTTGCTAATTTCCGCATTTGAATTCAATAAAATTTGAATATGTCAAATCTGGTCAACACACAAATTTCCGATGAAGACCTTCAGTCGGTTCTTCAGGCGATTACCACGATTCACCAGAAGCTTCCGTTTCTGCTGAAATTTTCTCCCGGCGATAAAAAGTCCACCGCCATGCTCGAGGACGGACGTTATCCGTTTGCAAGCAAAGCTCTTGATTATGCATCGCGCGAAGCTTCCATTTGTCCCAACGCCCAGTTGCTGGGTGAGGCTCAAAAGGATAGGAATACATATGATAAACTTCAAACTGTCGACCGCGAACTAAGCCGTCTGAGTGAAATGGTGACCGATACCCGGATGGTAGCAGGGGCTGAGCTTTATGAATTTGCCCGGGTGGCTTATAAAATGGCGAAGATCTCGGCTTCGATCTGCACACCCGGAACCCAAAGCATCGTTGATGACCTTGGCCGGCTCTATGCCAAGAATGGAATCGTACCGGCTGATATGAGAAGTTTTGTTTTTAGCATCAGTGATTAAGTAGCCACTATTATTTTGCTTTTCAGAGTATTTCTACTGCAACCTTTGGTAAGGACATTTTCTGATTATCGGGAAGCGAAATAAAACCGTGCTTTTACGGTCGAAGATATTCGACAGATTCATTGTATTTACTTTGCTTTAATGTCATAAGCCATCAAAGCGTTGCTATGCCGGATATATAAAATCCCATTATGGATAACAGGGTGTGCCCAGAATGGACCGGACTCTCCCAGGTTAATTTTGAAACTGCTGACCAGGTCAAATTTCTCCGGATTTGCCTTAAGAAGTCCTATGTTGCCTCGCTTTTCGTCGTAAATATAAAGCATCCCTTCGGCCGAAATGATGGAGCCTTTACAATTCCAGTGTTCTTCCCACTTTTTTTCACCTGTTTTCCAGCTGATGCAGCACCAGTTTCCATCGCCATTATTCAGCCAGTTTGATCCATAGATATAACCGTCGACCGAAACAACTCCGCCGTGATGAACATCCAACAGCTGATCTATCCAGGCTACAGTTGCACTTTTCCCGTCTTCACCCATCTTAATCATCTTCCCGCCAACGTTATACCCGCCGGTTACATAAACCATTCCATCCGCATACAGCGGAGTCACACACATGATGAGATCCCAGTTGAAACCTGCCGGTTTATCAATGGGAACCTTCCAGAGAATCTCCCCGTTTGAAGCATCAACGGCGAAAACATTTCCCAACGACACATTTACGATCACTTTTTTCCCGGCATAACTGATCAGGATCGGAGAAACATAGCCCGGCTTGTCGTTGAGGGGAGCCGATTTCCAAATGAGTTCACCTGTTAGTTTACTGATGGCAATGGTCATTGTTTCAGGACCTCCGGGAGTGAAATAAAGTTTATTCCCGTCAATCAGGAGTGATTCGGCAATTCCCCACCGCCCATAGGTCCCTTTGTTCGTTTCACTGGCTTTGTATGTCCAGATCATTTTCCCGTTAATTCCGTCAATGCAGGCAAGATCCCCAAATCCGCTGGTGGTGTATACCTTGTTGCCTTCAACAGTGGGGGTTGCACGGCTGTCAGGGTACGATTCATTCCAGGCCCGTCCCATCACGGTTTGCCACAGTAATTTTCCTTTCATATCCAGAGCATACAGGATGTCGTTCCCTTCCGAAGTTCCCGTTATGTAGAGCTTATTATCTCCAAAAGAGACCGACGAATTTCCTTTTGCCAGTTCCAGGTTTGACCATAAAAGTGCGGGTCCTTCGGTAGGCCAGGACTTTAACAGGCCGGTTTCAGCTGATACACCGGTTCTGTTTACCTCCCGCCACTGGCTGATTTGTGAATTGCAAACTTTGGTGAATATCAGGAGCAACAGCAAAATCAAACTGAGAGTCTTCATCGGATATGTTTTTATGTTTTTAAAGAGTATATTATAAACAAATATATTGCTTTGGTTCAATGTTTATTCATTTCAGATACTACTAAAATGTTATTAATCGATTATTAATTAGCTATTCTCTTCTATTATGTCGATAGTTTCTTCAGAAATGTTTGGTGAGCGGGGGATTCGAAAATGTCGGTGAAGATCCTTCTTAGCCATGATCCATCTTTGGATGCAGAGGATAGTCAGATGATCCGGCATGAAAAATGATATCCCCTGGTTTTAAAAATCTAAAGTTGTCCTTTTAAATATTATTTCATAAATTTAACCGGTAAAAACGTTCTTCAGTAGGCGGAATTATAAACTGGCGTAATACGATATTTATTTCTTCGTTTTGTCCTCCCGGCCCTCCTAATAAGGGAGGAATATGCGGACGAAGTTTTAGTACCTGGACCAGAAGACTTTTTTTGGAAAATTCAGAGGAATCAGAAATTGGATATTAGAAACTTTTAAGGGTCCCTTGTATCTATCCTATTACTTAAAACAAATCTTTGCCGATATGTCCGAAATCAATTTTAATATTTTTTCAAGTTTTTATTGTGCAGAGAGGGCTAAATTGAGCAAAAGTAAGATCCTGGCTTTATGCAAGAGCATATTTCTATTTTCATTATTCACTATTCTATTTGTTTTCAGTTGCAAATTGACATTGAACGGGCAGCCCTATCAATTTATCCGTTATGCCGAAGACGAGGGGCTTTCAAATACGCTTGTCAAATCAGTAACTACCGACAAAAATGGGTTAATATGGGTTGCAACCGATAAAGGACTTTTCCGGTTTGATGGACATAATTTTACACAGGTTGTCGATGATCTGCCTAGCAGTTATTTTAAATCCATTTGTTGCCGAAATAATGGCGACCTGATTGCGTCCACTGACCTAGGAGTAATTCGGATTCAGGGAGATCCCCAATCCTGGAATGTTTCAATAATAAAAAAGGGTTCGGTAAAAGAAACCGACTCGCTATTGTCTTATCCAAAAACAATTTATGAGGATCACAACAATGTTTTGTGGCTAAGCGATAATCATAAAATATACTGTTTGAAAAGTAAGGATTTTAAGTCCTACTCTCTTGGATCAAAAGTATCAACCAATAATTATCTGCGATCCTTTTCCTTTGCAGAAGATGGTTTTGGAAACCTGTACAGTTTTTCAGAGCCTGGCTATGTGTTTCGTTATGATCAGAAAAATGACAAATTCATTGAATTGGAACTTTCACAGCGTTTGTCAAATATACATTGTGTGGTTAATGTTGATAATGAAACCTTATTGGTGTCCACACATGATGGATTATTTGAACTTCAGACCGACAGACAGGGATTTTGCAAAAAAATGAGGCTATTGAATAAAGAAATTGAAGCCTCTTACATAATTGCTACTTCGAAAGGTCACTTTTTAGCAGGCACGTGGGCCAACGGGCTTTATGAGATTAAAAAAACAGGTTTTGAATATACCTTTTCACAGTTTACAGCATTCCCGGAGAAAAGCATAAACCACCTTTGTTTAGCAAATGACGGAAGTGTATGGATAGGCTCCGACAACGGGTTGTTCCTAATGAGGCCAAATCTTTTCCGGGCACCTTATCAACAGTCTATATCTACCTATATTCAAAGTTTAAACGAATTTTCTGATGGCAGAATTTGTTTTACGGATGGAATGAAGATTTTAGCAGCTGATCCTGATCCTATAGGAGCCCCCCAAATAATAAAAACGGTTAAAACAACTGTTTTACAAGCATTGCCTTCATCAAATGGAATCTGGTATTCGGATGTAAATGCCAGAATCTGGTTTGAGAATAACAGAGGGGAGGTCATTCACAACTTTAAATTTAATGCGTACGGAGGAGCAGTCTTTCACCTGATGAATGACAAATCGGGTAATTTATGGGCCTGCCAGGATGCTAATCCATCCTTGATCTGTATTACTTCCGGTTATATCGTGAAACAATATGGAATTACAGATGGGATTACATCACGGCCACTATCGACCACAATTGATAACAAAGGAAATATATATGTCGGCGGAATGTCTAACAATGCATTTCTATTCCAATTTGATGCTGTTAATGACCGGTTTACAAACCTGAGCAAGCCTTTAAATTTTGAAGGGAATATTGATATAAATGTCAATGACATGGTTTCCAGCAAGAAAGAAGTATTATGGATGGGAACCTCGTTCGGTCTTATTAAATATGAAAAAGGCATTTTCACCCGCATTAAGACCGGTGATATGACAGCCGACGCTGTCAAGGCCGTAGCAATAGATATATACGACAATGTTTGGTTCGGGAACAGTTCAGGATTGCACCAATTGTATGATGACGAACTTCTTTCGTTCGACGAAAAGGTTGGAATGCTATCTAAATCAATAGCTTATCGCTGTCTGCATTTTGACTGGAAAAACAGGATCTGGGTAGGGACGGTAAGTGGGCTGGTTGTCTCATCTCCTTTATTACCTCCGGTAAAATCCACAGCACCAATTATTCTGAAACTATTAATCGATAACAAGTATTCAATAACCTATAAACCTGCCGGTACGACCATTAATAACAAGTCTTTTGTAACAATGGTTGTTGGTGTCCCTGAGTATCCGTCTAAATATATCAGGGTCGAGATGCTTCTTCAAGGTAGGGATACAGCATGGACTCCATTAAACAAATCGAATGAAATAATTCTGGCAAACCTGGATCTTGGTAAATATACCTTATTGATCCGGGCAAGACAGAATGGGAATTTCCAGTTCAGCAAACCGCTTTCCTGGACATTCACGGTAAAAAGCGTATGGTACTTTCGATGGTGGCAAATCATGCTTTATACACTGACATTAATTGTCCTTTTTTGGTTTGGCATAAAATGGTATACCAACAAATTAAAACGGAATAATGAAAAGCTTGAAAACACGATCAGTGAGAGAATCCATGAAATAAGTATACACAAAGAACAAATAGAGTTGCAGAACCTAAGTATCATGCATAAAAATGACGAGTTGGAAAAAACCAACTTCGAGTTGCAGGCAGCTAAAGTCAAGGCAGAGGAGGCGATGGAGGCAAAAAGCGCATTCCTTTCGGTTATGACTCATGAACTCCGCACACCCATGAATGCAGTGATCGGCTTCTCCCACCTGCTGATTCAGAACAATCCCCGGCCAGATCAATTGGACGACCTGAAAACACTAAGATTCTCAGCCGAAAACCTTCTGGCATTAATTAACAATATCCTGGATTTCAATAAAATTGAAGCCAACAAAATCAGCCTTGAACAAATTGACTTCAATCTCAGGAACCTGATTGAAGAGATTATATCTTCCATGAAGATAAGAGGACAACATGATAGTATTGAATTAAATTTTAATTACGACGAACGCTTACCTGACAATGTGATTGGCGATCCGCTTCGTTTATCTCAAATTATTAACAATTTGCTGAGCAACGCGATAAAGTTTATTGAAAACGGTTCGGTTATAATTGATCTGAGATTGAATTCGCAAACTGAAAAAAGTGTATTGATCGACTTTTCAGTAACTGATACTGGAATAGGAATCAATAATGAGGCATTGAAATCTATTTTTGATGCATTCACCCAGGCAAGTTCCGAAACATCCCGCAAATACGGAGGAACCGGACTTGGCCTTGCGATAACGCAAAAACTCCTCGAATTGCACGGCAGTAAAATAGAAGTAGAGAGTGAAATCGGAAAAGGAACCCGTTTTTATTTTTCCATCAACTTTGCTGAAAATTCTGCAATATCAACCAAATTGCCCAAAAGAGAATCATCCTATGACTTTACTCAATTCGATGGACAACAAGTTTTACTGGTTGAAGACAATAAGGTAAATAAAGTAATAGCTTACAAGTTTCTGACAAGTTGGAACCTGACAGTTGAAATCGCTGATAACGGACTGATTGCTATTGATAAAATCAAACATCAAACTTTTGATCTTGTCCTGATGGATCTGCAAATGCCCGAGATGGATGGATACAAGGCGGCAGAAACCATTCGTCAATATGGGATTGAACCATTTACTTCCCTTCCGATAATTGCATTGACGGCTTCATCCAAAGCTGAGGTATATGAAAATATCTTTCTTTCCGGAATCAACGATTTTATCTCAAAACCGTTCAATCCAATTGAACTGCATGGAAAAATCAGAAAATACCTCGGATATAAATAGAGTTTTGTGGTACGCGAATAGGTACCAGATCCTCCTACCACATCCATCCTTTTAAAGCTTGTCCTGCAGTTCCAATTAAATACGACTGCCTGACTCACAGTCAGGTTTTGCTGCTTCAGCAGCGAATTTGTATGGTTGACTAATTTTTAAACAACAAATTTCCATTATTATATACCTTTGAATTTATGGAAACGAATAACCCCGGGAAATATCTATGGACTTCATTCTTTTTGTCGCTGGCAATAGCCCTGACAATCCATTTTTCGCTTATTGTCGAAACACTTTTTAATGTTGGTTTGGGTCACCACGGGGAACAAATAACATTATCCTTCATCGCCTTCGATTTTTCTTCAACAGTTATCCTGGCTTTTCTGACATTTATCCTGAATTATCAATTCTTCAAACCGTTCAAAGCTCACTATAAACTTAATTTTACGAAGATTGCCGGTTCAATTGTCGTCACCTTTGTATTCGCATTTATATTGGCTCATTTATTTATCGTTGCCAAATACTTCTTTGATTTTCAGATTAATCAACACAGGCACGACGAAGGACTATTCTTCAGAAACTTTTATTGTTCGGCCATTGTCCTCGCATCCATCTTTGTTATTCGGCTGAATTACCAAAAAAAGAGTATTGAACTTGAGAATGAAAAACTGAGAAATGAAAGTCTTCAGAGTCAGTTTGAATCGCTTAAGAATCAGGTGAGTCCTCACTTCCTGTTCAATTCGCTGACGGCCTTAAAAATACTCGTCGCAGAATCGCCTGAGCTGGCTAAACAATACATCACCCATCTTTCGATGGTGCTTCGTTATACGCTGCAAAGTAACCGGAAACAATTGGTCACTCTGGGCGAAGAAATGGAATTTACACAATCTTATTTGTTCTTATTGAAAATGAGGTATGATACTAATTTGACCGTACAAACCTGGATCACCGATAAGTATTTGGATTACAGGCTTCCTCCGTTAACCGTACAGACTTTGGTCGAAAATGCGGTGAAACACAATGAGATAAGCAATCAATATCCGCTTCAGATCAATATACAAACCTTTGAAGATGACTACCTTGGTGTAACGAATAAAATTCAGGAGAAACTCACACAGGACGATGGAACCGGAATCGGACTGTCCAATCTCTCTAAGCTCTTCCGTTTATTGGGGAATTATGATATTCAGATATTTAAGAATAATCAGGAGTTCAAGGTAGTTGTTCCTTTATTTAAACCATAACAGGATGAAGTCCCTTTTAATTGAAGATGAAATACTGGCCGCGCGGCATCTGGTAAGCGTACTAAACGAGATTGGAAACATCGAGGTTATCGGTATTATTGATAGTATCAAATCTTCTGCTTTATGGTTTGAAACTCATCCTCAGCCGGATCTGGTTTTTATGGATATCCACATTGCCGACGGATCGGCTTTCAGGATATTCGATCTCGTTAAGATCACCTGCCCCATCATTTTCACAACTGCCTATGATGAATATGCCATCAAGGCGTTCAAAGTGAACAGCATCGATTATTTGCTCAAACCAATCACCACTGAAGGTGTTCAAAAAGCACTTCTGAAACTTAAAACACTTTCCGGAGCCAATGAATTCCAGTCAGATATCAGGCAGTTAATCATTTCCCTCAAACAGGAAAAATCGTACAAAACCCATTTTCTGGTATCGGTGAAAGGGGGTAAAATGATGCCGTTGTTAGCCGGGGATATCGCCTGTATTTACATTGATTCAGGTACAGTGATCGCAAAGACGTTTGAGGACAATTCCTTCAATCTCGATTTCACCCTCGATGAACTGACAGCAAAACTTAATCCGATTGATTTTTTCAGGGCAAACAGGCAATTCATCATCTCAAAAAAATCGGTGAAAGATGTTGCATTTTGGTTTAATAACCGTTTGTCAATCAACTTAAAAGTCACTGTTCCTGAGAAAATCCTCATCAGCCGGACCCGTGTTTCTGAATTCAGGGAATGGTTTGACGGGAAATAGCCCTTTTAATGACAATCTCATTTACATTTTAACCCGGTTTAACCGCATCTCGCACCTGAATTTCTCTGCTTCATTCAGAATTCTGTTTGACTGAAAACATCTCCGGTATAAATTTGAATGATAAAGTTCAAAGATTATGAAAAGAATACAATCTCTCAGAATAGGGTTATCTATGTTTGCAATGGCTATGCTAAGTTCTTTGGCGACATACGGGAACTCACTCAATCCCACCAGTAAACATATAATAGACGTTATAGCGATCACCGAAGTGTTTGGGGATGGGCAAAAGGTCACGGCTGTAGCTGTTGAATTCGATAAAAAGATCAGCAATTCGGCTCTTTCCAATTCCAGCTTTTCGGTAATGGGCAGAACCATCGCAAAAGTATATTCTAATTCCGTTTTGGTTAAGGGATCAGAAGGGGTTGATGGAAAGTATGTCATAATTGAGTTATCTGTGGCGGATAAGGAAGCTGCAGTTTTTTCCCAGCATGGCCCAAGATTTTCAACCGCATCAAAAAAGATTGCCGTAAAACAGCTTACTCCTGTTATTACTGTTGAGGGTGAAAAATACACTCCGGATTCAAGTCCGTTAGAGAATGACCGGCAGATTAACCTGGTGGTGGATGACTTTCAGCAGCTTGAATACAATGACCCGCAAACAGGTAAAGTATTGAAATATAATTTATTCATCCCTAAAAATTACGACAGCCGGAAAACATATCCAATGGTCCTTTTTATTCATGACGCCGGAGTTACCAGTGCCGAATCCCGGACAACTTTGATCCAGGGGCTAGGGGCCGTAATCTGGGCTACTCCTTCCGAACAGGCTAAACATGAATGTTTTGTACTTGCCCCCCAATACAATACTGTCATGGTGAATGATCAATCTGAAGCCTCAAATGACCTGGATATTGTGGTGAATCTGATAACTGATTTGGAAAGCCGGTATACGATCGATAAAAACAGGTTGTACACTACAGGACAATCGATGGGATGCATGTCCTCCATTGCTTTGAATATAAAATACCCCGATTTGTTTGCTGCATCGCTGCTTGTGGCAGGCCAATGGGATCCTGCAAAGGTACCCGTGATGGCGAAAGATAATCTGTGGATCATTGTCTCTGAAGGTGATCTGAAGGCTTTTCCGGGAATGAATGCGATTACAGAGACCCTTGAAAAAGCGGGAGCCAAAATCAGCAGGGCGACATGGAGCGGCCTCTGCACTCCGGCGGAATTTAAAACCGAAGTTGATAATATGGTGGCTGAAGGGAATAATGTGAAATATACCGTTTTAAGAAAGGGAACGGTCGTGCCGGAAGGGATGAGGGATGATGGCGGAAGCAATCATATTTGCACCTGGAGAATTGCCTACACGATCGAAGGGGTAAGGGACTGGCTCTTTACCCAAAAAAGATAACAGGATGATTATATCCTTGAAAGACAGACATTAATTGCTAATTATAAATGGTTTATTCAGATGGAGATTAAAGCGAAAAAATCGATCAATTATTATATCCGTGCTTTGCACCGCGATATTGGCTTCTTTTTGATTGGTCTAACGATTATTTACAGTCTAAGCGGTATTCTGCTTATTTACAGGGATACCGGATTTCTCAAAAACGAAAGGCAAATCGAGAAAAAATTGTCCCCGGATATCGAGGTATCAGAGCTGGGCAGGATCGTGCACATCCGGAATCTGGAGGTATCCAGGACCGAAGGCAATGTGATCTATTTTCAAAATGGAAGCTACGATAAATCGTCGGGAATCGTGAAATATTCCGAAAAAGTTCTTCCGTCCTTTCTTGAAAAATTCAATAATTTGCACAAAAAATCAAGCAGGGATCTGACCTATTTATTTTCTACGATCTTCGCCATCTTATTACTTTTTCTGGCGGTTTCATCATTTTGGATGTATAAAAAAGAATCCAGAATGTTTCGCCGGGGGTTAGTCTTAGCCGGTTCGGGAATCGTTGTTACGTTAATTCTATTGTTTTTATAAACTAAATAAAAGGAAGAAAACGATGTTTAAAAGAGTCATTGTTTCATTGGGATTTATGGTGGGGTGTTCCCTTGCGGGGAATACTTCAGTTGGACAGACCACTGATCCATTGCTGTTTCCAAAGGATAGCTTTAAATTGGAAACCAAAATAGTGAAGACATCTGCGGGTGAAAAGAAAGTAACCTTCCGCTCGTACCTGCACATCCCTTATGTGGCAAAGCCTGTGGATAAGGAGTATCAAAGTCTGAATGTCAGTGTGCCTGTGACGGTAGAAGGGGTAGCTGTTGATGCAACAAATGCACCTATTCTCTTTACGAATGGGATTGGAGGCTATATGTCAGCCAGTAATACCCGAAGCGGATTCGGGATGCCCCGGGGTGGAACACCGGGAACCCCACCAGGCGGCAAAATGAATGGCGGTCCGGAGGGTCCGAATGGCTTTGGCGGTCCGGGTAAGCCTCCCGAAGGAATGCCTCCAATGCCGGCCGGAGGATTCGGCCCTGGCCCCAATGGGAATAGCAAAGTGAGCAGGAATGCAGACCTGGCCCTTGCAGCGGGATATGTTGTAGTGTCTCCAGGTTGCCGTGGTCGTGACAATCAGGCGGCCGACGGAACGTTCTACGGTAAAGCTCCTGCTGCTATTGTTGACCTGAAGGGCGCTGTCCGTTACATACGTCACAATAAGGGGGTTATGCCGGGTAATGTCGACTGGATTTTTTCAACTGGGGTCAGCGCAGGAGGGGCACTCTCCGCACTTCTGGGTTCCTCCGGTAACAACCCACTTTATGACTCATACCTGGAGGAAATCGGTGCCGCGAAGGAAGCTGACAACATCTGTGGTTGTGCCTGCTTTTGCCCAATCACCGATCTGGAGCATGCCGACGGCGCCTATGAATGGATGTACAGAGAATCCCCGGCAAGATCCGGTCCTGTGGATCAGGAACTCTCAAAAAAGCTGAAAGCTGACTTCGCAAAATACCAGGCAGGACTAAATCTTCAGGGGAAAGGTGGTTTTGGAACCATCACTGCAGATAATTTCGACAAGTACCTTTTGCAATATTTTCTGTATCCGGCAGCCAATAAGTTTCTTAAAGATCTGACGGATGAAAAACGGAAGGCATACCTTGAAAAGAACAGTTGGATCATCTGGTCCGAAATAGGAGCTGCCTTTACATTCACCGACTACGTAGCTCATGTAGGCCGGATGAAAAGCCTGCCTGCCTTTGACGATTTTAACATGAAACAGGGTGAACCAATTGAGTTTGGAAACAAAACCACCGACGCCAGGCACTTTACCAATTTCAGTTTGCAACAAACTACAGGTGACCCCGGTGCAGAGATTGAAAGTGACCTGAAAACGAAGGTCGATATGATGAATGCCATGTTCTTTATCATCCATAATAACCAAGGTTGTGCGAACCATTGGTGGCTTCGCCAGGGTACTTCCGATAATCACACTTCGCAGACTGTCATTGCCAATCTGGCCACAAGCCTTGAGAACCGGAATAAGGATGTGAATACCAAGCTTTACTGGGATGCAGGCCATGGTGCCGACGAGGATGCCGAAGATTTCATCTCCTGGATTGGCAATGTCACGGGGTTTGCCAGGGTGAAAAATCGATAATCAAATAGTCCGGATTAATTCCAAAAGAATTGAGCTCGCTGCTTTACGATCCTAAATTGCTTAACAGAGAATCTGGTTTGATTCTTTCAGGAGGAAGTTTCCTGAAAAAGAATCTTTTAGAATCAAAGCGGACTCATTTTCATTTAAATTAATTATCTACAGAATAAACGGAATAATTGCCTTCCTTTTCTCCGGATAACCGGCGAAATACTGGCGGTACCATTTGTGATGATCGATGGCCCGTGGCAGCAGATTTACGATGGTCCATATTGCGAAAGAGAAGGCTGCCAGGTTCCATGCCATCGTAGCAAAACCCACCCATTCTACGATTTCGCCTAAATAATTCGGACATGATACCCATTTAAACATCCCTTTTTGTGGAATCTGATAGCCATTGACTGAACTCTTCCGAAGGGCAATCAACAGATTGTCAGAGGAAAGATTGGTGAACATTCCGGTTGCAAACAGAAGAAAGCCAACCCTGAACCGCATAAAATCAGTTGTTGTAAAAACATTGAAATCGGCTGTGTTACCAAGGGCAATGCCATTGAATGAGGCATTGATAAAATTGAAAATGATGGCGAACAGCGCGATGATAAGCGGCATTTTCTTCCCCTTTGTTTTAATCCTGAACGGGAAAACCAGGGTGCGGTTAAAATAATGGATAAACCATAATGCGAATAACAGGATGACCGGGGCATTGAAATTCCGGGAAACAATAAAATAGTAGCTTAAGATGATAAGCGAAGGCATTTCCATGATTATCCAGCCAATGCGGTTTGAAATTGAGGGTCCCCAACCGTTACGGAAATGCTTCCCATAGGGTTGCTTTACAAAAAACAGCACCGGAAATAAGAGAATTGCAAAGGCGATCCAGTAAAGAATCAGATGGTTAAAAGCTACGGGGCTGTTCATATTCAGTTTTTTAAAGTTTTCGGGAGTTTAGGTATCCATTTTGAGTAAACCAATTCAGGGAATCCACAAAAGTTTCCTTAACAGGTCGTGGTTGAAATCTGAGCTCACTGACTGCTTTTTGATAATTAACCAATCTTGGCGAATGGTTTACAATATTCAATGACTCTTTGGAATAGAGGGGCGTCTTCCCGGAGAGTTTTGCTGTCAGCTGAATAAATGGAAGGCCTGCCCATGCCAGGAAATCTGGAACAAGAGCCGGTGCATTTTTATGGACTTCTTTGCAAATGACAGCGGCTATTTCCTGAAGGCTCATCCATTGGCTTGCGAGCAGATATCTTTCACCACTTCGGCCCAACTCAATTGCGTTGATAGCCGCAGAAACAACATCGCGGACATCCACCCATTGATACCCCCCTCTAATCAGGAACGGCAATTTGCCCGTTGCGATTTTGATGATCATCTGCCCTGCCAGTGAGGGGACAAAATCAAATGGCCCGATGACTGAGGAAGGATTTAGGATAACCGCATCAAGTCCGTGGTTACACGCATCGAGCAATACCCTTTCGGCACCCGCTTTGGATTGACTGTAAAAGTATGCTTCCTTGCCTGCTAATGACCCCGATTCGTCCAATAGTGTATCTGGATGACCGTTTTTTAACGCGTGAATAGAACTGAAATGAACCAACCGTTTAGTTTTATGCTTCAGGCAAGCCTCAATAACATTGCGTGTACCTTCAATATTGGTCTGAAATATTTTCTCTTTTGAATTGACTCCGATAGAAATAATGGCAGCCGTATGAAAAACATAATCTGTACCTCCAATGAACCTGTAGAGTGCCTCTTTGTTGAGGATATTGCCTTTTACTTTTTCAATATCCAGTCCGGCTAATGACTCATCAGCGTTGTGAACCAGCACTTTAACCTGGTGCCCCCTCTGAATCAGTTCCCGGCAAAGATTGTTGCCAATATGTCCGCTTGCCCCGGTAATACTGATTTTCATATAAATTCCTTAAAATGATTTTTCCTTAACAAAGGGGAGAACCTGACCTCTAAACTTGGCTGTTTGAACCACCTTCCCAAGATTCACCAGAGTGTTAAAAGGACCTTTGTCAATCGCAAAATTGACGAGCCAGGCAGGTATATCTCCCCCTAAATCAATGGATAACTCGAATCGAATATCAATCATTCCATAATTCTTCGGGGTAAAAACCCATAACGATCGTAGTCTTGCTATCCGGACAAGATTTTTATTGGCCGGGATATAATCGGGCCAACCCTCGGAATCAATTCTCACCACATAGGTATCCGGATCCTGTTCCAGATTGACATGGGTAATTAAATCCCTATTACGTACGGGCCATGGGGCTTCAGAAATGTTGTAATAGATCCACTCAGAATCGCTGATTATTTTAAGAAACCTTGCTTCTTTATTGGCATAAATCCAGCTATGGTGATTTTCGGGATCTTTAATCATACTTACCAATGCCCCTAAGGTGGAATGGATCTGGGTAAGCCCTAAAACTTCCTTTGTACCCAAATCTTTAACACTGCGGAGATATATTTTTACCCCTTCCTGATTACGGACAAGTTTCCAGTCATCCGCTTTTTGGGCATGGCCTGAAGAGCTGATAAGAAAAGTAAACAACAGGTTAATCAGGAGCTTCATTTCTTTTTTATAAGTTGGTGGTTTTATAAAGGAGATGCCATTAATTTCATGAGTCTGTTTCATCCTCATAAATTTTCAAATTATTTATTGAAAATGAAGCATGAAGGGCAAAACAGGTTCTGCAACAAACTTAATCAGGTTCTGGTTTTTTTTGTAAAACTAAATAATTTTATAAAATCCTTTATACAGGCAGATCTTTTTTGATGCTAAAATTGTGACAGATAAAATCTATTTTTGAACACGAATTGCGTCGTCAAGCTCCTACTTCAAAATCGGGTTCTGAAAACAGACCGAAATATCGGTAAATAGGACAAAATGAATGACAAAAGATGACATATCGTGTGCTTAATACTCGAAAGAATAACCATTTAAAAATTAGTATATGAAACAGATTTTATTCGGATTAGCCTTGTTCTGTGGTGTGTCAGCAATGGCACAAACTGCAACATTTAATGATATTCAACAGAATAACCGGGGCCAATATACTGAATACCTATCACCGGACAATGGAAGTTTTAAGGTGGGAGATACCATAACCATAGGAAAACCCGCCACTGGCAAAGATTTTAGTTGTGTTGGAATTGCGGGTCTTATGGGTGAAAGTTTAGTGCCGGCTAATATTAAACATTCAGGCAGTCAGGCTATTATAAAAAAGATTGGTATTCAATTTAATACCTTGACAATAAAGACGTTTAAGCCGTTATCGCATTCTGCCAATTTTGGGTTCAATATTACTAACCTAGAAATAGCTATCGCAAATGGGGAAGTAAAATCCAACGTGAAACCTAATGTGATGAGTTCGGAAGATGCTTTAACGAAATTGAAAACCGAAAAAGAAAAACTGGATTTAGGGGTAATCACCCAGCAACAATACGAAGCGAAGAAAAAAGAACTTATGAAATTCATCAAGTGATACCCGATGAATTAGAAATAATCATTGGTTTTCAAAAGAACCTGAATTCACTGCCAGGCAGGTGGTTTGGGCGAATTACTTATCCTGGGTATTCATCAAAGTTGAATCATCTCTCTTTTTGTTTTTCATAGCTTTTAAATAGGTTACTATGGAAGATATGACAGTCTGCCGATTTTTCACATCCCGGTAAAAGGGGATCATTTTGCTGTTTGCCCGAATACTTTGAGGATCTTCAATAAACCGGATCAGCCATTCTTCTTTCCAATATTCGGTTACACTAACCGGATAGTTCAATTCCGGACCGACATGGCCACCATCTCCATTGATGGTATGACATTTGATACAATGCTGCCTGAACGCAAGGAAACCTTCATTTACAGATTCACCGGAAAGTGTTGGCGGAGCTGAACGCGGGAATTCACGGGGAAAGCCGGTTAGCTCAATACCTGTTATTTGCCAGGGCCAGCTTAACCAGGAATCCTCCCTGATACCTTTATCCCGGATATTCTCCCACACCAGATAGAATGGTCCCGGATCTATCGTTTCCCCATTTTTGCGTTTTAATTTTCGAAATCCAGGATACCCTTTTTCACCCGTTGAAATCACACAGGATCCTGCAATGATTTTTTTAGTAGGAATAACGGGCTGATAACCATCAACCGTTATAAACTTAACAAGATCAAACGTTTCCCACGTGTTTCCAAAAAACCGCTCAAGTAATACTGGCAATGAAATACCATCGTAAGTATGCTCTTTTGAATCTGTTGGATTGTCAACGGTGACTGAAACACTCCCATTTTTGATCTGCAATAATTCACTGATTGTTAAAATCTTAATTACCTGATCGTTTTTACGAAGAGTTAAAGTTGGAGGATCAGTGGCAAAAGCACCAACAGAACAAAGCACAAGAAGAGTCAATATCCGGAGCTTAATTAAATGATGATTTTTCATTTTATTAATTGAAAAAAAGAGATCTGATAATGAGATCTGATACAAAAATACCCTTCCGGGTTAAGGTAACACGATCGTCCGTAACCGAAATAAAATCCTCACTATTAAGTTTGGAAAGTTCCCTGAGAAAATAAGCCGAGATATTTTGATTGAATGTTTCGGAAATGTGATTCCTGGAGATTCCTTTTGCCGTTCTTAATCCCACCAGGAGATATTCATTATACCTGTCGGTTTCTGATAAAATCTCAATGTCAAAGTAATCCTTAGAATTCGCCATATTCAGGATATAGTTTCTGATACTACTGACGTTCCATTGCCTGGAAATACCATCAAAACTATGGGCAGAAGGACCAACACCCAGATATTTTTTCCCTTCCCAATAGGATGAATTATGTCTCGATTTAAACCCTTCAAGGGCAAAACTGCTGACTTCATAATGTGAAAAACCGTGGTTTGCCAACGTGTCAATAGTCGCATTAAACTGGGCAACTACATCATCGTCCGGGGCTTCAAAGAGCCGGTTTGTTTTGTATAATTTATAGAAAAAGGTATTTTTCTCAATGATTAACGAATAGGCAGAGATATGTTGAATGCCCAATTGCATTGCTTCCTTTAATGACTCCAGATAATTTTCCAGACTTAAACCTGGAATACCGTAGATTAAATCGATAGAGATATTTTCAATTCCCGCCTTTTGAACGGCTTTGATTTTATTCACTAATCTGGAATTATCATGACCGCGTCCGAGATATGATAACATTTCATTGTTGAAGCTTTGAATCCCAATGCTCATTCTGTTGATGCCCGCTAAACGTAACTCTGTAAGGTATGGCTCCTCGAGGTCTTCAGGATTTGCTTCGAGGGTAATCTCACAATCCGAAGCTACAATAAAATTAGTATAAATTACCGCAAGAAGATCAGTTACCTGGTTCGCAGACAGCACTGAAGGAGTACCACCTCCGAAATAAATTGTTTCAACTATTTCATTTCCAATATACGGTTTTCTTGAAATCAGCTCACTCATTTCAGATTCTACCAATTTTTGGACGCTAGTCATATTACTGGTAGCATAAAAATCACAATAGTGACATTTACTTCTGCAATAGGGAATATGTAAATATATACCAGCCATAATACGTTAAGGGAATAGTGATATTCAATAAACAAAAAGAAACTAACGACGCAAAGGTAAATTTAAAATCCTTTTTGGAGCGATTGCAAATGGAGCGACCTCGAATGAACAATGGAGTGGTACCGGGAATTGGAATACTTCAATGTGGTGAAAAGCAGAACTTAAAAAGGGATATAAGTCATGAAGATGAACTTTTTCCCTTTCGGCACTTCCGGATTTAGTAACAGGTTAAATTCAGGACATAGCCTTAATTCGTGTGATATGAACTAACAGGCATATCCAGCCGGCAACAAACATAAGCCCACCAATCGGGACGATCATCCCAAATGCCTTGATTCCTGATATTGCCAGGAGATAAAGAAACCCTGAGAAGATAATGATTCCTGCAATAAAAAGATAACCTGACCATTTTAGGGTTTGTGTCGGATTGAATTTCATCAGGATACCTGCAATCAGCAAAGCAAAGGTATGGTAAAACTGATATTGGATTCCTGTTTTGTATACCTCAATCATTTCAGGTGATATCATGTGTTTAAGCAGATGAGCCCCAAAGGCCCCCAGAAGAACTGCCAAAGCTCCGCTAATCGCCCCAGCTGTTATGAATAATTTCATTTCAATTTTTTTTATTTGTTCAAAAAGTAAATCTAATAAATAGACTGAAAGCTATAACCTTAAATGGTTTTTATTTTTTCAAAATGCGATTCCGCAATAAAAGTCCTGGTCTGACTTGTAAATTGTTTAACAGGCCGGACCCGGACTTTGAAAATTATCTGCACTTCTATTGACAGGTATATCCCCAATCTGCACTAAGGAGGGCTCCTGTCATAAAGGGACAATCATCTGACAAGAGAAATAATACGACCTTCGCAATCTCTTCAGCGTTACCAAGTCTTTGAACCGGTTGGGCATTTTGAAGTATTTCGTTTATCTCATTTATCGGTTTCCCACTAATCTGATGAAATTTTTCGACGGAGGGAATAAGCATTGGGGTATCAATGGTTCCGGGGCAGATGCAGTTAACTCTTACGTTATAAGGGGCATAATCGATGGCGCTGCTCTTGGTAAGTTGCCCGATTGCGGCCTTGGTCAGACCGTAAACCGTGCTGTTTCCTTTGCCCACGAATACCTGGTCTGATCCCATAAGCACAATATTGCCATACCTTTGCTTTCGCATGACTGGCAGAACTTTTTTTAATACATAGAAAGTCCCTTTAAGATTTATCGAGAGTACACGGTTAAACTCCTCGATGCTCGTTTGCTCTATATTGGCAAATAAATGAACCCCGGCAGCTACAAATAGAAGGTCAATCCTTCCATCCCGATCGGTCGCATTTCTGACACAGGCAGAGACCTGGTCATAATCACTTACGTCACAGTAATGGAAAATCCATCAGCAGTCTCCTTAATATCGAAGACGTGGACTCTGCATCCCGCCTCATTTAATAATTTAACCACTTCATTTCCCATGCCTGATGCTCCACTACCAACAACAGCAATTTCAGCTTTGAATCCAATCGTTTCCATTGAAAGTCTGTTTAATTTTCTGTTTGACGTGAAATGGTAATATAAAGGTGTTTATTGCATTAAGATACAAAATTATCCGGAGCACTTTACGTGTTTTTATATTTTTCTTAAGGTTTGAATTTTAGACTCTAAGATCAGGGAAATCAGATTTTGTAAGACTTATTCTTCTCTTAGTTGGGCTGATTTCTAATCTGCAAGAGGTTCGCAATTTTTGAAGTCTATAGTGAGATCATTATCTTTGACGGAAAGGTATATAAATGAAGAATTCATGTATAGTGTTGGAAGGCGGAGGGCTTCGGGGAGCTTTCACAAGCGGGGTAATGGAGTACCTACTTGAAAGAGATCTTAATTTTGACAAGGTGATCGGGGTCTCTGCTGGTGCCTGTGTTGGTGCATCCTATTTGTCGAAACAGAAGGGGCGTAACCTAAAAGTGAATGTGGAGTATCCGTCGGATAAACGCTTCATGGGCCTAAAGCATCTTCTCACTACAGGATCCTATTTTAATATGAAGTTTGTTTTCGAGGAACTGCCGGGCCGGCTGGTTCCATTTGATGAAGAGGCATTTTTTAAGAATTCTGCAGAGTTTGATGTGATAACCACCTCCAGGAGAACTGGAAAACCCGTTGTCTTCTCTAAAAAAGAGCTTGAGAAAATTGGATTAAACAAAGCGCTGGTTGCATCATCAAGTATCCCCCTCCTTTCCCGGGCGGTAAAAATCGGGAGCGAGTCCTATTTTGACGGAGGAGTATCGGATTCCATCCCTGTGGAGTATGCTTTGAGCCAACATGAGAAGGTGGTTGTCGTACTCACTCGTCCACGTGACTACCGAAAGGGAAAGTTAAGCAATCAAATCCTTTATAAAATTGCTTTCCGAAAACACCCTGAATTTATGAAGGTCTTAATCCGGCGAAATGAAGAATATAATAAAACACTCGATTTTTGTGAACGGATGGAGCAGGAAGGAAGATTATTCCTCGTTGCTCCTTTAACAGAATTCTCGATTGGACGTACCGAACCCCGAATCGAAAAACGGATGCATTTATATCTCCATGGATATCAGACGATTTGTAAAGAATTTGAAAATCTCCAGGCGTTCTTAGTGGAGAGTGAGCTTCCTGAAAGATCGCGCTTATCAATTTGACGAAAAATCGGTACACCTTCTGCCATAAAAAAGGCTGCCTCCGTTTTATGTTAGAGACAGCCTTTTTAAGGGTTATTTTTATACGGGGTTAATTCAGAGTCGCATAATAAACATTCCCTGCAGGAACAATCTTCGTACTTTGAAAAACAGAATAAGGCAATAAAAAGAATCCTTTATTTCCCCAGGAGGTACCCCATGAATTTTGACAGAGGAAAACGCCTTTGGTATCGTCATATCCGATAATCGGGACGGCATGTCCTCCAAGTAATTTGGCTCCCGAAACCAGTGCACCGGTCTTAGTCAATGGATTATAGGTGTAACTTTTCGTGGTTAAACCCTCAAAAAGAGTATAAGAACGGGTGTCATAAACATTAAATCCCATCATTACAGGAGTATTGCTTCTAAGAATGTTCTTTACCGCAGCAGTATCACCTGTATTGATCATTGCATAGCTGGTTGGATTTTGTCCAATCACATAACCTAATCCTTCGGTCACTGCACCTGCAGATGGGGGAGTTTTATAGGCTGTCGAGGTGTTGCTGCTTGGGTATACATAGGAGGTCTCGAGGCAATCGCCATATTTTTGCAAGGCCTGAGGTATATCAACCATATAAGCTCCCTGATCGGCAGTGATACTTTCATTCAGAATGAGTACCCTCTCACAGTAGTATATGAATGCAGGGCTTAATATCGTCGCTGAGCCATTCTTATAATGATAGAGAATTTCATCTGATTCAACGCCGCAAAATGCGGTGCAGGAACCTATCTGGCCCTGATCGCGTATGGCAGGATTCCAAAGAGTGACTACTTTAGGTACAGAGAGAGCCTTCTCCATCAGGGTGCCTGGAAAGGATTCTTTGGAATAAAGGGGAAGATTGGCATACTGATCTGGCGACATAGCCAACAAACCATATACATGCTTACCATCAGAGCTCATATTCAGGGCGCTCTGTAAATTCCCCGAGTCAGTCAAACTAGTGCTTTTCGAGCAGCTATAAATAATAACGGATAGAAGAGCAATTGCAGTAATATAACGGTTCAATTTAGCTTTCATTTTTCTTACTTATTAAGGTTAATGACTGAAGATAATTATTGTTTAAAACTATATTTTAAATTTTAATTTACAAAATTTAAAGAAGAAATACCCTTTTCAAGCCAGTAATTTGAAAAAAATAGGTGTTTTTTGATTTTACGCTACAAAATAATAAGGTGGTTTCCGCAAGATGGAAGCATTTCAGGTATTCAAATTTCGGGATTAACAGAAACCCAGCTTTTTTAACTTCCAGTTTTGTTAGAACTAAATAAAGTTTAACAAGTAATGGTTGTTTTTGTTTAGGGAATAAAGTGATTTTTAACAAACCGGAAATCTTATACAAAATTTTTCCGGGTGACAGTCAATAATCTTTGTAAATCTATGTTCCCGGGATCTTAGAATTTTATCCAGATATTCATTAACTGTAGGATATAGGGGGTAAGGATTGCAGTAAGAATGCCATTGACTATCAGTCCGATACTTGACATCGCGCCAAAAGCCGGACTGATCTCCATCGACTTGGAAGTCCCTACCGCATGTGCAGCAGTACCCATAGAGAGACCTTGGGCAATGGGATTCTTGACCCGTGTCAGTTTCATGATACTATATCCGAAGATTCCGCCAAAAATACCTACCACAATAGCCACAGAAGCGGTGAGGGGTGGAATACCTCCAATTGCTTTGGAAACCTCAATGGCAATAGGTGTTGTTACCGATTTTGGAGCCAATGAATAAATGATTTCTTTGGAGGCGCCCATCCAATAGGCAATCAGAACGACTGATACTATTCCCACGATGCAACCTGCCAATTGTGAAACCAATATATGAAGGGCTTGTTTTTTTATTTTTTCAAGCTGCTGATATAGTGGAACCCCTAATGCAACTACGGCAGGCTTCAGAAAGAATTCGATCAGCTTGCTCCCCTGATGATATGAGGCATAATCAATCTTAAATACGGAAAGAAAAACTATGATGATTATAATGGAAACCAGAATAGGATTGAGTATAATCAAACGCGTTTTCTCCTGCAGCTTTTGTCCCACAAAATAGGCCAGAAAAGTAAAGGCAATTACAAATACTTCACTTTGAAAAAACTTCTCCATCTGAAAAAATAGTATTCTACTGCCTGATTAATAATTTATTAGAAGATCTCTTGTTTTTTCTAAGCCATTGATGGGTCAATCCTGTTATGGCAAGAACAATAATGGTACTCCCAAACGATGCGACTATAATCGGCCAAAAAGAAACTTTTATCACATCAAGATAGAGCATAACAGCAACCCCAGGCGGGACAAAGAAGAAGGGGAGGTTTTTTACCAGGAAATCAGATATCCCTTTTACCCAATCCGGTTTTACCCATCCCAGTTTTAAAAATAAGGTCAACAGCAATAAGCCAATTATGCTGGCCGGAAGTTTGATTCCTGTTAAGCTAACTATTAACTCCCCAATAGCCAAACATCCGAAAATAATTACACATTGTCTGATCATAATTTAATATTTTTTGGATGTGTCTCAGGAATGATCACTTCATTGAGTTTAAATCCTATTTTAATTCCGGGTAAATATAGAATTTTCTAAATTTAATATCAGGATGAATTCATAGATTGAGGAGCGCAGCCGTGAAGTTTATTTACCAGGGGACACTGCTATCAGCTGTCGGAACTGTCATTAGGATCGGTCTGGCATCTGATTTTTTAAATGGACTTTTAATTTTAAACTTGGCGCTACCAAATTGCAGGATCTAGCGGGATAATTATAATTAAATTTGGATATTTTTTAACAATAGTTCGTTCAAAACTTAGTTATTTATCTGATTTACAGTAAAATAACTCATTATTTATTAGGTTAAAACCGCGGGAATTTGTATCTTTAAAGTATTAATTACCAGTTAATTACTTTAATTATGGCCATCCCCGC